>SBGE01000260.1 GCA_006226755.1 Deltaproteobacteria bacterium | reverse complement strand
TTGCTATCTGTCTACCCTATTTAGCCTTCTTTGGTCTATCTGGTGACTCTCAAGGAAGAGACTACTTGATCCTTCTTCCGGTATTATTGATCTGGGGTATACATTTGTCTGAGGAATTTTTACTCAAGTATCACGGTCCAAAAATTGTCATACTATTCCTTCTTGTCTTTCAATTAAATGAATTTAAAACAATAAGAAATAAAGAAACTCCTCATCTTAATCTCTACTTTGAAACTTATCAAAAGATGCTGACCTATCTTGATAGTAATCTCGAAGTAAAAGATAATCTGGCGGCAGAATTTCCTTTTCAACACATTTTCAAAGACAGAATCTACGGCCACTTAAAAGATCATCAACCCATAAATTCGGGCGATAGTTCTTACCTCCTTAGCCCTTTTGTGAAAGATCTGCCTGTGATTCATCAAATCCGAGTACATCAAAATAGTCAGGACACACTGACTATCTATAAAAATATTCCGTAAATCTAGACTGGCATCAGTATTCAAAAATACTACGATAGTACCTGCAGCATGCTGAAAGTACGCCTAGAAACACTGATCACCGCTCTTTTATTACCTTTCATCTCTATCACTAAGTGGGGTGAGCACCGTCAGGTACTCGAAATCACGCTCTAGGAGCGGGGTTTGCCCGCTCAATCTCAGCTTTTTTTTCTGGTATAATAAATAAAGATGCTGTTACTGGGCAGTCCCTTAACTTTAGGAGGTCACCCATGAAGCACAGCTTGATCACCTTTTTCCTTCTTCTTTCAATGGGGTCCATCTCCAAGGCGGCCTATTCCAAAGAGCTGTTTAACTTTCCGGAGACCAATCCAGATATCGAAAAATGCATCGAAGACATCATCACTAGTCGAATGGTCATCAAAGAATATCCTGAACTATTGTCCAATCAAAAGGATGATAATGGTTATGAGCTCCTTTTGCAGACTGATAAATATTGTTCCTGTCAGGTCACCAGACTTCAGGGTGAATATGAACTCAAGAAAAACAATGAAATCGCATGGTCCTTCAGGGACAAATCGATAGGTCTTGGGATCATGGATCAATGTGCTCTTAAGCATTATTCCCAAAGTAACTTAAATCTGATGTATGACATCATGATCTCAACCAAAATTAGAAGAAGTCTTGAAGGCAAACTCAATGGCCGTATGGTGGCAGGAATTCGTCATTTTGCTTCTACAAGCTCGATTCAAAACACAAATCTCTGTCTCCAGGCTAAAATCATGCAAAAATGTACAAAAATCAAAAGTCTGCGCAGTACTTACACCTGTATCCAAGAAGTCACATCCTCAGGGACTCAGATGTTAGATTTCGAAAAAAATTGCCCTACCTACTCTACCCATTCTTTAGAGGACGAAGATTTATCTAATCTTGGGGATATGATTTAAGTAACATTTTATGATATGAATTCACCTAATAAGGTGGAGGTAATATGGAAACCGCTTATTTGGCAGCTGGATGCTTCTGGGGCGTCCAACAAGTATTTGATCAAGTTGAAGGTGTTAAGGAAACGACAGTTGGGTATATGGGTGGAAGAACTGAAAATCCCACTTATAAACAGGTATGCTATGAAGAGACTGGCCACGCCGAAGTCTTGGAGATCAAGTTTGATCCTGCAGAAGTTTCCTATGAAAAATTATTAGAAATCTTTTTCAAAATACACAATCCAACCACTTTAAATAGACAAGGACCTGATGTCGGAAGTCAGTATCGTTCTGCTATCTTTGTTACTTCTGCAGATCAAGAAGTGCTGGCAAAAAACACAATCGAACTCCTAGAGAGACAAGAAGTTTTTAAAGACCCTATTGTCACTCAAATCAATGGACCTGCAACATTTTGGAAGGCCGAAGAATACCATCAGAAGTATTTTGAAAAGAATGGTGGTGGAGCTTGCCACATCCTTCCAAAGTAGTTCACTAACCCTTTGAAAAATAAGGATTAAACGATCTTTCCACTCAAGTATCTACAAAGAGATACCGATGAGCTGCGCGTGAGCGTAAAAAGTATAAATCAACAGGCACACTTCCTTATTAGCTTGAGCCCTATCAGGCCGGAACTCTATGTGCAAAGAATGGAAGAGTACAAGCGCCTTATCAATTTGATTGATGCCTCAGAACTTAAAGTTGATCAAGATGTTGAAATCCAAAAAGCAATGATGGACAGGAAAGAGTTGACTGAATTTACCAAAAAGAAATTGGATGTTATCTAAATTTCAAACTCCACCATTACCGGTAGATGATCAGAAAGATATTTGAATTCCGAGTTTTTCAATACTTCACAATGAATTAAACTGGCGCCTTTAAAGTAGACTCTATCTAATGGGAGTAAGGGCATAAAACTCGGAAAGGTTCTAGCATGTGCGCCATTACTTAAAAGAAACACTTCTGATAATCCGATACGATCCTCCAACATGTGACTAACACTTCCAGTCCAGTCATTAAAATCTCCTCCCAAAATCAATATATCGCTATTGAGAGAAGTAAGTGCTCTTTCAATAATTTGCTCTACTTGGAGGAGTCGATGCTTATGGAGAAGATTCAAGTGAACATTGAAGAGGTCAACAGACTTGCCCTCGATATCAAGTACTGCATGTAAGAGTCCTCGATATTCAAATTTGTTCACGGTTAAATCTATATTCTCAGACTTCAGTATTTCAAACTTGGAAAGAATGGCATTCCCATGATGACGATCTGTCCATACTGCATTTTTACCATAGGCCTGAAAGTCCCAATTCTGGTCGGCCAAAAACTCAAATTGCCCTTCACTCGGCCATTGATTCAAATTCAATGCATGCTTTTTGTTTTCTCCTACTACTTCTTGGAGAAAAAGAATATCTGCTTTTGTCTCTCTTAATAGCTCACGAATTTGCTCCAAAATGAATTTAGTATTCGCAAAATTAAAGCCCTTGTGAATGTTCCAGGAAACAATTTTAACTTTCATAATATTGGTGAAAACATATCAGCAAATCGAGCCAAAAAACGGTGAAGGTATGAAGCTCCATCAAGTTCACATTTATCGACAAGCTCTGATTGCTCGAAATCTCGAAGGAACATTTCTTCGACTTCTTTGTTAAATTCTTTATCAATCACGATTGTCATAATTTCAAAATTCAAACGAAATGATCTATTGTCCAGATTCGCAGTTCCAATACTTGCAAAGTCGTCATCAACGATGATTGCTTTCTGGTGCATGAATCCTTCTTTGTAACGATAAACCTTAACCCCACTTTTTACACACTGATCAACATAACCAAGGCTGGCAAAATGGACAATCTGTCGATCAGGTTTACCAGGCATCAGAATACGAACATCGACTCCCCTGAGAGAGGCCAATATCAAGGACTGAATAACTGGAGTATCAGGAATAAAATATGGAGAAGCAATCCACAATCTTTTCTTAGCATGATGGATGGCATGAAGAAAAAAGAGACCACAGCTTTCAGTTTCATCTGCAGGTCCAGTCGGCAGGTTCAAGATTCTCTTATCCCCTTGACCTGGATCGACATCCCAAATCAACTTTGGAAGAATTTTCGAACTCCAATACCAATCTTCAACAAAGGCCAATTGCAAACCTAAAACAGCAGGTCCTTCAATGCGTAAATGAGTGTCTCGCCAATGGCCAAAATAGGAGTCTTTCCCAATATACTCAACCCCGAGATTATGACCTCCAACAAATCCGATTGTGCCATCGACGACACAGATCTTCCGATGATTTCTGAAATTGATTTGCCATCGACTTGCACGGCCTTGGCTTGAAACAAAAGGAATCATCTTAACTTTGTTTTTTCGAAGATCCTCAATAAAGTCTCTCGTTAGCCCATGAGAACCAATCTCGTCATAAAGAAAGTAAACATCTATCCCTTTTCGAGCTCGCTCTTTAAGTAAATCGGCCAATGTATTACCTAGATAATCGGGACGAACAATATAAAATTGAACCAGAACGTATTTCTGTGCTTTATTGATGGCATCAAACATGGATTTGAAGGTTTCATTTCCATCAATCAAAAGTTTCGTTGAATTTGTTCCAGTGAAACTCAAAGCAGCAAGCTCCTCAAAGACAACATAATCCCCAAGATTCTGTTGTTCGCTCGGATAATGCTCTTCCAATTCTTTTGCCACATCACGCCCAAGATAATTGATTTCCAGAACACCTTCCCTTCTGGCATCAACATAACCGTGAAAACGACGGCGCCCGATCATTAAAAAGATAGGAACTGATATAATCGGAAAAGTAATTAAGGAAATCGCCCAAGCGACAGCACTTTGACTGGTTCTAGCGGTCATGATGGCACGGACGGAGAGAACGAGTCCGATCAAGTTCATAATCAAATAAAAATAGGCGTAATCCTCAAAACTCAATGCTTCAGAAATGCCAAAATCCCAATCAAAATTCAATGAATTCTCCTGTACATTCATTATAGTGTCTTGTGACTTACATGGACAAATTTCCGTTCGTCTTTTAAACTTTTGATAGATGATAAATGTCAGGAAGACACTATTCACCATTCCCCTCTTGCTTGGACTTCTCTCAAGACCTGCATTGGCGCAAGTCATTTTGATCGATCCAGGTCATGGAGGAGAAGATTGTGGTGCTAAAACCGCCTATAGCAAACCCAAAGCTAATTCCCAATTTATTTGTGAAAAGGACCTAGCTTTACGAATCGCTAAAAAGATTCAGCAAAAACTGAAGAAAAACTATCAAGTATACCTAACTCGTAGTCTCGACAGGACATTGTCCTTGGAAGAGCGAGCAGAGCTCGCCGACAAAATCAAGGCCGACATCTTTGTCTCTGTTCATCTCAATTCTGCCCATACCAAAAGTGGTCATGGTTACGAGACATATTATTTGGACAACCACAAAGATGAAGCAGTAAAAAAAATTGAATCTATCGAAAACAGAGATGCCAAAGGTGACGAGATGATCATCAATCAGATTTTAGCAGATCTGGTGATTCAAAGAACCGCTCCAAGTTCGAAGAGACTCGCCACTCTTATCCACAGCAATATCACGACGAGAGTCAAAACGAAGTTCAACCTAACGGATCGAGGTATCAAGCCTGCACTTTTCTATGTTCTGGCCCTTAGCAAACGCCCCTCTGTACTTCTAGAGGCGGGTTTTATTTCAAATGACAAAGATATCGAAAAGATATTATCTGAAAGTTTTCAGAATCGTTATGCTGATGGTGTCGCCCGCGGAATTAGACAGTATTTTAAAAAGAAAAAGAAACTCCCCATTTTTTAAATATTTACCAACTATTGACATCCAAAATTTTGATTCCATCTTGTACTCAGATGGGGTGGTGATGTGCGCCACCAAAAGTTTAACTGAAATTTAGGAGGTCTTTTATGAGAAGAGAATTAGCTAGATGGAACGATGCTCGTCCTTTTAATTTTTTTGACGACCTCGACAAGGAATTCGAAAAAGTCTTTAAAAATGACATGAGCTCGCTCCAAAAATTCAATGCAGCAGTGGACATCGAAGAAGATGAAGACCACTGGATGATGAGCTTCGATCTTCCCGGTATCCCCAAAGAAGATGTGAATATCGAAGTCAAAGATAATGTCCTCAGAGTTTGGGGAGAGCGAAAAAACGAAGTGAAAAAAGACGCATACGTTGAGCGTTCATTTGGTCGATTTGAGAGAGCTTTCTCACTTCCCAAAAATGCTCAGTCTGATAAAGTGGATGCTCACTTTGAAAATGGAGTTCTTAGAGTTGCTGTCCCAAAGGTTGAAATCAAAGAAGCCAAAAAGATTGAAATCAAGGACAAGCCAGAAGGATTTCTAAACAGAATGCTTAGTGCTTCCAAGAAGGAAGATGTTCAATAAGTGACCGGCTCTCCCCGGTCCTTGTGGCCCTCCCCTGGTTTACTGGCCACAGTGTCGTTAAAGTCTGATGTGCTCTCCGAGGGTGGTCATGAATGACCGCCCTCACTCCTTATGGGGAGTGACTACTCATAAATTTTGCAACGTAAAAGAGGAAATACTAATTCAAATTGTTTTTAAGACGTCTGGCCTCTTCTAGAAGTTTGAGACCTTTCAATTCTTTTTCCACGTTCTGACCATTACGCTGAATCCATTTAATGGTTTTGATGGCATAGACTAGCTGTCTGACTCCAGCTTCGCCCTCTTTTTCAGTAACGTGACTGATAATGGTGACAATCTCTTTACGATCTTCAGCAGATAGAGCCGCAAGATCCTCATCACTAAGTCCAAGCATGTCTTGAATATTGTTTTCGACTTGGTTGCTATAGGCCTGATCAACCCAGTAAGATCCCTGAGCGTGAAAAGTCAAAGTTCGACTTCTGATTTTAGCCACAGTATTGAAGGTCCCCTGAACATTGGTTGTGACCCCCAATGTGGCCTTGGTTGCGAAATCGGCGTATTTCAACAAATGAGACCCTGGAACCATGACACCAAAAAGCATGGCTGATTTTTGATCGTCATAATACTGTTGGATCATGGCACATGTATTTTGATCCCCAGTTCCGGAGTAACATGCTCCTTGAGCCAGTTCAGTATTGTTATAAGCTTTGATTCCAAAATAAGCACTGACTCCCGTCAATCCATACCATGAACCAAAAAGAATTGTTCCAAGTAACGGACTGGCCGCAATCGGAGCCGCAAAAATAAAGCCACCAATAATCAGAGCAGCAGAAATTCCCAAATAAATGCTTCGAAGCTTGTCATCAAAATTCTTATCGTTAGATACTTTTTCAGCGCGTTCACAGATTAATTGAAGATAGTCTTGAGGGTTTTCGTTAAGAACTTCACCTGTAATAAGAGGATTATTGAGAATCAATTTGTCGAGCATCGAATCAAAGTCCTTGCCCTGAGCCATTTCATCATATTGTTCCATCGCCTCTTCAATAGAAGAGAGTCTTGATTTCTTGAATTTTTCGATATCTAAATCACTGAGTCCAAACATTTCAACAAGATTGGCAGAGAGTGTTCCTCCCCATTCTGGTTCCTCTTGAAACAAATTTGCACATTCTTTTCCTGGCTCACAACGACGTAATTGAACTCTGAATTTCTTGGTTCCATCCGGTGCTTCTTCTTCAAGAATTCTTGGTTGAACTGTCGAGCTGTCAGGAATAATTCCAAGTTCTGCCAACTGACCATATTTGGATCTGAATTCAATATCTCGGTTTCTCTCGAATTTCCTTAAAGCTTCGTAGGCCTTGGCTCGGTCGGTAAATTCATTCGATTTGGGAGTAAACTCATAATTGATTCTCAAATGACTCAGATCTTGATCTGCACTCTCCCTTTTAATCAAGTTACCTTCATCATCATAAATTCTTCTTTCTTTAACTTCATAAATTTCGCCAGCAAGATTAATCACATCGTTGGCAAATTTTCTTCTAAGCATTTTTGTATTAACAGGCTTCACATTGAGCTTTTCAAGATTGGCGATGCTGCTTTCCAATTCTTTTTTAGCTGCAGCATATTCTTCATCGGAGCAGCCTTTACAAGTGGCCTTCAGAGATTCTTCGATCTTTTGAGCTTTACTTTTATTTTCACCTTCACTCTCTAGAAGATAATTAAAGATTCCATGCATCCTGATCATTTGATCACGAACTTTATTGTAGATCTTCTTTCGGATCTCATCTTTCATTTTTTTCTTTTTCTCATTCCTCTCATGAACTTCGTCCTCTATTTTTGCGATCTTCTCATTAAGCTCTTCAGCTTTAGCTTGATCTCCTGCAACCATCGCCTCCCATCTTTTACTGACAAGATCTTTAAAATCCTTTTCAGAAGTTCTAGCATACATATAATTTACCGGAGCAAAGGCATTCAAAAGGCTATCGGTTGATACCATCGTCAGTTCTTCAACGACTCTGGCCATACACTCTTGATCCATTTCAATTTTATTTTCTGGTAAAGTTCTGATGGTATTAATAATCGAGAGGGCCATTCTCTTTTGAGTTTCTCCATCACTTAAACACTTATTGAAACCATCCATGATGATTTTAAGCTTTTTAAGCTTCTTCGCACGGGCCAGAATTTCATCAGCTAAATGTGTTTTGGAAAGATCACCCCAATTCTCCTGAACAGATTTTAAAGCACCTTCAATTTCATTGCTTCGATCTGGATTATTAATGAGGTCTTGAAGTTTAGAATATGTCTGAAAGGCCTGATAGATATTCCCAGCACCAGCATTCATCCAATAGGATTGCTCTTGGGAAAAAACACTTGTTGTTAAAAGCCCACATATCAAAATTAGGCTCATCAGCTTTCGTAGTAACATCTTTAAACTCACTCCAACTTTCTTATCGTAACTTAAGGTACTGATCTCAAGCACTATTTGGAGTAATTTCAGACTTAACTAGCTGAAATAACTAGTTTAAATACCGAATCTTGATGCCAACGAAATGAGGATTTTAATCAGATTCCTTGATCAAGTAGCGAAAAGCCATTGATCCAGTTTCCACTTACCTTTACCCCCCAATGAAGATGAGGTGCAGAGGAGCGACCAGTATTTCCAGAAAGGCCAACAATCTCACCTTGTGGAATGATCTCCCCTTCTTGAACATTGATTTTTGAGAGGTGGCAATACATGCTAAATATTCCCAAACCATGATCAATGATCACAGTCAAACCATTGAAGAAAAGATCTCCGGTAAAAGCCACTTTTCCTCGATTGGAGTTGGGTATTGGAGTTGGTTTTCTGGCGCGAAAATCAATTCCAGAATGCCACGAATCTTTTTTATCGTTAAATACTCTACTCTTTCCATAATCAGATGTAACTTTGGAGTTCAATGGTCTTTTAAATTCTTCTGTAAAAAGAGCTCGATCTAAAATAGCAGCTTCGTATACCTCTTTAAGTTTTTCTTTTTCTTTCAACCAACGATCAATATCTTTTTGAGCAAGATCAACATGCTTCTTTGGAACTTTCAAAAACTCTTGTCTGTAGGGATAGGCCTTAATTGTGAAATTAACAATTGGAGTCCACCCAAACTTGTCGCTGGAAAGTTGGCAATTGAATTTATCGACCTCAAATTTATAAGGTGCTGAAACAAAAAATCGGATTCCTTTTTGTGTCTTATCAAAACCATTATCTCGTCCATTACACTTGAGTTTTAAAAGTGTGACATCTTCTTTGATTTCATATTCAATTTTTTTAACAAAACCATTGTGAATTTCAAGATTGATGACTTTCAAGTCTACACGTGGTGCAGGAGGTGGAGGGACTTCTTTTTCAACCACAGTTTTCTTTGGACTGGTAGAACAAGAAAAAATAATGAGACACAACAATATGTAAGCAATTCTCGACATGAATTCATTATCGCGAATGAAAGTGATGATTGCAAATAAAGGAATAAAAAAAGGCCCGACAAACGGGCCTTTTATATAAATTAAGGAAAATTTATTTTTATAGGTTGTCTTCTTCCCACTGCAAACAAGACTGAATTGCTTGTTTTAGTTTGTCATGTGAAGCGATCAAAGTTGAAGCGTTTGATCCACCTCTTGAATAACATCCACCGTGAGTGTGAATAGCGATGATTTTTCCAGTCTTCTCATGAATGATTGAAGAACCAGAGTTTCCACCCATTGTATCCGCTTGGTGATTCATAACAGATGAACCTCTGTTAAGTGTTGTGATTGGACCAGAGTGTGTTTGCTGAGCAAAGTTTCTGTCATCGTCACCATAGTCAGCACCGTAACCAGTGATTCTAACCATGTCACCTTCTGCCGGCATATTAAAAGATACTTCGTAATGACCTTGAGCATCTCCTGGAAGTTTACCAGTTAGTGAGTTTTGCTTGATTCTAACAACAGCAAAGTCGTTACCTTGACCACCATTAGTGTAAACAGCAGATGATTTATCGATTTCATAGATATCTTCCTGACCTGGGTGCTGAATGCTCCCGTTAGCAGAAAGTGGTGTATTGAATTCAGCAAATCCAAAAGTAGTATGGCAGTGACCAGCTGAGATTGCGCAAGTTCTACCAATCATCGTGATGGTACAACCAGCAGGCTCAGTCATTGATCCAAGAGCTCTTGCAACTTTAGGGTTATATGAAGGGACTCTATCGTCTGTTTCTCCACAGATTGTTTTTTCGTTAGCAGCATAAACAGATGCCGTTAATGTAAGTCCAACTAGTAGTGTAAGTGACTTCCTTATCATAAATTTTCCTCCGATTGATTTCGCCTAGTCATACTAGGAAAACCTTACCGAAATCGTACACTAACAAGTTCTTACAAGTGATTCCCCTTTTCTCCCTGCCTATAGCTCACATCTTTTCCACAACACGTCGCAAAAACCAAAAATATTCAATGTGTTATAAAATTTACTAGAAGTACATAGAGAAGTTATAGACGTGAAAGAATATCTAACTCATAGCATAAATCCATTGGCCATCGACTGGGGTTGGCTCGTTTTACCTTGGTATTGGCTCATGTACTTCCTCGGATTTCTATGGATTCTTTGGTCGACCCACCACCTTAGAAAGAAGTGTGAGATCGATTTGAGCGCAAAGGATTTATCACATTATCTTCAATGGGGATGGATCTCAATGTTCTTGGGGGCCAGAGTTGTTTACATACTGTTTTACAACTTAGACTTCTTTATAAAGAACCCATCATACATTCCAAAGATTTGGTTAGGTGGGATGAGTTTTCATGGAGCATTGCTAGGCGTAGCGATTAGCATTTTCATTGTTGCCAAAAAGAAGGCCCAAAACTTTTATCTGTTTGCTGATCCCTTAGCGGTAGCGGCCCCATTTGTCTTGATCTTTGGCAGAATCGCCAATTTCATCAATGGTGAATTGGTGGGCAGAATAACCGATGTTCCCTGGGCGGTTGTTTTCCCACGCTTTGGAACTTCTCCAAGGCACCCTTCACAAATTTATGAAGCACTGACTGAGGGTCTTCTTACATTCATCATCCTTTGGGCATTTAAAAAGAAAATGAAAACACACCCCGGACTTTTGAGCTCTCTGTTTTTGATTTTGTATGGAGCTTTCCGCTTCTTGGTTGAATTCTACAGACAGCCAGATCCACAACTTGGAACTATTATCGCCGGGCTATCAATGGGCCAGCTCATGTGCTTGGTTATGGTCATGATTGGAAGTTTTCTCATGTTTTTGGCCAAGGGTAGCTGGATAACTAACCAGAATCACGCAACACAAGACTAAAAAACTCAACTTTCTAGCTCATCAAACCGATAAGCTCATATGAGTTTTATCAATAGACTTCACCCTCTTTCGCATCAGCAAAACCTTCAAGTGGTTGAAGACCAGAAAAATAAAAAATTGGTCGAGGATCATCAAAAGCTGATGAAGACTTTAGAAATCTCCAGAGAAAAAATAGAAGTTGAGACACGCTACATAAGAGAGACAAGTGAACGTCTGCCTGCAACTCCGGAGTTTGTTAAGAGACTCAACATCCTCTACTAAGACTATCGATCTTTTCTATTCTTTTTATTATCTCGCTTAGTTTTCTTAAGGAGCTTAATAGCTTTGGCCGCAGGCAATGGAATCATACCGCGATGAATGTGATAAACATGTCCTTTTGACATCATCATGACATGTTGTGCTGTGTATGCAACTTTCATAATTCGAAATCTCCTTCCCCTAACTTGATATCTCTAAGATCTTTGTCAAGGGAAGGAAATGAAATTATTTTCCAGTGAAATTTGGCTTACGTTTTTCTAAGAAGGCAGCCAGTCCTTCTTTGGTATCTTGTGTCGAAAAGACAGATTTAAATCCGCTTTTTTCAATCGAAAGACCTTGATCAATATCGGCCGACTCACCTGCATTGATCACTTCTTTGCACTTGGCAATAATCAAAGGAGATTTAGAGGCAACGACTCCCAAAGTCTCCCTAGCAGCACTCATCATCTCATCTTTGGAATTAAAAACTCTTGTGACCAAACCAATTTTTTCGGCCTCATCAATTTTAATATTTCTTCCGGTGTAGATAATTTCTTTTGAACGAGCAACTCCCACATAACGTCGAAGACGTTGAGTACCTCCAAAACCTGGAATCAAAGCAAGATTAACTTCAGGTTGTCCAAACAAAGCATTACTGGTGGCATAAATGAAGTCACAACTCATGGCCATTTCACATCCCCCACCTAGCGCAAAGCCGTTCACGCAAGCAATGACAGGAACGGGAACTGTTTCAAAAAGTCTTGAAACATCTTGTCCGAGAGCACCAAACGATTCAGCTTGATCTGGAGTCATCTCACTCATACCCTTAATATCAGCTCCGGCGATAAAAGCTTTGTCACCTTCACCTGTTAGGATGATTCCTTTTGTTTCAAAACCATCTGCTTTGACTTCTTCTAAAACTTTTTTGAGTTCAGAAAGTACTGTTGCGTTCAAAGCATTGAGTTTATCTGGACGATTAACAGTAATTTCCAGAATGCCGTTGTTTCTTTCAAGTTTTAAAGTTTCGTAGGACATTTAATTTTCCTTTTTATCTTTATTTTCTGTTTCAGTTTCAAATAAATACATGAACTCTTCATAACCTTCTTCTTTCAATTTTTCCTTGGGGATAAAACGAAGAGCTGCGGAGTTCATACAATAACGAAGACCGGTAGGTTGTGGTCCATCAGTAAAAACATGTCCGAGGTGAGAGTCTCCATGCCTAGAGCGGACCTCTGTTCTAGTCATAAAAAGTTTGCGATCTGTTTTCTCGACGATGTTTTCTTTAACCAAAGGCTGAAAGAAAGAAGGCCATCCTGTTCCAGATTTGTATTTATGAGTACTTGAAAAGAGAGGTTCTCCTGAAACGATATCGACATAGATACCATCTTTCTTATTATCCCAATACTCATTATCAAATGGTCTTTCGGTTCCATCTTTCTGAGTTACTTTGTATTGCAAAGGCGTCAGTTTCTTTTTTAGTTCTTCCTTACTAGGCTTCATGTACTCTTTCTTCCTTCCAGCAGTGTGAGCTGTTGATAAAGTGATCAAACAAAGAATCAGAAAACTACTTTTCAAGAATTGCAGTAACACCCATACCTCCCGCGGTACAGACCGAGATCAGCCCCGTACCCGAGCCTGCCTGGTCGAGAATTTTGGCCAGACCTGCAGTGATTCTGGCTCCAGTTGCTGCGAAAGGGTGACCAATGGCAACTGATCCACCTTTCACATTCATTTTTGATCTATCAATGCTACCAAGAGCACCATCTAGGCCAAGTTTATTCTTACAAAAATCATCGCTCTCCCAAGCTTTCAGTGTGCAAAGTACTTGAGCAGCGAACGCCTCATGGATTTCATAAAAAGTGAAATCCTGGAGCTTCATATTATTTCTTTGAAGAAGTCTTGGAACAGCATAGGCAGGTGCCATCAACAATCCTTCTCCTCCAAGGAAATCCACTGCTGCAACTTCAGCGTCTTTGAAATACGCCAAAATCGGAAGACCATTTGCCTTGGCATAGTCTTCACTTGCCAAAAGTACAGCGGCTGCTCCATCTGTAAGCGAGGTGGAGTTTCCAGCTGTCAGTGTTCCTTTTTCTGAGCGATCAAAAGCTGGTCTCAATTTTGCCAGCGCTTCCATTGAAGTATCAGGTCTCAAGATTCCGTCTTTTTCCTGACCTTTAAATGGAGTGACTAGATCGTTATAAAATCCCTCTTCATAAGCTGCTGCAGCTTTATGATGAGATTCATAAGTGAGTGTATCTTGCTCTTCTCTTGTTACACCCCATTCTTTAGCCATCATTTCACAATGTTGTCCCATAGACTTACCTGTTCGCGGCTCACCTGCTGTCGGTGCTTTTGGAACAAAATCTTTAGGTCGAAGTTGAGGAACAACTGAAATTTTATCGACCAATGTTCTGGCCTGAGAAACGGCCATTAATTTTTTTGAAAGTCCTTTTGAAAGTTCAAGAGGTGCATCAGAGTTTGAATCCGTTCCCGCGGCAATCGCTACATCAATTTGTCCGAGAGCAATTTTATTGGAGAGCTGGATGACAGCTGAAAGTGAAGTACCACATGCTCTTTGAAGATCGTAGGCCGGAGTTTGAGGATTGAGTCCTGATCCAAGAACACATTCACGGGCCATGTTCCAATCATCAGCGTGTTTCATAACAGCACCGAGAGCGACTTCTCCAATGATCTTGCCTTGAAGATTGAATTTATTCACAAGATCCTTGAGAACGAATGTCATCATTTCCTTGTTATTGGAATCGTTGTATTTGGTGAATGATTTAACGAATGGGATTCGGGTTCCGCCACAAATGACGACTTTTCTGATTTGCATGAGATCCTCCTGAATTAGAAGGAAATTATGGCATCAAGGGGCGTTATTGTCCAAACGCTCCATGATATCAAGAAGTGCCAGAGGGAAAGGACTCTTGTCCCAGTTAAGCCCTAAGTCCTTCTTCAGTCTTTCATTTTCAAGATTTTCTTGTGATGCAAAGCGCTTATCACGCTCTTCAAGCAAATCAATACGACTTTCACAGTGCTGACCATCTGTAATCCCGTAAACTTTGGGGTTAAAGGCCAAACAACCATAGGGTTTGACTTCAGGTGCTATCGAACACCCAAGATTGCGGTCCATGAAAAATGGACAGGTGTAACTGCGTCTAAAAGTGGAGTTTTTCCCTGTGGAAATCTCCATATCCAAACGAAAATCTTTGATACATTTTTTAAGTTTAAGCTTGAGGGACTCTTCAATTCGCCCTTCTTTTTTCAGCCAATTGTAAACTTCGATGGTTTCAAGTGGCGTCGTCTGCATGGAGTTGGCTATAAATGTACAACATTTTCCATTACAGTCTTTACAAGAGATCTCCTTCTCTTCAAGTGCTTTCATTTCATTGAGAAGGAGCTCTCTTCTATTTTCCATATTAGATTTTCACTTTTTTAAATTTAAGAAGAAGTGTTTTCTGATCTTTTTCTTCAATCTGAAAACTATTGGCCTCAACTCCTTCCGGAACTGGAATCGATTTTGAAAAAGAAGAAATAGAAACACTTTTACTTTTCATATTGTTTTCTTCTTTGATGTTTTCAATACGACTTTGACCACTGACACTGATCATTCCATTTTCTACTTTGATATTCAATGAATTACGATCCACTCCATCCATATTGAGTTCATAATGTACTTCAGAGTTTTCATCTTTTCGGACCAACTCAGGTCCTGAATTCAATCCATTTCCAAAATCTGCAAAATCTTGGTCTGTCACCAAGGAGTTCATCATTTGATCCATCATCTTCGAATGGGATTCCATCATCTTTCTCATGCGAGCAAAAGAATCTGCCATTTCCTGGTCCAAAGTTTTTGTGTTTTGACCAAAGGCCGTGGAAAGAAAAAAGGCAGAGAACAAAATCATCAATGTTTTCATCGTCGAACCTCTCATTTGTTGAAATATTTAAATAACCAGGCCACCAGCGAAAGAATAGCACTGATCAGCAAACTAGATGTCAGAGGAAAGTAAAAACTTCCGTTTTTTCCCTCAATTCGTATATCTCCGGGCAATTTCCCAAGAGGAAAACTCCCCTTCCAAAAGACCAAAAAGGCACCTACTATAATCAAGCAGATGCCCAGTATGATCAATCCCTTACCAATTTCACTATTCATGAAATTGAAATTAAATCAAATCTCTTATACATTCAATTCTTTAATCAAGGCTTCAGCAACATCCAATTCTTTTTTGATGCTGTCGATGGCCTCTCTGGTCAAATCAGAATCAGACTGAATTGAATCCATAAGACTTTGTGCTTTGTTAAGACTTCTCAGAATACTATCGATCATAGCGGCTTGAATTTTTCCCTCGATAAGATCAGTAGTATCTTGCATCAAGCTTGACTCATGTTTGAATTCTTCTCTTAAAGAATTTGTTCTAACTTCGAGATCAGCAAGTTCTTTGACTGAAACTTCTCTTTCAATCATGTATTCTGGAAGATCGATATCCTGAGCTCCAGCAAATGAAATTGAAAAGAGTCCGAGAAGGATTAGTGCCATCAGTTTTTTCATAGTTACCTCTTGAATGGTTAATGTCGGCCGCAAAATAGCACACAAATGCGCGCCGCGGCACATATCTATAAATTTTTCTAAATTGACCGAGATCTAGACCAAAAATGATAGTGTTTTCGAGTATTTACAGCCGTGTAACTTTTACAACTGGGGAGAATCAGTGGAGAATCTCAGCTATAATGCACTGCATAATCACTATTTGTCGCTGAGGTTGTTTTTGCGGAAGTTGTTGTCGACAGTACTCATTCCTTGCTTGCTCTTGTTTCATACAAGCGTGTTCGCTGAGGTCCATGATCAGTACATCATTGAAAGGATCACTTACATCACAGATAAAGGTGATGACGTCGACATGTCTCAAATTCAAGATAAGATCAAAACTAAAGAGGGTGAAATCCTAAACAGTGAATATCTCACTGATGACATCCAATTGTTCATGAAAAAGCTTCCTCAATATGAACATGTTTCGGCCTCTATTGAGCCGGGTTCTGAAGAAGGCAAAGTCTATCTCAATTACACATTTCAAAAGAAGAGAGTCGTCCGTATTGTGCGGATTCTAGTAGATGAGGGCGGCGCTGAACTTGAAGGACTTCTAGATGGACTGGCGACCAAGAAGGCCAGGGCCTTTAGAACTGATACTTTAGAAAGAGATAAAGAATATCTAAGAAAGACTTATGTTCGAGCAGGATATCCTAAAGTTAAAGTTGAACACAAGCTGGTTGAAGGATCTCGTGAAAAAGATCTGGAAGTGCAATTTCTCGTAAAGCCAGGTTCACAAAGAGTTCGAATTAAAAAAATAAACTTCTACGGCAATCACTCGATTGGTGATGATATTTTAAAAGATGTGATGAAAACCCGGACCAGAAGCTGGTTTCTAGCTTCTCACCCTAGCTACAATGATTTTACTTTAGAAGAAGATCTTGAGGCCGTACTTCGTCATTATAAAGATAATGGGTTTCTCGATGTCAAACTCCAACACGACATCAAGCTTCAAAATAATAAGTATGCATGGATTACAATTATCATTGAAGAAGGTCGTCGCTACAGAGTGAACAAAGTTACTGTCGACGGAGCCAAGGCTTTTGAAGCAAATTCAATCAAGAAACTTTCTGGCCTAGATAGAATCAAATATTTCTCTGAAAGAGATTTGAGACAAGGTCTTCAAAAAGTAAGACAACACTACGGTAGAAATGGATTCGCTCTAGTACAAACTCTCTCTAGCTATGATCCGATGACTGGTGCTCTTGGAATCCTTATCAAAGAAGGTGAAAAGCAGTACGTTGAGGACATCAAAGTTGAAGGCCATGAAAAGATGAAGCCAGAGAGAATCCTTCTCGATGTTAAATTTGAAAAAGGTGATCTGGTCAATATCGAAAAAATCCAAAAGACTTTGGATAAGATGAAGGCCACTGGTTACTACTCGGATGTAAAAATCGATTACGTTCCTATGGAAGGTGAAAATAAAGGAACACTGCTTGTTCAAGTGAAAGAAGCTGGTACTCAGTACATTTCTTTTGGCTTTGGGGCATCTGCTTCAGGTCCAAATGGTTCTTTTGCTTATGGAAACAATAACCTTTTTGGAACTGGTCTTGGACTTTCCATTCAGGCTATGGCCTCAGAAGAAGTGAATAGACTTGGTCTGATTTTCTCTGATCCTCACCTCTTCGGTTCAGATTTTGAACTTGAAGCTCGTGTTGATTACGAAGATAGACAAGGTGACCAATACGACCAACAAAGAATCAGAACTCGTATCATGATTGAAAAGGCCATTACTGAGCAACTTAGAATCGGTTTTGGCGCAAGACTTGAATTTGTCACTCTTGATGACATGGCCGAAGGTTACCAAGCTCAAAACGTGGATGTGAGAAAAGAAACCAGAATCATCGGGATGATCTCGACCCTTGTTTACAAAAATGAAACTAGAGATTCAGCCGGAGATGTCAAGAAAGGACACAGAATCAAGCTAGCCCTTCTTCCATCTTATGCAGACGAAGGTGCTTATCTTAAGGCATTCACTGAAATTGTTGGAGCTGTATCTCTCGGTGAAAATAGCTCTGGAGCAAGTCACACTTTAAGTGGACGAATTACTCTTGGATACGCCTCAGATAAAGCTCCAGTATTTGAAAAATTCTATGCTGGTGGGATTGGTACGATTAGAGGTTTTGATTCTAGATCAATTACACCTAACAATAGTGGAGTTGGCGCCAATGCTCTTATCAGCATGAACGCCAGTTATTCATTCCCATTGATTAAAAATAGAATCAAGGGAGTGATTTTCATCGAAGCGGCCAGTGTTGGTACAAGTTTTACCAGTATGGATGGTTTAAGAGCTGTCGGTGGACTTGGCGTACGTGCCAATCTAAGAGACACATTTCTGGGTACCAGCATCGAAGCAGGATATGCCCATCCTCTCATTAGTCAGGAAGGCGATAGATTAAAACCTTTTTACTTCATGTTTGGAGAATACGACCCTGCTTATGACTTGTAAAAAACTACTACACCTATTTATCGTTGTTTTCTCTCTTTCATTCAGTAATGTTTATGCTGAACTTGGAGCTCCTGCCACTGATTCTGATATTGCCGAATATCAATCAGAGCTTCTAGATCTTCAAGACAGAACTGCTCCTCGCTGGGAAGAACTTTATGAAAATCAGAACACTCCTGAGTGGGTTAAAGAACAAGATGAATTAGGACTAGCAGGAATTGTATACTCAAAAGGATTTTTGAATCCACGAGTTTCAAGAAGAATCATGCCAGATCAGCAAGAAGGTTGGTTGGCCGTAGATACAGTTAGTCTTGGACCAAGCTTGATCCAGCAGCTCACGACTTTAACTGCCAACGTTCTTTTTAATCATTATGTCATGCCGGGTCTTCAGGCAGGTGCCATCAATGAACAATCTTTCGTAAACGTAAGGCACTACCCTACATACAAAGACGCACTTTTGGCAGAGCCATTCAGCTTTGAAAATGTCCCTATGTCGAAAGATGAATTTTCAAAAATGCAAGAAGGCGAAGTCTTCTCAACAGTAACAACAGGTGGAGTTTTCGTAAGATATGGAGGAAGTCTACTCGATCTTCTAGGTCTTTCTATTCCTGTTTACGTAAACATTGGTCCGAGAGCAAAGTTGACAGTAAAGCAATCTCTCAAAATTTCAATTTCTAAAGCTGAAGAAGACTATGT
>SBGE01000281.1 GCA_006226755.1 Deltaproteobacteria bacterium | reverse complement strand
TCTTGAATCTACCCAAAAAATTTATCACTTTTTTGACCAATCCTTTGTGGATATTTTTAAATACCTTGGCAAGAAATTCACAAGTGAGAATGAAAAAGAAAAACCAGGGCTTCTCTCACTACTCGTTCAATCGGGAGTGAAGAAACTTTTGAAGTATCTCGAAAAAGTCACTGGAGAAGCCTTTGTCGATGAATTTATCGATGCTATCAGCGGACTTTATCGCAATCGCCAAGCCTTTCTTGATGCTCTCGCCTTTCAGGAGACCCTGAAGAAGCACCAGGAATCCAATTGGTTTTTAGTTACCAGTGTGGAACAGCAAAAGGCAGACGAAGCCGTAGGGCTTCAATCTGGTGCTCAAAAATTTATGCACCAAGACTCTTATTTGGTCGTCAACAAATCCCTAAGTCCCTATCTTGACGCCTGGCAGCCAACCGCTGAGCAAACCGGCCTTACTCAACTTCGCAACTCTATGAAAGAAAGAGAAAATGCGATAAAAGGAATAGCGACCGAGGGCTACAAAGAAGTGCTGTATTTTCCAGAGGTTTTGGGACCTGAACCCAAGACACATGTGGAAGAATTAGTTCAATCCTGGCCTTAAGAAACCGAGGAAATCATGACCTACAAAATCAAAACAAAGGCCGAACTCGAAGGCTTTGTTTGTCAAAATTGGAATCGTATCAACGAGGCCCTCGACACAGAAATGGCCAAGCTTCCAACCCCCATTTACTCAAGTGTTGATATACGTGAATCTAAAGAAAAATTTGCACCTGTGGATATGAACATGTATCCAGCTGGCTTTAATAATTTGTGTCAGCTTGATCTCCATGCCTCTACAGAGCTTTTTAAAAAAGAGATTCAAAAAATCTCACCCCAGATTAGGTCAGTCGCCATCATTCCAGAATCCCATACAAAAAATCTTTTTTACCTCGATCATTTGGCCCACCTACAAATGGCAATTCGAGATGCAGGTTTTGACCCCTACCTAGTCAGTCTGGACCCTGAACTTTTCGCTACAAGTGATGAGCTCACTTTGACGAGTCACTCTAAATTTGAGCTAAAGATTCTCAAAGGTAAATTAAGCAATGAAGGAAAACTTGTCGCAGGAGAATTGAGCTTTGATTTAGGTATTTTAAATCATGACCAATCCGATCCACTCAATGTCGATTGGGCCGCCTGCCAAACCCCTATCCATCCAACACCTTTGATTGGTTGGTATCGTCGTCAGAAAAGTGAGCACTTTAACTACTATTGTGATGTTGTAAAAAAATTTAGTGAAAAGTACGACATTAACCCAAACCTTTTAATGGCACGCTTTCGCGCCATTGATGGAGTTGATTTTTCAACCAAAGAAGGTCTTGAAGAGATAGCGAGTGCTATTGATGATCTCAAAAAAGATATGCCCCAGGAATCAAAGGTCTTTGTGAAAGCGAGTCAGGGAACTTATGGTATGGGCATTTCTGTGGTTTCATCAGGTGAAGAAATCATATCTATGAACCGCAAAAACCGTGACAAGATGAATATCGGAAAAAATAAAATAAAATTCACCTCCGTTGTCATTCAAGAGGGTGTGGATTCTATTTTAAAGTACGATGATATGGCCGCGGAAATCGCCATTTACCTAGTTGGTGGCCAGCCAGTGGGTGGTTTCGTTCGTGCAAACTCAGAGAGAGATAGCCAGCAAAATCTCAACAGTCGCGGTATGGTTTTTAAGAAATACTGTATTAGTGAAATTAAAGAAAATAATGATTTTCAAGCTAAGGAAGCTGTTTATTCCGTTATATCGAGACTTTCAACTCTCGCAGGTTCTCTTGAAATTCAAAAAGTAATGGCGGAGGGAAAATAATGACAACTCTAATGACTGGAGCCAGGGCCAATGTGGTTGAGGCCATCGGCGGTACTCCAATTATCAAACTAAATCACATAACCAAAGATATTGATTCTGATATTTATGTAAAACTCGAATATATGAATCCAGGTGGATCCACCAAAGACCGCATTGGCGCCTACATGTTGGACCAAGCTGTAAAGGAAGGTAAGCTTAAGCCCGGCGGAACAATCATCGAAGGTACAAGTGGTAACACTGGTGTTGGCCTTGCCATGTGGGCAGCAGTTCATGGCTACAAATGTATTTTTGTTCTTGCAGACAAGCAGTCAAAAGAGAAAATCGACAACCTCCGTGCTTTTGGAGCTAAGGTTGTAGTCTGTCCTACAAATGTTGCTCCAGAAGACCCAAGAAGCTACTACTCTGTTTCAAAGAGACTTAGCCAGACCATCCCCAATTCATTTTATGTAAACCAATACGATAACCTCCATAACCGTATGACCCATTACACTTGGACTGCTCCCGAAATGTATGAGCAAACCAAGGGTGACTTTGATGTTTTTATGGCGACCGTTGGAACAGGGGGAACCATTTCAGGCTGTGGTAAATTCTTTAAAGAGAAAATGCCCAATGTAAAAGTTATCGGTATTGACTGTGAAGGTTCTATCGTGGCCCATTATGCCAAAACTGGTGAAATGTGTGAGGCTAAGACTTACGTTCTCGAAGGAGTAGGCGAAGACTTTATCCCAGAAAACTATGATTTTGATTATATCGATGATTGGGAAGTGATTGGTGACAAAGAATCATTTCTTATGACTCGAAGACTCCTTAAAGAAGAGGGAGTTTATGCCGGAGGAAGTGCAGGAGCGGCAATCTGTGGCGCTATTAAATACGCCAAAAAACTAAAAGAACCTAAAAAGATTCTTGTTCTACTTCATGACAGTGGTAACCGCTATGCCTCAAAAATCTACAATGATGATTGGATGAGTGATAACGGTTACCTTGATAGCTCTTTTGATGTCCAAGTAAAAGACGTTCTGCAAATGCTGAATAAAACGGGCAAAATAGAAACAATAAATGACAAGGCAACCATTGGCGAGGCCATCACCTTAATGGATGAAAAAGGGATTTCACAACTTCCATGCATCGATGCACAAGGAAACATCAAAGGACTCGTAGCCGAAAGAACACTACTTAAACCTGTCATGATGGGTGAGTTTAACAAGGAAGATAATATCTCCCTTGCATTCACCATGAACTATAAAACGATTAATAAGAACGAGCTTCTTAGTAATGTTGCTGATGCCCTACTTCAAAAAGAAGTAGCACTAGTAATGGAAAACGATAAGCTTGTAGACATCCTCACTGATATTGATGTCCTTCAGTACTTAAGTAAAACAAGAGCATACTAGAGGTAATATATGGCAAAGAAATCAATGAAATTTGCAACAAAAGTCATTCACGTTGGCGGTCATCCTGATAAAGAAACTGGCGCTATCATGCCGCCAATTTATCAGACTTCAACCTATGTTCAATCCAGCCCGGGTAAGCATAAGGGTTATGAGTATACACGTTCACACAATCCAACCCGTACTCGTCTTGAGGAGCGTCCCGCAAG
>SBGE01000239.1 GCA_006226755.1 Deltaproteobacteria bacterium | reverse complement strand
GGCTGCTCGAAACAAAGAAGAACTTAAAACTTTGTTGAGTAGTTTTCAAACATTTGAAAAAAAGAAATTTTCCAAAATAGGTGAAGGAAAATTTAGGTGTTCTTTTGTTTTTAACAAACAGTCTCAACTCAAAAATAAAATTTTAAAAGCTCTGGAGACACTAGAAGAAAGTGAAGAATATTTTTCGACACGTGATGGGATATTTTTTACTGGTCGAGATTATAGGCCAGATAATTGTGGATTTGTTTTTCCTGGGCAGGGAAGCCAGTACCGCACAATGCTCGAAGATTATTGGAAACATGATGTGTTTCGTAATGAGTTTGAAAAGCTTGCCTCAATTGCTTCAAATAATGGAGTTCCCTTAGAGGAGCTGATCAAAGGGACACAAACAGATAAAGATTTGAATGACACCCAATATGCTCAGCCCGCACTTGCTGCTGTAGAGTGGTCACTCTTTTGCTTGATGGACAAAATGGGGTTCAGGCCAGCTCATTTGGCTGGACATAGCTTTGGTGAACTGACAGCACTTGCCGCTTCAGGCGCTTACTCAAGAGAGTATCTTATTAGTCTTTCTCTCAAGCGTGGAAAACTCATGAGTGAAGCTGACGAAGTGTCTCCAGGAAAGATGATAGCACTTGTTGATCCATCATCCGACAATTGGGAAGGTCTTCATAGTAAAATCAGTTTTGAGTTGGAAAAACTGAAAGTTGACTTGGCAAACATTAATACCCATGGGCAATTAGTTTATTCAGGCGATGAAAAAGATATCGAGCTTCTCAGAGAGAAATGTAACCAGAAGAAAATTAAAAATACGATTCTCTCTGCCTCTGCAGCTTTTCATAGTTCCCTGATGGAACCAAGTGCTGCCGAGTTTAAAAGCTTTCTTCAAAGTAATACCAAACAATTAAAGACACCTACGGTGCGAGTTCATTCTAATCTTTCAGAAAGAAGTTATGGTTCGATAAATGATATCGTTGATAATCTTTCTTCACAGATTACTGGGCAAGTGAATTGGGTGGAAGTCATTGGGGGTATGTACCAAGCAGGTGTACGTGTATTCTTTGAAGTTGGTCCTCGAACTATTCTGTCAAAAATGATTAAGACACTGGTTCCACCTGGTGAATGTCAGATTATTCCAATGGATGGAGAAGGAGATCTCGAAACTCTCATGGCATGGAGTGTAGCCTTGGGGATTAGCTTGGAGTTTCCTGAGGAGCCACGGACCGATTATCTTGATCTGGACACGAAAAACAAAATAGTCTCAGGGTTTCTTGAAAAACAAAAAGCCTTACTTGAGAAAGTTGAGTCCATTTCGAATGATGAATTGAGAGAAAGTACTAGGAGTAAAGTTCTCGAACACATCAATGATGTCGTAGAATCTTTTTTTCGAATTGAAGATTTGGATATTGTTCAAAAAGAAAAGTCCCCACCGCAAAGACAGGATGAACATCCTGTTGCCCAATGGATTGTAGAGGAGATTTCCCGACTTACTGGATTTAGTGAAGATGAAATCCAACTGGATTCGGATTTTGATTCTGATCTTTCTCTTGACTCTATTACCAAAATGGAATTGTTTTCATCTTTGGCCGGAGAGTTTGGAAATAATATTGGAGATCTTTCAAGCTTTACATCTGTCAGCAATATTAATGAATTGTTATCAAAGCTTGATCTTGAAGAAGAAAAATCAATAGGAAAGAAAGCAGAAAAGAAATTTTCAGAAGAAGCTCAGTGGGTTGTGGAGGAAATTTCGCGCTATACAGGAATAAGTGCCTCTGAGATCACCTATAAAACCAGGTTTACTGAAGATCTCATGCTGGACTCCATCATGAAAATGGATCTTTTTTCAGGCTTCGTTAAGGCCTTTCCAGAAGTAAACCATGACTTAGCTGCTTTTACCGGAATAAACTCAATTAAAGATCTTGAAGACCTAATGAATATCGAAATCAGGCATGAGCCAGTCAAGTTCAAACCTTCTAAGGGTGAAAATAAGAAATTTTCAGAAGAGTTTAAAAATAGGCTTTCCTATTATCTTGGGATACCTAATAGTCAAATTCAAACAACTAGTAATTTTGAATATGACTTGAAGCTGAACATATTTGAGAAAGAAGACTTGATGAACTCATTAGCTTCTGACTTTCCTTATTTTCAACTTGCAGGTCGTGAGCTCTTAAATACTCAGACTGTAGGGGATCTTCTTCATCTTGAAAATCTTTTTGATAGAAGATCAAGTGAGCGAGGAGGAGAGGAAGAAGTCGCACGTTTTTCTTTTGAAAAAGTTCTGGCCCATGAAGGAAGTGCAAAAGCTACAACCTTTGGACAAAAAACTTTGTTGTGTCCATTGTTGATAGATAAGGGATTCGAAAAAATAAAAGAATTTTTAAATCAAAAGACTGAATTAGATCATATTCCTATCGAAGCAATCGAAGATGTAAATAAGATCCTGGAAAAAATAAAAAATCTGGAAAAAGGGAAGTCGCTCGATATTTTGTTTCTTTTGTCTCCATTGGCTAAGTTGGATCTGAAATCCTGGGAACTACAGATGGAGAAATATATCAAGTTTCTCTACAACTTCTCAAAAGAGATGATTCATGTCTTGAACTCTGATAGAAAAGTTAATCTCAAAGTATTATTGGACGGCTCACGGGATGCATTTGTCAAAGGAACGACTGGGTTCTTTCGTTCGTTAACCAGAGAAGTGGATGTAAGAGTGAACATCCTGGATATGGTTTGGGACAGGAAAGAAGGTGAGGAGATACCTTGGCACCTACTTTGGGATAGTGAAAATGAGGAAAAATGTCATCACTATTTCCAGATTGATAAAAAGTATTATTTTGAAAAGGCCATTAAACAGACAACTCGGAAAAAGAACAAAGTACAAATTCCAGAGGAACCAAAGGTTTTGATATTGGGAGGTGCAAGAGGTATTACTGCAGAGATATCCAAGTTCCTTTCAGACTTCTACAATGGGGAAATCCATGCTGTTGGCAGAACTTTTTACGCAGGGTCTTTTCCTCACCCTGAGTATCCTTCTAATAAGGAACTTCGGGATTTTCTGAAGCAGAAGATAGATAGTGAATTCGAAGATCGCGAACAGGAAATCAAAAATAAAATATTCAATTCAGAATATGACAAAATTATCAAGCAAAGAGAGATTCATAACACTAAGACTTCTGTAGAAAAGAGAGGGGGAGTTTTTTATTATCATAAAGTTGATGTGATGAACTTTCATGAACTCAAAAATTTAGTTGAAGAGATTGAGGTAGAAAGGCCTTTAAATGGAATTATTCATGCACCAGGAGTTATTCATGACGATCTTCTTGTGAATAAAGAATTTACCAGTTTCGAGAAAGTGATACGTACAAAAGTACAGTCTGCCATGAATACCTATCAATTATTCAAAAATAGAAAAGATCTTTCTTTTGTTTGTTTTTTTAGTTCACTTAGTAGTTGGTCAGGAGCACCTGGGCAAACGGATTATTCCCTGGCCAATGAGATTGTAAACGTTATTGCAGAACATTGGAGTAAAAAAGGTTATTGCCCAGTTTCAAGCCTTTTATGGAGCGTGTGGACAGAAACAGGATTAGCTAGTTCATCATTGATTAAACAGATGAGTTTGATGAAACTTGGTGGAATATCAAACCGAGCTGGTGTTCGTTTATTCAAAGAAGAGCTGATCTTTAACGGATTGCCAGAATCAAAGGTATTGTTCTCTCCCATTTCAACATTGAATTACAGTTTAAAAGCGAGGTCATATGAATAGAAACTCGCTTTATATTAAAAATATTTGTGGCCATTTTCCTGATGCAAAAGATGTTCAGACATATTGGAAAAACCTGTTACGGGCGGATGTGGCCAGTTCCCAATCTCTCTCTTTCTATTGGAATGAACCTGAAGAAGAGTATTCAAATACAACCAAAGATGGACATATCTATATGGATCGGGGACATTTGGCGAACTTTTCTGAGAACTATAACGAGTTTCCAAGACAAATCAGTGCTGGAATCAATGTTATAGAAAATATTTTGAAGGATTCAGGTTTAAGTGAATCCAGAAATGATGTCTCTCTTATTCTGGCTTCAGAGTGGACAGATCATTCATGGTATCAGGAAGTTTTGGGGAAAATTGAAAAAGGCGATGGTTTTAGTGTTGAACGTCAGGTTGAGGTTCTCAAAAGCCAGACTGGTCTTGGAGGAGTTTCTCTCGCTGTTGATACTGCATGTGCATCAAGTTTGTATGCTATAGAATTGGCGAGGGGAGTGCTTGAATCGGGTATTTCAAAGCATGTTATAGTTGTCGGTCTGAATATGTATCTCCACTCGTTTCTTTATCGTGGATTTTCTAAGTTAGGTGCACTTTCAAAAAGAGGAAGATTGACTTCTTTTGATGCTGAGGCAGATGGAATTGTTCCGGGGGAAGCGGCCTGTGCCATCCTTGTAAATAATGATTTCGCAGGAGCTATTGCTCAAATCGATGGAATTGGATTGAGTACAGACGGAAATGAGGGCTCGGCATTCAGTCCTGGCTATCATGGTCAACTGGAGGCTTATCGTCGGGCCTATGAAGATTCATCTTTGACACCTTCTCAAATCGATTATCTTGAAGCTCATGGTACTGCTACGATTTTAGGTGATCAGACAGAGATTAAATCCATTCATGATTTCTTCTCTAGGACAGCAGAGAATGAAATTATCGTTGGTGCATGTAAATCCAATATCGGACATACCCTTGCCGCTTCAGGGCTCGCTTCCGTCATAAAATCTTGCTTTATCATAAAAGAAAAAATGATGCCCCCTCATATTCCCATCAATAGAAATCCTCTTGTGGAGCAAAAGGGAATTCGAATTCTTGATAGGAAAAAGAAAATCAACAAAAACCGAGTTGCGGTAGGGATTTCTTCATTTGGCTTTGGCGGAAGTAATGCTCACGTTATCTTGAGGACTCCTGAAGAAAACATACAGACTTCAAAGCAAGAAAGTAGAAAAAAAATATTCATTCGTTCAAGGACGTACATTGATAATGTAACAACTAAAGCACCAGGACCCATCTTGAAAGGTATTCCAATGGGACCAAGGATGCAAGAAAGGGTGGATCCTTTTCAAAGACTAGCATTGACTGGTGTACAGGACCTCATCAAGCGGTCGCAATTGACTAATGATGAAAGAGATAAGCTCTCTTGTGTCTGCTTGAATAATATGGGGGGAAGTCTGAGTATGGATTTCGAGAAGAAGTATCGTGCTCATCAAAATGGACCAGTGCTCTCTATTGAGGCCGTCGCTTCTACACTACCTTCGATGATTTCAGGATATCCGGCTCTACTGTTTAATATGCGTGGACATCATATGTTAATCTCTTCAGCTAGAGGTGGATTTGGTGTCTTGTTGGCACTAATGCCTTACCTACTTGAGCGGAGTGAAGGCGATATTGTTCTAATGGCAGGACGAAAAAATTGGAATGACGAAAATTGCAAAGAAGGTATGGGATTTTATTTGTTCTCTAGGGAGCAGAATACATCCAAACCGGCGTTAGCTGCGATAGAGCTTGTTTCGAGATTGTCTGATCCGGTTTCAAATATCGACATGATGGAAGCTTCGGGATTGTTGGAATTTAATGATTGTTTTAATAAGGGACAAGGTGATTATAACGTTTCACTTGAGCGATTCTTGTTCAAGGTCTCTGTCCTTGAAAGCTTTGAAGATGAAAATGAAATTGTGGATGATATCTTGAATGAGAGTTTGATCAATAGAAATATCGCATTAGATTATCTTAACTTAGTCTCTCACTTTCATCCAAGTACGGAAGTCATAACAGCAGATAAGTACGGAGACTTTATTGTTAATTGTGAACGTACAGGGAATCGCGCAACCGCTGAGCTGGTCGTAGACGAAGAACATTCATATTTCTTTGACCATCCTCTCGATCACGTCCCAGGTATCTTGATGATTCATGGTTGTGAAGAACTTTTGGATTGGTACATTGACGGTGATTATCTTTCAACTGGAATGAAAATTCGATTTACGAGGTTTTTAGAGAAAGAAGGACATAATTCCATCCATTTGAAAGAGAAAGAATCGGGGCAGTTCTTGTTTGAAATTCGTCAAAACGATGTTGTCGTTTGTCTTCTCGATATCTCTGTTGAGTTTCAAAATCCTGGTGTCATTAGAGGTGAAGTTTCTGAAAAGATACTATCCATTGAACAGAAGAAATATACTCACAAACATCGATCTGAAAATATTCTAGTGTCAGCTCTTGATGGAAGCGATCGGTTCCATTCTCAAGCCAGAGATTTGGATGAAGCTGGTAACCGTTTTTTTCACCATCTAGTCAGTAAAAGACAAAGCATGCTCTTTTTAGGAGAAGTTACTCGACAATTTGTCATGTTAATGGCGCATTTAGAAAAGGAAATCTCCCTTGATATGAAAATGAATCTTATTTCAATTGAATTGAATGTCAGTAAATGGGTTCAGCCTCCGTTTGATCTTCGTTTGAATAAGTTTGATATTATTGACTCTGACAAATTCATGTTGGCTGATGTCATAATTGATTTTGTAAATCGAGATAAAAAATTTGGAGAAGGGAAAATTAAGGCCCAAGTCGTATCGAAAGATTACTACAGCAAGCAGCGAGGAGGTCAATAATGAAGTGTTTGATCTCTGAATTCTTGGCAAAAGAATTTCGCAATTTGGTTGCGTTTCGTTATGTCGACCAAGATGTGAGTATTTCCTATGAAGATTCAATCTCAAGAGCGGAACAAATTCATTACGCTCTAAAAAAGATGGGAGTCTCAAAAGGAGACTATGTCCTACTTTCAACTAAATACGAGCATGATTGGTTTGCGAGTTTGGTTGCCCTTGCTTCGGTCGGAGCGATTGCAGTGCCAGTAACCAATAGTATTACTCGTTATGAGCTGTCTCGAATTGGGCGCCGAATTCCCATTAAGTATAGTCTTTCGGATACAGAGTTTATCTTCCGTGTGCATCAAAGCTTAGTTCAAACTTCTGAGTTAGATGGAGTTTTATCACTTGATGTAATTGAAGATGAAATTCCTGTTCCACTTCTTCCACACTTCAAGATGCTTACAGAGTGGGGAGGAAAAAGAGATAAGCTTAAAGTGCCAAAACCTCATCAGAAAATGACCTGTCATTTTACTTATAAAGGTTTTGGTATACCTCTCGGAGTTATTCATACCTACGACGATTTCTGTCAGTCTGTAGCTAGTTGCCAGCCTATTTTCAATTTCAAGAAAGGGCATCGGCTGTTAACTCTATTGCCGTGCTATCCGGTTTTTGGGCTGGTCACAAACCTGCTTTATCCGTTGGCCTATGGCTGTGAACTGATCATTCAAGATAAAAAAGTTTCAAATATTTTAAAAGCAATCGAAAATTACAAAATTGATCATGTTAACCTTGTTCCAGCTCTAGCTGAGAAAATGAATTTTGAAGCGCTAAAGGCCAGAAGAGAATTTGATCTCTCACACATTTGTTTTGTTTCAGGTGGAAGTCATTTGTCTGAAGAACTCTATGAAAGGTTTGAACATACTTTTAATGTCGCACCTCTTCAGGGTTATGGGCTTACTGAAACATTGCCTGTGTTGACAAATTTTCCTGACGACAATGTCAAAGGAACCTTGGGAAAAATGATGAGGCCTGGAGTTTCTGTTAAAATATTGGATCGCCATGGAAAGGATGTTCCAGTAGGTAAGGCCGGTGAAATTTGCATCAAGGGTCAAGGAGTTATCACCAGCTATATTGGTGGTGAGAATTTTAGAGAACAGCTTTTTAGAGGTGAGTGGCTTCGAACTGGAGATATTGGTACTGTTGATGAACAAGGCAATATCCGTTTTCTGGGAAGAAGACTGCCTTTTACCAAGATTCTCGCTAACATGGTTGATTTTCGAGAAATTGAAAATTTAGTCTCAGAAGTGACCGGTGTTAAAAGTTCTAAAGGTTATATTGTCGTCGATAGAGGGCGAAAGAAAATCTTTCTCTCCCTCTTTGTGACTCGAGATTTCCAATCTTCCAAGGAAGATATCCTTGATTTATGCAAAGAGAGGCTCTCTCCTTACAAGGTACCTTCTGTTGTTAAAATCTATCAGAGCTCCTATCGGGAATCGATGTAAAGCGCTGATATTATTGAGTAAAATGTAAGTTCTAAAAGAATTACACATTGTGTCAAAACGTCCTGTTCATGTGGTATAAACACCTTCGAAATGGAAAACAAGATCGAATCCACACATTCTCCCATTGGGCATGACCTAAAGGATAAGTTAACCAAGCTTTCACCTCTTTTGTTCACAATTTTTGGTGTCGTCTTCTTAGGCTTCGTGACCTTTAAACAGTTCATGGTTGAGAGACCACTTACTCATCTGTTGATTCAGTTGGGTCTGATCATTTCATATGTTTCTTACATGGCCTTTGAATCAAAAATTTCACTCGGCGAAATGGAAAAAGGTGGGGGAGAACACGACAAAAACACAATGGAAATGGCCGCAGTCGTGAAGATCTCGCTTCTCTTTAGTTGTTTGGGTCTAGGAAATACTCTCGTCTCGAGTAATAACTATATCTTTGTCGCCCTTTTGGGATTGGGGCTTACATTCTTGGGTATGTATACTCGAGGTAGAGGAGTAAAAGAGTTGGGAAAACTCTATGGTCACAGGATCAGACCTATTGGAGAAACTCTTTACGATAAAGGGATTTACTCAGTTATCCGACATCCTGCTTACTCTGGTACTTTTTGGATTCACCTTGGCGTGACTCTGATCTTCTTGAATATTTTTTCTCTGTTCTTTATTTTCGCATGGTTAGGTATAGTTATTCTAAGGATTAAATTGGAAGAGAAACTCCTTATGGAGGATCAACGCTACCGGAGTTATGCGGAAAGAACCCCTTATAGGATGATTCCCGGTCTCTGGTAAGAGAGAGGGAAAATGAAAGACTTCCAGGGCAAGCTGCCCATCATTCTTTCGATTCTGTTTGTAGGATCAATTTCAGTTACAGGTTTTTTTCAATGTAAGTCCCTTCAAGGAACAAGTTTATTTGTACCTTCAATTGTCTTCGTTGTTTTTTATCTCGTTTGGCTTTTTGCTGAAGCTAAAGTTGCTAAAAAAGAAATCGGCCAAAAAGAAACATCAATTGATTTTGGGTCACTTGAAATATACGCTCTCTCTAGGGCAGTACTCGTTTTGACCGGTCTCTCTACAACGACTGTTCATAAAGAATTGACGGCCCTTCCTGCTATTGGACTTATCATGTTCATTCTTTTGATTGTCTTTCGCCTGTATGCGATCAATCATCTCGGACAATTTTATTCGCATAGAGTGAGAATCAAGGAAGGTCATAATATAGTAGATACAGGACCTTATAATTTTATTCGTCACCCTGCCTATACCGGAATGATCGTAGGGCATTTGGGTTTCACACTATTCTTTTTTAATTTTTGGACGTTGTCTCTATGGGCACTCTTTCATGTTCCAGCAGTCGTCTATAGGATCATGGTCGAAGAAAGAGCACTTTTTGAGTTGAGCGGATATCCTGAATATGCCAAGACTCGTAAAAGGCTGGTCCCTTTTCTATGGTGAGAGATCCTCAAAATACAGAGATTGTTGTAACTGGAGCAAATGGACTTGTAGGATATGAAGTTCTTAAAACCTTTGCAACAGAGTGGTCTGAATTTGATATAAAAGCTTTTGTTCGAAGAGAACCAGACTTTACTTTTCCCAATGTCTCATATGTCAGTGGAAGTTTGCCTGATGAAATTCCAAGCAATCTATTTGAGAAAGATAATGTCATATTAATTCACTTTGCTTCTCAGTTGAAAGCCGAGAGTCTCGAGGAATATAGAAATATAAACGTAACGGGAACTTCAAAACTTCTGGATAGTGCTGGAAGAAAACTATCCATGATCTTTTACGGAAGCTCGATGTCAGTCTATGGGCAAGGACCTTTTGAAAAGGTTTCAGAAAAAGATCCCATCAATCCTCAAACTGAGCTTGCACAGACTCGAAGAGAAGCAGAGATCTTAGTGGAAATGAAATGCAAAGAGTTGGGTATTCCTGGATTTCTACTTCGGCCGAGATTTATATTTGGGAAAAGAGATCGATCAACATTACCCAGTCTTCAAAAACTTTCAGAGAAAACATTTCGGATTGGGACTGAAAAACAGTCTTACTCATTCATTAATGTGGATGACTATGCCAAAATCATTTCACATCTGGCACAAAAAACTAAAATAGGCGAATGTACTTCGTTGAATATCGCCTATAAAGAAGCAGCATCTCTTGAAGACATTTTGGATATTTTTAACCCGGAAAGAGATAAATCTTCATTCAAAATTCCAATTGGCTTTGTGATGATGCTTTGTGGGTTATCAAAAAAGTTATTGGCAGTTAGAACCAAGTTGGAATTGATTGGACAATCACAAGTGATGAACACCGAAAAGTTGTATGAATCAGCCAGTGAGTTGGTTGCACAATGGGAAAGTCAGTCCAAGTTAAAAAATGTAGTTAATGAGTTTATGGGAGTCAATAGTGCAACTGAAAAATGAATGGGTAAAAACATTCAAAGGAACTATTTCAGAATCTGAAGTAGGTGGTAAGTTTGAAAAGCAAGTTGTAATGGCTCGAGAGGGATTGCCAGTTCCTGCATTCTTCTGTTTGACGACCAAAGTCTTTGAGCAATTCAGAAAAAACCTCAAAACAGATATTCATGAAGTTATCAAGAACATCAACTGGGAATCGGATCAGTCGATACGAAAAGCCAGTCAAGATATTCACCAGATTATAAGAAAAATAGAATTTCCTAAATCATTTCAAGATCATATTTATAAGACTTACGACTCACTTTTTGAAGTAGATGATTTGGTCAGTGTAAGATCTTCAATGGTCGCTGAACAGAAAGAATTTAGCGAGGACTCGAAGGATCATGCCTTTGCCGGAATGAGCGAATCTTTTCTATATGTTAAAAGAGAGAGTTTACTCGATAGAATCAAGGATTGCTTTGCCAGTGGTTATAGTCACCAAGTACTTATTTATCGTCATTCTCAGAATATTGATTTTCTCGACTTTTCAGTGGCAGTAGGTGTTCAGAGAATGATTTTTGGTGAGCGTTCATTTGTTATGTTCACATGTGATCCAAATACCCTAGCTAAGAATACTCTTGTCGTTGCCGGATATGGTATTGGAGAAGGCGTCGTTCAAGAAAGAGTTGAAACAGATCATTATTTTGTCTTTAGAAAAGATGACAGTATACAAAGAAAAATCGTCGACAAAAAAAGCAAGCTCACTTTCGATACTCTGAAGGGAGAGGGTCTTGTTGAGAGTAGCGTCGATCAGAACCTATCTTCAGAATCAGTTCTCAATAACGAACAATTGCTTAAGCTAAGTGAAGTTGGTCAGAAAATTGAGAAGATATTCAAAGCTCCTCAGGATATTGAAGGTTGTTTTAATGCTAGGGGCGAACTCTTTATCCTTCAGTCCCGGCCAGTCCAATTTTCTCAAGAGAATGTCATTGTTTGGACCAATGCGAACGTGACAGAAAGTTTTCCTGGTACGACAACGCCTTTAACATTTTCTTTCGCTAAAAACTTTTATCGAACTATTTTTATTGATTGCTATCGAGCTTTAGGAGTTCCTGAAAAAATTATCATGCAAAACATGGATCATCTTGATCACATGGTTGGCTTCCTCAAAGGAAAGGTCTATTACAACCTCACTTCTTTTTACAGATTGCATTCATTAAGTCCGCTGTTTCCCTTCTTTAAAAAACAGTGGGAAGACATGATGGGATTCTCAGGATCTTTTTATATAGATGAAGATCAAACCATGAGTCAAAAATTCATCAAAGGTGTTAAATTCTTTTCCTATACCTCATATGGATTGGCCTTGATCAGTTGGCGTTATCTGACTAACCAAAGGGACGTAGATCGATTCTTGGATTGGTGGGAAGATTTGATTGAAGATTTAAGAGGAAAAGACTTTTCCAAAGTTAATCCTTTTGAGGCGATGACTCTTTATCGGAAAATATGGAATGATGTAGGGGTCAATTGGTGGATTACTCTATTGAACGATACTCATTTGCCTACTGCGTATCATGTCACGGAATTTCTATTCAAAAAATGGAAATTAGATGAAGACCCTTCATTATTATCCAATCTTCTTTGTGGAGAAGAATCTCTAAAAAGTGTAGAGATTATGTATAATGGTGTTCGCCTCAGTGAGATGGTTAAAGCAAATTCAGATCTCTTGGAAGTCTTTCAAGAAAACACACCGGAAGAAATTTATTCAAGAGTCAAATCTGATGATAAATTCAGCTCATTTAGACATAAACTAGAGCACCATCTTCACTATTATGGAGACAGAGGGCTTCAAGAATTAAAAATGGAGCAAGAAAATATCAGGGATAATCCAGAAACCTTAGTTCGTATGATAAAAAATTATCTCAATCAAGATATCTCGGTTGAGAAGATCATTTCAGAAGAACGGGAACGAAGAAAAGAAGGTGAGAGAGCTCTTGCCAAAAGGCTACGCTTCTCTCCACTTAAGCGCCTATTCCTCAAATTTCAGCTCTGGAGACTCAGAGGGTTTATTAGTAATCGGGAAAATACTAGATACTGTAGAAGTGAATTGTTTGGTCTTTCAAAAAACATATTTACTGGTATTGCCTCTCATCTTGTTCAAGTTGGAATTCTGAAGGAAAGAAATGATGTCTTCTTTTTATCAGTAGAAGAGGTCTTTGGATTGGTTGAGGGAGCTTCCTTAAATGAAGATATCAAGTCATTGATAGAATTGAGGAAGAAGGAATTTGAAGAGAATAAGAAGGTCGATTTACCTATGGATATTACGACAAATGGAGCCCTCTTTATGACTCCTTTATCTGTAGATTCAGATGTTGAAGATGGGGATCTTAGAGGTCTAGGCTCATGCCCTGGAATTGTTAGAGGCCGCGCTAGAGTTGTGATTGATCCTAATGAAGTGGATAAAATGGGTAATGATGAAATCCTGATTGCCAAAGAAACTGATCCTGGTTGGTTGTTTTTGATGCTGGCGTCAAAAGGTATGGTCGTTGAAAGAGGTTCGATGCTCTCTCATACAGCTATTACTGGAAGAAAATTTGGTATCCCTACAATTGTTTCCGTTCCAGGTGTAACTAGAAGAATCAAAAATGGTGATATGATTGAGATTGATGGTGGTAGAGGAACAATAACTGTAATCGAGGAAGCAAGGTGAAAAGACTTTGGGATTTTTGTAGAGACATTTATAACCCTGGAGTTCATCTCTATTTCGCAACCAATTGGTACTTTGCCCTCTATGGGGCAGTTGCCATGAATCATCAATCAGAATACACTCTGTCACTTTCTCCATTGAAGGTGATCCTCTCAATCTTTCTCATTCTTTTTTACTTGCGAGTTATAGATGAGATCAAAGATTTTGAGTACGATAAGAAATTCAATCCTGATCGACCACTTGTAAAAGGATCAGTAACTAAGACTCATCTTACTTGGTACTTGATCGGTACCATAATACTAACTCTCATTTTGAACTTACAGTTAGGTATTAGTGTCCTATTCTTTTTAATTCTCGAATTTATTTATGGTTTTTTTCTAATCATTCTTGAAAAAAAGAATTCGATCATAAGAAACAATATGATGATTAATCTATTTTTCACTTACCCAGTTAATATTTTGATTTCGGTATATATATTCTTGGTTTTTGCTGTTGAACAAAGAGTTCATTTTGCTAAGAATATTGGTTGGAATAGAGTTGATACTTATATCCTTTTTTCTTTCGCCGCATGTTTTCTCTATTACGAATTTGCCAGGAAAATTGAGTGGCCTTCGAAGGCACAGGAAGGGGAGAGACTATATTCTAAAATTTTAGGATTCGATACAGCTGTCGTATTTACAGTTGGCTTGGGTCTTATTTCAATGGGGCTCCTCTATTTGTCCTTTAATACTGTGGCTATAATGTTACTCATTTTTCCCCTCGCTTTCGGTATGTTTAAAATTTGGAAGGAAAAAGAAAGTAATGAGAAAAGTTCTCGTCCATTAACTTTGTCGGGAACTCTGTTTCTCGGCCTCTATTATGGAATAATTATCGTGATGAGTCTTTTAGACTTTTACAAGGGCTTTGACTTTAACAGGACGATCGGGCCTTAAGGTAATTCTAAAATCTGGATTTATTTCGCTGGCATTTTCAAACTTCATTGTGAAGTTCTTGTAGAGTAGGGCTACCCCTACAAACATTTCAAACGTTCCAAAATGATTTCCAAGACATGTTCGAGGACCTTTTCCGAAGGGAAGGTATACATACTCGTTGATCTTTCCAATATTCTCTTTTGAAAATCTCTCAGGTTTGAACTCTTCAGGATTCTCCCAGTAGCGAGGATTGTGATGCGTGAAATAAGGATTGATCTGTATTCGATCTCCTTTCTTGATGGGATGGCCTAGAAGTACATCATCTTCTGTCGCCACTCTACCCATAATCCAAAAGGGAGGATAAATACGAAGTGCTTCTTGAATAACCATATGAAGATATTCAAGTTTTTCTACAGTTTCTAAATCCAACCGATTAGAACTTACATGACTTTCAATTTCATTAAGAACTTTAGATTTGGCATCTGGGTGAGTCTCTAGAAGAGTGAAGAGCCAACAAAGTGCGGTCGCGGTTGTCTCATGTCCTGCGATCATCAGTGAAATGACATGATCTCTCAAGTCCTGATCGCTGAACTCCATATCAGATTCTAGAAGAGCATGAATAAAGTTTCGATCTGGTTGCTTTTGTGTTTCATTTTTACTTTTTTGAATCAACTCATCGACGATGGATTCTAGGTTTCCAAGCGAACGTTTAAATTCTTCGTCCTGTCTTTTTTTCGAGCTCCCCATCCTTGGTATGATGTGAATGATTCTATCTTCGGTAATGTCGAGTAATGAGCGTAGCTCGTTGTAAACAGTTTCCGTATGCTCATCAAAATCTGCATTAAAAAGTGATCTCATTAAGACATTAAGGGTGAACTTTGTCATTTCGGGAGCTAAATCGAACCACTCATCAGAATATTTATTTTCTTTCCATCTTTTGATCAGATTGTTGGCACAATCACTCATGAAATCCAGATAATGTGGATATTGCCTTTTGGCGAAGAAAGGTTGTATCACTCGTCGACTTTGCTGCCAAAATTTACCTTCGCTCGTAAGGAGGCCGCGGCCACCAATATCTTTTAAAAATTTTGCGCCACGAACCATCTTTGAGTATTTACTTTGACCAGTATGCAGAACTTGTTTGATACCCTCTGGGTCGAGAACCAGATATATATCACTTCGCAGATAGCGGAAGTGGACAAAATCACCCTGATTTATCATAGCACTTTGAAGAAAGGAAAACCTATCCTTCATCATTTGAAGCATGTGCCCGGTAGCAAATCCTACGATGGGATCGAGGGGAGGTGTTTTTGGCCCTTTCTGATCTTTCATATTTCAATATGATATTATAAAGTGGCAACGAGATATACATGGAAGTTCACGTATGAGCAGTAAAAAGAAGACCATGCCAGACGGTCTTTATAAAATCCTGAGATTCTTTTTTATTTATTATGCTTTGCTATTGTCTGTAGGCTGTCTTGTTCTGTTTATAGCGGGAATCAAAACCAATTGTTATCTGCTTTCAGTCCTCTCAATTCTTTTAATCTATATTGCTCCACCTCTGACTCATCGATTGATGTCTTCGCTTTATCCTATAAGGCAAGGAGCGACAGTCGTTGATCCGAATAAATACAATCCATGGATCAATTCTTTTCGTCTGCAAAAGATTTATATGGTTGCACCATGGCTTGAGAGTTTATTGTTTCTCGTTCCTGGACTTTACAATCATTGGCTAAGACTTTGGGGATCAAAAGTTGGAAAACGCGTTTATATCTTACCTGGAGTGGAGATCGTTGACCGAGGTAATGTTGAAATAGGTGATAACGTATTCATCGGAAACAAAACTTATATTTCTCCTCATGTGGCCCAGCAAAAAAATGACAAGATGTTTGTCTACGTCAAGAATGTAAAAATAGGAGCCAATTCTTTTATTGGAGCTTTTTCAATGCTAGGGCCGGGAACAAATGTTCCAGAAAATTCAAAAGTTCCTGGAGGTTCAGTCTATACTTTCAATAAAAGTGAGCCTGATCAGCAGCGAATGGGCTAACCCGCTTTCTTCTTTTTAATGATTTCCTCGACTTCATTTGGTTTCAACCTACGTTGGCCATAAATCGGTGTGCCAATCATCGCTTTTTCTTTGAAATAAAGTCTTGAGATGAGACCTCTGGAGACTCGAAGCATTTCCTGTTCATGTCTTAAAATATTCATTAATAACACAGAATACGCCTTTGGTTGCTTTTGGTAAAAAGCTTGTATGGAGTCAAATGTAATAGAGAGCAATTGCGAATCAGAAACAGATTGAACTAAATGATCGTGATGAGATTCATTTGAAAAAAGATTCTCTCCGAAAAAATCTTTTGAAGTCAGTTCCAAAAAGCAAAGTCTTTCATCCTCAAATAAATGGTACTGCTCGAGTGATCCTTCGAGCACAATATAAAGTTTCTCAATCAAATCGTTTGGACTGATGACAATTTGACCCGCTTCAAAAAATTCAATTTGACCATTCTCCGTAAACGCATCAATTTCTTTGTCATAGAGACCTCTAAAAAGAGGACACGACCCTAAAATCATTCCGATAGACATCCGGAGATTATGAGAGAGGAACAAACTTCAAACAAGAGGTGTTTTAACTAGTTGAATATAGAAATGAAAAATTTGACTCAAAAAACTTTGTTTTTCGAAATTGTGCCAATAAAAAGCTGGCTCTTAAAAATTCATGTGAAATGAAAAAATTCCTGATTTAGGACAAGAGGGACAAGGCATTTTCTTTCAAGATCTTACCCAATTGCTCTTCGGTGAGGGCCTTTTCATCAAAAAGTCTCAATACCCGCTTTAGAGTGACTTCAATATTGTTTCCAACTAGAGGCCAGTCACTTCCAAACAGTATCTTATCTGTAGGAACTTGGCTTAAGGCCTTGTAGATAACTTCGGTGTCTTGCCAAGAAATATCCACGTAAACATTGTCATACTTGCGAGCAAATTCCATCGCTACATCTGGTTCTTTATAATTCATATGGGCCAAAACAAATTTGAGGTCTGGATATTTGGAAAAATAAGGTTCGACTTCTTTGGCATGAGAAAACTCAGGACATTTGTGAATTGGCTTCATATGAAAACAGCCAGTATGAAGAATAACAGGCATTTTGTGTTCACGGGCCTTCTCTAGCATCGGTATATAGAATTCATCACTGGCCTTGATACCGTCGGCAGCGTGATGAATTTTGAGTCCGAAGGCCCCTTTAGCAACTAACTCATCAATCTTTGCTGCAGGGTCTTCATCTGTTGATACATTAATAAAGGAGATGAATTTATCAGGATACTTCTCACATAAATCCAAAATGAATTCATTGGAAATCAAAGGAGGATGAGCAATCAATACTGCTCTCGTTACATTGAGCCTGTCCATTTCCCTTAGTAAATCATCGACACTCGACTCAATAATGATGGAATAAAAGGTAACCAGGGCAACATACTTATCGTTCATTTTATTCAAAAAGCCAGGAAGCTTTTTGCCAAGTCCTAGAACTCCTTGGGCCATACTTTGGGCCTTGTGGGCCATGGGAAGCAGCTTTTTTAGGGTCGAAAAATCCATATCATCTTTGATCGGAAGATCTGGGTAGGCCTCTTTTAACTTGCTTAAAAGGTCATTAAAGGCCGGATACACATGGACATGGAAATCGATAACTTCATGTTTTTGCATGTTTTGATCATCCTGCCTTAGGCCCCTACCGTCAATGAAATCCTCAAATAAGGACCTGAAAGTATTACACTGTTGCTGCGTCGCGCAATTGGCTGTGGTATATCCTCATTATGAAAAAAGCACTACTCGGGCTCATGCTCCTGTCCACTTCTGTGATGGCCGGTGAAGCAGACCACTACACTTATCGTTTGGATCCTCTGGCAGATATGTCGACAGTCATTAATCAAAGGGCGAATGAATTCCTTCAATCGGCAATAGATAAGGCCAACGCAAAAGGTGGTTGTGACGAGACAGTTCTTTATTCAGAAATGAGAACTTATTTTGCCAACCATTCTACTGGGAAGTTGGTGAAGTTTGCACTACATGACAACCTTGTTGAGCGAAGACAAATCAATTTGAAAAAATCAATCTATGGAGATTGGAAAATACTTAATGGTTACTTGATGGGCAAACCATCAGCTGCAGAGTCTCCTCTTGCCTTGACTCCAATGATCAGAATTGGTGATGAAGTTGTTGGCACTGATAAACTCGAGCATATGTTTGGAATGGGTTTCAAGTATTTCAATTGGCATCACATTAAAGGAAAAAATCTAAGAACTGTTTTAAAGCGCGGAGTCTTCTATGAGAAGACAAGCTTGGGCGGAAATATCCTGGCAACAGGTGTATTTGCTTATGCTGATCTTTCTGCAAATTTTAATGGAATGAGATTTTGGAATCATGTGCTTCAAAAAAGAGAAGATGTAATGGGGCAAAACATCGGACCTTATGTCACCTGCAATAATGACAAGTTTGAAGCAGTTAAAGAGAACCCAATTGATTTTACCAAGTATGTTGATAAATCCATGGATGAATCTGTGAACTGTTCTAAGTTTGCAACCAAGTCAGCAGTCAGGAAAGTCAGAAAATCATTAGAAAGACTTTCCGAAGAATACGATGTGGAATTCAAGTGTCCTATGAGTATGGAAGATCTTCAAAGTATGTACGACAAGTATGATGTGACTATCAATGGCGATAAGAAGAAACGTTCGATTTCACACTTCATTCTCAATAATGATGGCTATGATGACGTTTCATACTTTAATGAATTCTGATAGTTAGACTTTTAGTAAAGTTTTTTAGTCAAGTACCCGAAAAGAGAATGTGTAAAACTCTTTAAAGGTATGAGTATGAAAACTTTGATTTTATCATCAGTTCTTGTTTTTTCATTCCAAGCGAATGCTTATGAAACCCTTCTAACAGAAACAAAATTTGATACGCTTCGAATTGCAGGTGAAGAATACTGGGAATTCGACGATGATCGTCCAGGCTCTCCTTACTCACAAAATAGAATTATTTGGAGCTATAATTCAGCTCCCCCAAATGCAAAGAAATGTGCTCAAATAGCTTATAAGAAACTGACAGGATGGTTGAAAGATCATAACTCACCGGTC
>SBGE01000156.1 GCA_006226755.1 Deltaproteobacteria bacterium | reverse complement strand
TCTATTGAAACCATTCTCCAAACCTGGAACCGGAAAGTTAGAATCTACTTCAACCATCCTAAATGTTAAGATTGTTCCGATTATCAAGCAAAACTCACTCTTAACAATCTGTTATTTCTATATTGTATTTTTGTATTCTTTTCACCATTGATGCCCTATGTGGTGCAATTTGTTCATAAATTGGAGCCATGATTTCTCCATTCGTAGCGTTAATCTTCGAGATCATCGCGTTATTTGTTGGCATCTCTCTTGCTTAGTTGTTTTTTATCAATCGCAACGAAGGAGAGAGTAATGAAAAAAGCGATGTTAGTTATGTTTCTTATGATGACAGTGTTTGGGAATGCAAAGGCCGCTCAAAAAATTAAACACTGTGGATCTGCTGCTGAAAATCAAGTTGAAGAGGCCTTAACTTTTGTGCAAAACAATCTCAATACCATCATGAATAATGTCGGCGATATGACAACGAAAGAAAAAGATAAACTTCGTAAAAAAGCTTTCAATGTAAATATCAAGTGTATGGATCATAAACCTGTTTGCGAAAAACATTCAACTAGGGCCGGAGTATCAAGACATATCTTCAATTCTGCAGTAGTGGTTTGTTATAATAGAATCAGAAGTTTTTATGGAAATAATGCTTTTTGTGCGCTGGCCGATACCATCATCCATGAATTTGGTCATACTGCAAATGTGGACAAAGATAGTGACCATAATGATGGACCAAACAACGATAAAGTATATAGACTAGGTGATGCGGCCGAATCTCTTTGCAATAGCAGAGGACTCGATGGCCCAATCTCGAGAAATACCAACGATTAAACTGAAATGGCCTTGCTTAGCAAGGCCTTTTTTATAATGAAAAATGATCTTTTTTAGAAATGCCAGAATCTTTTCCACTTCTATGTTCAGACATCACTAACTGATTAGCGATAATTGCTTCTGCTTTTTCTTGAGCTACTTTGTGAGTTTGCTCAGCCTCCAAAGAGTCATATGTGTATTTCTCTTCATTGAAAACATGTAGAGTTTGTGTTGGGAAAGCGAATTGAACACCGATTTCTTTACCTACTCTCAAAATATCCATCAGTAGTCGGTGCTTCTCGGAGAGCTCTTTTGACCAGTCAGGTACTTTCCAAAACACATAAACCAGAATTTCCAGGGATGATGATCCCATTCCGTTGAAATAGACATGAAAATAATCTTTTCGGGTCCACTTATGGGCGAGGATTATTTGTCTGACTGCTTCACAAAAGGCCTCAATCTTCTCAGGAGGAGTGTCATACTGTAGGCCAAGTTTTGTAGAGAATCTTCGATAAGTTCTCTGCCCATAATTATCAATATGAACATTGGTCAATTGGCCGTTCGGAACTGTGATCAGTGAATCATAGAAAGTCCTTATTCTAGTCGAACGTAATCCAACTTCTTCCACCATTCCTTCGATTTTGCCATCAATTAATATCCAATCACCAATTCTAAATGGACGATCAAGAAGAACTGTTAAGGATCCAAATAGGTTTCCAATAGTATCTTTAGCAGCCAAGGCAAAAGCAAAACCTCCAATACCAAGTCCTGTCAGAATAGATTTCATATCCAATGTCAGGCTATTTCCAATCGCCACTACACCGATTGCAATAACAAAAGTTTTTGCTGTTTTTCGTAGCAACGGGACTAAAATGTCATCAAATTTGTTCGCTGATTTTCTGGCGACTTCTTGAAAATAAAGAGCGACTACATCAACTATATGGTGGGCAGTAACGACACATCCAACTGTAAGGACAATATAACCGAATCGTAAAAGAATAGAGAGAAGCGAGTCTTGGAGTTCAAGAACCCTCACTCCTAAAGTCCATGCTCCTGCAAATATGACAACTCCCATTGGTCTTGTGAGTTTCTTTTTTGCCTTTTCATCCAAATTGACGGCCTTACTTAATAATATTTTGACTGCAAGTCCTCCAATATAGATTCGGATAATTCTTTCAAAGATTAGACCTAGAAGAATAATAATAAAAATACCTAACCATTGCCCATTCAGCAGGATAAATGATTTTTCACCCATCCATGTTGGCATTTTTTCTTTGAACCTCGTTTTGAAATCTCGAAGTTCAGTAACACCGTCGACGACTTTTTTATTTTCCAGAAATTTTGAATAGAGATCTATAGTGTCGACTGTCGTTTTTGAAAACTTCCATTTTTTGAGTTCTTTATCAAAGGTGATGGATATTTCCGCCATTTTACTTTGATCATCAAGTACGACTTCTTGTTGACGGTAGATCCACTTTTCACCAGTTTTTATATTTGGAATATTCTCTACATGAATATACTCCAAACGATCGAGTGTATTAATAAGTCTTCTTGCCGATAGTCGTCCAATATCTTTTCTTACTGCTTGATCAATATGGGATAAATCAAATGTTTTGGCAGCGAGATCAATGGCTCCGGCCTGACCAGTCTTGTAGGCCTTCATTGTTTTTAAAAAATAAGTCATGGTCTCTCGAGGAGAGGAGAGTGATTCCCCTGGGAAGAGGTCCTGAGCATGCAAAGAGAGAGAAAGTAAAAAAGTAAGAAGTAGTTTCAAGATCATATTTATCCTCGCAAATGATGGGGACATCTTAACTTTTTGTCATGCGAAAACTCAAACAATTGACGACCTGCGCATGAAGAGATTTTTTAATTTTTTAGCTATAATAGTAAAGAATCTTAAAAGAAGGGAATTTTGTGGCAAAGTCGTTTTTGATTTTCATCTTTTTAACAGTATTTCCAGTTTTGTCTTTTTCTAAATGTCCGCCTGGAACTACACCTATAACAGTCAATATCTCTGCCACTGGTAAGAGAATCGATTTTTGTCAGATTAGTGTAAATGGAAAATTGTTCAAACATGGACCTGAGAAGACATTTAATTCCTCCGGAGCTCTGATTAAGACGGAGTATTATGTCTTGAATAAGAAAAGTACGGCAAAAGAATTGATGGATTATGTTAATAATCAAGGTCTTCCAAAATCTTCTCGAGGGAGCAAAAATACTGTTCCGCCTCATGCAGTTGAAGCTGTGACTGAGTTGTTCAAAGCTATGATGCCTTTTATGCGTGATGGTTACTCAAGAAATAGATTCAATGTAAATGGTTGTCAAAATTATGAAAAAGAATGGATCGGAGTTTTTCTGACTAATCAGCAAAGAGACTTTAAATATCGTTTCCAAAAAGATTGTGACATTGATGGAGTCATCAAGGCCCTTCCTGGCCGAAAAGTGACAATGGACTTAAGACTTAGAAATGTTGGAATCTTTGAAAGAACCGAACTCGCCATAACATACCAACTCCAACTGAATATGATCACAAGAGTAGACTTCTTTATTACAGACGGTACTTTGTATGCCAAAGGAGAAGGGGATACTAGGTTTACTGGTGATTATTCGGTTGATTTAAATCCTTTGAAAAAATCCCTTATAGAAAAAAATAGAGGCG
>SBGE01000094.1 GCA_006226755.1 Deltaproteobacteria bacterium | reverse complement strand
TGTACAAGTCTGTTGATCTCACCCTGGGCGATAATCGAATAAGACTTGGCGCCTGCTCCAGTGTCCATGAAAACTTCTTGAATATCTCTCAATCGACACGGATGCCCGTTGATTCGATACTCAGTCTCTCCATTTCTGTAGAGTTTTCTCGTCAGAGCAATTTCAGTCGGGCTCGAAACCTTGTGACCGATGTGGATATGCTTGCCTTCATCGTTCTCTAGAACAAGTGTGGCCTCAGCAAATCCGCCCTGAGCATATTTCGACGATCCAGAGAAGATTACGTCTTTCATGGAATTTCCACGAAGGTGTTTGGCGGACATTTCCCCCATCACCCAGAAGAGCGCATCCACAATGTTGGACTTCCCACATCCGTTGGGCCCAACAATTCCGGTAATCCCTTTGTCGAAATTGATTGTAGTTCTGTCCTTGAAGGACTTGAATCCTTGTAGTGTTAATCTCTTTAGCTTCACAGTCTCTCTTCCTTTGCTGTGATGTTGATTTGTGTGTGTTTTGTGTGTTTCTCAATCTTTGAGTACTGTTAAATGTCCCATATTTGACAGCAAGTGTACAAGTTTTTTTCTCCATAAGTCATGGCCCAAACCCTCGGTTTTATGGGGCCTCGAGCAATTTGACGCATCCCAAAGGCCTCAATTTCTTACGGCCAGAGGAAGGTTCCTAGAGTGCTTTGCATTATTTCTTTGCAATTTTGAAAATGAGCGTGGTACTGAAATGTTTCCCTTAAATTTAGCAGGCGAGAGACACACATGATGAGAGTTTATTACATTGCGAATTCGTACGACGGTGCGTACTTCGTTTTGACCGATGACCTCCAAGAGTACATTCAAAGAATGGCGGCTTATGTACTCAATTTGGAAAAGTCAGGTAAAACCAATCATTACTCTTTTGGTTCAATCGAAATGACTGAGCAAGAGTATGAAAAACACAGACTAGAGGCCTTGGCCCTTGAAACTGGTCGCATCAAAGCAAAAGAAGAGGCGATTCAAACTCAAGAAGAAGATGATTTCGATCTTATGGAAGACGAAGACTTCGATGAACACGAAGTTCCAGCGCCTCACCTCGAGATCGTAGAAGAAAAGAAAATAGAAAGGGGACACCTAAGACTAGTTTAGTTAACTGTCGCAAAAGTTTTACGTGTCAGTGAAGCCACTCGTAAGAGTGGCTTTTTTTATTTCATAAAATACGTTTTGAACTCATGAAGTTTTCATGACGAGAAATAAGTAAAAATCTTGTGGGAAAAAAATGGTCGGAGCGACTGGATTCGAACCAGCGACCCCCTGCTCCCAAAGCAGGTGCGCTACCAAGCTGCGCTACGCTCCGACTGATAGAATCTTGGTCAGATAGGTATAGTGAAAATCAAGCCTTTTGGCAATCTCTTTCCCGAAAAAAGGTCTGGGCATGTTTAGACGCTTTAGCACGATGAGAATTATCTTTTTTCCAATCCGGTAGTTCCGCCAAAGTCGCCTTCCCCTCTAGTCCATCGGGAATAAAGACCGGATCATAGCCAAATCCATGTTCTCCCCGGTACTCAGTTCCGATGCTGCCGTGCACACGGCCTTCAAAGAAATAGTATTCATCTTCTCCAAAATAAAAACAAAGAACACAAAGAAAGTAAGCCTCACGGTTCTTGATTCCATCCATTTTTTTAAGCAAAAGTTCTGCACGATCTTTATCGCTTAGTCCTTCTCCTCCGAATCTGGCGGAGTAAATTCCAAGTTCATCAGGAAGTGCTCCTACAACCAATCCCGAATCATCGGCCAGAACCGGCTGTTTGAACTTTTTGTAATAACCCAAGCATTTCTTCAATGCGTTTTCACTAAAAGTACTTCCATCTTCAACCACATCCACTTTTTCAGGAGCACTTTCAACTTGAAGAATTGAAGTATCGAAGAGTTCATTAAACTCTTCAGCTTTATGTGAATTTCCAGAAGCTAGAATAAAGTGATTATTCACCAAGGGCCTCTTTCTGCGCCTTGAACACATGCTGAAGAGCCGTTTTGGAACAATCAATAATGGCCATCAATTGTTCGTGTGAGAATGGGTCCCCCTCAGCTGTTCCTTGCACTTCGACGAATTTCCCAGAGTCAGTCATGACAATATTCACATCAGCTTCACAACTTGAATCTTCTTCATAGTTGAGATCAGCAATAATTTTTCCTTCTTTATCAATGCCAACAGAAAGAGCGGCTAAACCTTCTTTGATAGGAGATTCTGAGAGATGACCTTCTTGAATCAATTTTTTAATAGCAAGCTTTAAGGCAACATAGGCTCCACTAATTGAAGTGGTTCTGGTTCCACCATCTGCCACGAGAACATCGCAGTCTACAACGATTGAACGTTCTCCGAGTTTTTCTAGATCAACGACACTTCTAAGTGCTCGCCCTATCAATCTCTGAATCTCTTGTGTTCTACCACCGACACTATTTCTTTCTCTTCGACTTCTGGTATGAGTTGATGAAGGCAGCATATTGTATTCTGCTGTCACCCATCCACGACCTTGGCCTTTCATCCACGGAGGAATTGACTCTTCGACAGTCGCGGTAATGTGAACTTTAGTGTTACCAAATTCAGCTATTACACTTCCAGCTGCGTATGGATTTGGGTTCAAAGTAAAATTGATATTCCTTGGCTCATCGCGTTTGATTAATGTCATGTAGCTATCCCCTAAAAGTTGAATTAGCCTATACTACAATTGAGTCACTTTATCTGCAAACGGGGAAAGCCAATGCATCACGTTCATTTGGAAAGTACTGATTCTACTCAGACGTATCTCAAACAAAACTTGGAAGCACTTAGAACCATTGAGCAAAATGTGTTGGTTTCAACTTCCAAGCAAATGGCCGGATACGGAAGATCCGACAATGAATGGGAATTTCTTGAAAATGCTCTAGCGTTTTCTTTCACACTCGAGCCGAATGAAGAACTGACCCTGACCAGTCTGGAGATTGGTGTATTGCTAACTAAATTTTTCAAAAGTTATGACAGTCTCGAACTACTCCTCAAATGGCCGAATGATCTACTCAGCCCTGAGCAGGCAAAAGTTGGTGGCATTCTTTGCACTTATAAAGACCCTAAAACTATTCTTGTAGGCGTTGGCATCAATGTTGGAAAAATGAATATCGACAAAAATAAATTTCCCTACCCAGTGGCTTCCCTCTCGGAAGATCTCATATTAAAAGAAGAGGATTATATGGAAATGCCACGGGCCATTTATGACTACATACTTGCCAATAGAATCAGAAAAAATGCTTTAAAAGAGCAGTGGGATAAAGTCTGCATTCATCTTCATCAGGAAGTTCGAATAGTTGATGGTGCTAATGAAACCAAAGGAATTTTCAGAGGCATTGACCACGATGGATCCGCCCTTCTAGACGTAGATGGCAAGATGACCAAGGTTATAACTGGTTCACTTTTTATGAATTGATTGAGTCTGAGATA
>SBGE01000217.1 GCA_006226755.1 Deltaproteobacteria bacterium | reverse complement strand
GTTACAGCAAAAAGTTTTATAGGTACATTTTTCCTGTCAAAGTTGACCATCATTGACCATTCTCCCCCCAAAAAAGTAAAATAGATTCATTGTTTATAGATAGAAATCAGGGATGTTTTCTCCATGTTTTTTAATAAATTGAAATTGTTTTTCAGTAAAATTTTCTCTCCTGAATCACATAAAATTCAGACATTTACCTACTTTATCCCGGCCCCTAAACAAGGGCTCAAGGGTTACCGAGAAAAACAGTTTGATAGGATATTTTACGACTTTGTAAACAAGGGATATGAAGTCCTCGACTTCAAAACTCAACAGTGCCAAGACCGACAAGGGACCTCGGGGATGTGGGTAATATTTACCCTTAGAGCGCTCACCGAAGAGGCCAATAATCTTGATTTAGACAGCTATAACATTGATGAAGTTGAACTTGTTCAACCCAAAGATGAAGAATTTTACGATGTCGTAGAAACTAAAGTCACTGTTAATGGAAAAGAATTAGAATTACCTGAAACTGAAGATCACCATGAAGAAAAAGTCGAAGGACTTTATTACATTAAAGACAATGAGAACTGAGTATCTAATCTCTTTGTTCTGTTTTTTTTCCCTCATATCAGGCTGTGCAAACTACCTTTACAAACTGGATGAAAAAAAATGGGACAAAAATCTTATTGTTGTAAAAAATCCTCCCCTCTGCGAAAACTTTAAAAGTAAATATAATTTCTTCGGAGAGAATAAAGACTCTGTTGCTATCATTAATGAATTCTTCCAGCAAAAGTTTGCTAATCTCAATTTAGAAGAAGCTGCAGTCCTTTGGTCATTGATTCAACTTAAGATTAGACCCGATCTTTTTAACCCCATGTCGAGACTTCAAATCTTCAAAGTTAAGAATGATAATCCTGAATACTACGATTTTTCTTCTTCAAATAAAGAAGCTTCACCGCTTCTGCATGGACTTAATACATTTCTCGCCAAGAATGGCTCTAAATTTACTTTGAGTCGACTATCGAGAATGTTACTTGAATACGAAAGTATTCAGATTCCTATTGGTGACGGATTCAGTGAATTCATTCAAGCGAAAAAAAGTGAACTCAAGAATAATCCTATTTTTTATAGAAACTATTTCAAGGCCGGACTGGAAATAAGAAAAGGTGAAAGTCTTCCAACACTTTCGTATACAAATATGTTGGACAATATTTACAAAATTAAAGATGACAAAGAATACATCATCAATACCCTACTATTTTCTGGGAACCAATCTAACTATTCTTATGCCTGTAATTTCGATTTGAATCTCTATAAGAAAGGTATTTATCTCATTAGTGAACAACCTCACCCAGAAAGCTGGTCCATTGGGATCTCTGATCAAAATGGAAATCACATTTTTGTGGTTGCTGGAAATACGTTCAAAGGTTTAAACCCGATACAGAACTCTTACTTCATCACTCCTGAACTTTCGACTGTTACCACCCCTAAAAAGTTCTGTTTTATAAAAAACCAGAAAAACAAAATGACCATCATTTCAACAAAAGGTAGAGATCCTGCTCAACACCTCTACCACATCATGAACTATGACATTCTCAACTCAGACAACCTTAAAGAAGCTCAAGAATACATCAATTTTCCGAGACACCTGTTCTTACAAAATCCAAATCGTATGTTGTACGAGTCTGAGAAAGGTAGTCCTGAACAGCTCAGCAATTTCTTGAAACTAGATTTTCCTTTGTATCATAAACAAAATCTTGGGCTGGTTTATGGCCACGGAAATGTTTTGGGTAAAAACTCCTTCCTCCTCGATCATCGAGGACCTGCTGTCGTCAGTTGCCAATGAGCCGCCTGATAGTAAAAGGACTGGCCAGTCAAAAAACAGTGGCCGAATTTGAACTGACAGAAGAGGAAATGCAACAAGACCTTCTCACTCTTTTAACATCAAAAGGGATTCCTATTGCATCGAGTTGCCAAGGGGAAGGAGTCTGCCAAAAGTGCTTGATTAACGGCGACTTAATGGCATGCATAACGAAGCCAAGTGAGCTTATTGCGCAAGACGACAAGAAGATTGAGATCACAGTCAGTTATTTGTAAGAAGATGTAAGACCAATTTAATCATATCCTAACACAGTTGAGTTGCCATCCCTATTAGGAGACCTTTACCATAAGTTAAATCTAATAAAGCTTATTATTTTTTGCTTATAGATGTGGACCAAGGAAGTGTCCAACAACGAAACTCAAGGAATGTATAAATGGCCAAAATAGCAACTCTGTTGATCTTTTTTTTCGCCTTTCAAGCCAGCGTTTGGGCAAAGCTCCCTCCACTAAGAATTGCCTCTTATAACATCAGAAATTTCAACGTTTCGAACAGTGAAAAAGGTAATGATTCGACAATGAAGTCAGAACTTTTTCGAGTCCTGAAGAGTACAAAATCAGACATTATTGCAGTTCAAGAAATTGTAGATGACCAAGGTTTCAAAAAATTTGTACGTGACTATATGCCAGCTTACCGTGTGGCCCTTTCAGAGTGTGGAGGTTTCGCCGGACAAAAGCTGGGATTCCTCTACAACGCCCAAGTTTACGATCTAGAAGACTTTTACGAAGACTCAAGACTTTCAGTTCGTTCAAGTAACTGCAAAAAAGGCCTTCGTCCAGCCGCCATCGCTCATTTCAGAAAAAAGAAAACAAGACTCAAATTTGCAGCTGTTGCAGTTCACCTCAAAGCTGGTGGCGGACAAAGAAATGCAGACATGAGATATGCTCAATACAAAGAAATAACAAAAATCATCAGAGAACTTAAAACTGATGGTGTCAAACATTACGCAGTCATGGGCGATTTCAATACAACAGATTATCTTACGAGAAATCACAACTATGACAGATTCGTTGAATTTGTTCTTCAAAACAAGTTAATCGATTTCTCTGAAGACCTTGAATGTACTTCTTACTGGTGGGGAGGTATCGACGACGGTCTTATGCATGGAACAGTTCTAGACCACGTCTTGGTCAGTGAGAGCTTGTATGACAGCTTTGATTATTCAAATACGGAAATCAAGGCCCATTGTCAGAAGAGCTCTTGTGAAAGTATGTCTGAAGATGAATTGGGAACAACGTACAAATCAGTAAGTGACCACTGCCCTGTGGTTGCTAATATGAAGTAAACCATTATGAAATACCTCTCTTTTGATATTGAGGCCACAGGACTGGCCGAAGATGATCTCATCATAGAATTTGCCCTTATTCCTTTCTGTACAGAGTCTGGAAAGCTTGAAGATTCTCTTAGTTGGCATACCTACATATCTTGTCCGCCTTTTGAAGAACTCAAACCACGCCTGGATCAATGGGTAATCGATCACAACAAAGAACTGATCGACAAGGCCCATTCAGATGGAATTACTCTTGCGAATTTCAAAAATGAGTTTGAAGCTTGGCTTACGTCAAATGAAGTCAAAGAATACTTCAAAGATCAGCCAATAAAGAAAATCGTTCTCTTTGGAAAAAGCTTGAATGCTATTGATCTTCCATTTCTCAATAGAGATCTCGGATGGAATTTTATGAGAGAGTATTTTCACCACCAAGTACTCGACCTAAGCTCCACTGTTATAAGTCTGGTAGATATGGGAAAACTTCCTAAAGAATGTCTGAGTGGTTCTGGGCTGATGAAGCACATGGGTATGGGAGATGTCGCCCACACCGCTTTAGAAGATGCCGTAAATACCGCTAAGATGTACTTGAAACTTCTTGAAAAGTAATTAGCCCCTCCACTCCATGAGTGGTTTAAGCTGCTCCGCCCAGAAGTTGTAATCAGGACTTTCACTTGAAATTAAGTTCAATGGAGTAACAGAAACGTATCCTTCTTCTGTTGAGTGACAATCTGAAGATTCACAAGGATCAAATCCTGAATAAACTCCACCAATCCAAAAATACCTTCGATCTCTAAAGTCACGTCTTTCCAAAATTTCTTCTGAATATCTTCTAAAGCCAAGTTCAGTAACTCTGACTCCATTCAAATCTTTTGCCAAGCGATTGGGAACGTTAACATTGAGAAGCGTATTTCTTTGAAGTTTTTCATGAATACGTTCTTTGATCATTTCCTTAATAAACTCTCCGGCCGTTTGGAAATGTTCAACCGCAGGCTTTGGAGATTGGAAATCAACAACTGAGCTTACTGCAATAGACGGTATGTTATGAAATGTGGCCTCTCTGGCCGCCGCCACAGTACCAGAATAATAAACATCCTGTCCCATATTTGCCCCGCGGTTGATTCCGGAAACCACGAGATCAGGTCTATCATTTTTCATGATGTGGGCCAGTCCCAAAAGTGCGCAATCTGCAGGATAACCACTACATCCGTAGACATTTTTCTCAATCTCTACCACTCGTAGGGGATGATCCAAAGTCAGAGTATGACCTGTTGTTGAACGCTCTTCTAAAGGGGCCACGACAGTCACATCAGCGACTTGTTCGAGTTCTTTTCTGAGTGCATTAATACCTGGTGCGTAAACACCGTCATCATTACAAATTAAGATTTTCATGGAGTTTTTATACTGCTTTAAACAGAAAAATGAAAGATAGCAGACTAAAGAGTAAACGTTTTTCGCATCTCTACAACTGAGGATTTGACCAAATCTGGCGATATGTGTCGATAAGACTCTTCTATAGTAGAATCAACAGGTAATTGAAGGTACTCAAAAACAAGGAACTCATTCAAACTTGGAAAAAAGTCTGACTTCCAATTGCACTTGAGTCCAAGACTGATGTTTTTCCTGGCACCACCTCTACTAAGACTCTTTAGAAACTCAGCGACAAATTGATGGAATTTACCGGAAGCCTGATAATCCTCTAAAAGATCATAAGGAAGAGATATTCCCTTTAAATACTCAGACTGGGCCATCTTTTGGAGATCTTCCAGAGGATGGTACTCCCAGATATAGGGCATTTTAAAGGAATCATAAAACTCAACTCCCTTGGCATCAGTAAAATGCAATGTGAAATTAGTTAATTCTTTGAGATTGCGACCCGTTTTTTTAAGTTGTTCATCCAAATCTGCAATCATCTTGGCTATAACAAAATCTTTTTCATCTTGAAATATCAAATCGTATTGATGATTGGTTTGAAAGTTTTTTTCGATCAACTCCAAAAATGAATACTGCTGTAGAAAATTGAAAGATCTGACCCTAAAATCAAAACCAAATGAACTCACCCCTTCTTTTGTTAAGAGGTCCATAGTTTTTTGATCATATACTCCGGTGATTTTGAGTCGAGTGTTCATCCCCTCTATTATACAGAAAATTGAGGGCCTCTTCGAAAAAGCTGCTCGGGCAAGTTGTTCCCACACTCTCAGGGTGAAATTGATAACTTACGCCGTTTTTATACTTCATCATCAACACTTCCCCTCTCTTTACCAGAGTCTTAAGCTCAGGCTTGTCTTTTTGCTGTTCTTGGACAGCGAGTGAGTTATAGCGTTGAACTTCTACTGTTTTTCCAGATAAATCTTTTGGAAAAAGACCCTTCCAAGCAGGTAAAGTTATCTGTTCACACTGCCCATGAACAAGAGATTTAGATGAGATTATTCGGAATATCATCGTCTGAGCGATCAATTGATGACCAAGACATATACCCATCAGATAAAGAGAATCATCTTTAAGCATGGCCCTAATTTTATTTCTTATTTTCTTGTATTCATTCGGATGACCAGGACCTGGTCCTAAAATAACGACGGATCGTTGAGTAGTAGGAATCTCAAAATCCAACCAATGAACAACCTCAATATCTAGAGACTTGTCCATTCCCTTAAGTATAGAAAAAATATTCCAAGTAAATGAATCATTGAAATCAACAATAACAATTTTCACTGTCCACCAATTCCGGAAAGAGAAGTAAAACTGTTTTCATTGAAGTTAATCAAGAAATTGAAGCTGATCTGTTTTTCAACCAAGTTCTTTTCATAGGCCAGATCGAGTTTCCAACAGTTATTTGAAGGCGAATAGAGAATTCCGTATCGAGACATTGTTTCATGTTTATCTTCAATATCATAGTTGTAATCAACAGAAAAAGAGAGGAGATCACTGAAGGCCAATGTCCCTCCTAGATTCACTTGTTTGTTTACTGGTGTAGTAAAAGAATCATAGATAAATGATGAACGAGCTGTTGCCTTATCAAAACGATATTCAGTTGAAAAATTTATCAAGTGTTCATTGGTAGCGTAGAAGTAATACTCAGAAGCTGAAAGTGACCACTTATCGAGGCTGAGACCAGTTTCAACATGCAATCTTGTCAACGAATCTTCAAATTCTCCGTCTTCTTCACCTTCAAATTCATAACCTTGACTTACGTTGAAATAGGAAACCCTGCTGTAATCAAAATTATCTCTTGGATATTTTCTATCGATGAAGGGTGAAACATTGCGACTACTTTTCCGAATCACAGCATTATTCCATTGCAATTCCACAGTATTCTTCAGAGGGATTGAGGTTCTTGATTGTGCTCTATTAATTTTGTGCTGAACTTCTTTCAAACCATCCGTTGAGTCAAACTGCCCTTCATTTTTTAAGATCTGATTTCTAAAGTTTTCGTTTCCGTACGCTTTTTCGTTTGAGAGAAGATAGTGCTTCACTTTGAAATTTTGGGCGTGTTTGTATGAATTTCGGCGAACCATAATTTTTTCACGGCTATAAGCACTCTCAAAACGTGGTAGCTCGCCAATGATTGTGGCATTTTGAAGAGTATTGTTTTTTACTTTTCTTTCTTTCAAGAGATTCAGATCGACATCTTCAATTGGAACTTCTTCCTGAAAGGCCAAACCAAAAATCTTTTCTATATCCAAAGAAAATTCTGTTTCTTGGATATGCGCGGTTTTTCTAAAAAATCTTCCTGATGGCTCATATTGAAAATTGTAATATTGAAAGTCATAAGTACTGCGCGTTTTGACTTGAACCGGTCCAATGCTGCCAACATACCAATCCAAATAAGGAGTTGCAGTTGACCTATAAGCATTTCGTATATAGCTCAATTCATTTATTTTGTTCTGTCTAAATAAAGTAAAATTGGTAGAAGCTCCAAGACTAAGTTTTCTCATGCCCGGGGTGTTACTCGTAAAAACTTCAATAGGAACCAAGTTGACATCGAGTTCTGGCAACACTTGGACATAATCATGATCAAATGCTTTAGGGTTACTTATAAGTTGGTTACGATTGAAGTCCCCCTCAAGATTTACATCGAACATGTTGGTGGTCCAATTGAAGAATCCTCCACCTCCGTACTCAGAACCAAAAACTTTATCATTGGCATAAAAATCATAATCTCGTTGCATATCAAGATCATTGACTTGCGTGAAATAAACATGATTGCTGAAATTATGCCCAAAATTAAAATGATGCTCGTAAACACCAAAATATCGTTGAGAGTGAAAACCTGATAGCTCCTCTTCAAGCTTTCCTGGTTCATAAACTCTATCATTGGCAAAAAGACCTTCGATTTCAAACCATTTCTTCTCACCCAGCATCTGTCGATATTCTAGTTCTCCCCCAATTCCTCGGACTCCCCAGACTGAAGGGGTAAAAGTCATGTCTGAACTATCACTGATGGCCCAAAACCAGGGTTGCTGGAAACGCATCCCTTTTTCAAACTCAAAACCAAAACTTGGAAAAAGGAGCCCCGATTCCCTATTCTTTTTAATTGGAAGGATAATATAAGGGACATACATGATCACAACGCCTTTCACTTTGATGAAAGCGTTCCAAATTCTGATATACTGGCCCACTTGAATATGAACTTTTTGTCCATACACAGACCATGACTCAGGACAATCACGACAAGTAGTATATTCGGCTTCTACTGCAGTAATTTCATTATCAGAAAGCCTGGAAATTTCTTTTCCAAGAACAACATAGTTATCACTGAGAACTCTAGCATTCTCAACTCGAAGGAGATTGGTATTGATATTGTAATGTAGTTGAGAGCCATACAAAGTCATGGTTGGACCGACGTAACGTACGTTTCCAATTACATCAGTATCCCCTGTTTTGAAACTTAACGTGGCCTTTTCGCCATAGATAGCATTGTTCTTATGGGTAATGATCACATTCCCTACTGCTTCAAATTTATCTTCTCGTGATTTTCTAAAGGCCTTATCTGAGAGGACGTGAACTTTATCACCTAGACTAAACTGAAAGACTTCCCTCGCCTCCAAGGGAGAGAAGCTCACGCTGAACAGAACCGATAAAATAATAAGAGCCAGAAACCAAGATATTTTCATTCGAATCCAGTTCTCTGATTCTTTTTTTCCAATCCAAAACAAAATGGATCTTTCCTTTCTTTCTTTTCTCAACCAACTTAATCAGCTTATCTTTATCAAAGGCCTTGGGGTGTTCAAAAGGACTGACCCAAATTTCTTTGTACAAACAACCTGAAGCTTCCCAAATATCAAAAATGGTTTCTATTTCTTCATCTGAACGAGAAGAAAAAGAAAGCCATAAAATGGAATCAGAATTGAAATCACAACGGCCAAGTTGCTTGACGATACTTTGCGTTAATTTTCTCATTCCATCGACATTATGGGCACCTATAAAGATAAAACGAACATCATTCAATGTCATCTTTTCGCATCGCCCCTTAAACTCAGGAATGCTCTCTAAACTGGCCTTTGGTTTTTCATTTGGAAAGTTATTTTGCTTAAACGAAAGTCCTAAAACCTTTGCCAATAGGGCATTCGAAAGTTCGTAAGGCGTTTCTTCATCGACCCAACCAATCTCATGGAGATCGAGCCAAGGAAAGACCATATTATTTGCAACTTTTTTTATCTCATCTCGAAGAAATCTCTGCTCAAGTGCTGTGACAACTGGAGTCCCAGATCTACAAATTCCCATTTTTTCTTTGAGAATTCCCTTCAAACTCGTACCGAGAATTTCTTGATGATCTCTACCTATTGAAACAATTGCGGCCAAGTCTGCATCAAAAAAATTAACAGCGTCCAAGCGACCACCAAGTCCTACTTCTAAAATCAAGACATCTATTTCTTTTTTTGTGATCCAGTTTAAAAAAATATGAAAAAGAAACTCATAATAACTTAATGAGGTTTTCTCTTTTTGCTGAGCAAGTAACTCAAACTCAGTAAAAAGTTCTGCTTGTCCAATCGACTGAGTATTAAAGCGAAATCTCTCACACACTGAAAGGATATGGGGAGAGGTCCAAAGTCCAACATTTAAACCAGATTCAACCAACTCTTTTTCTAAGAGAAGTGAAGTTTGTCCCTTTCCATTGGTTCCCCCAATTGTAATGATTTTTACATTGCGCTCTTTAAGTGATTTCTTTATTGATGAAAAATGAGAGTCCAGCCTATCAAAGCCACCTTTGAATAGCTCTAATCCGACATGAGTTGCCAACCAGGTCTCGAGCTTTTGTTCAAGACCTGGATCAAATTTTTGAATCATTGTTTTTTGGATGGATTAAACATCTCACAAAAGAAGTGAAGTTCGTCCTTCAATTTATGTCGATGAACAATTCTATCTACAAATCCGTGCTCTTCAAGGAACTCAGATCTTTGGAATCCTTCAGGAAGTGTTTGACGAATACTCTGTTCAATAACACGTGGACCTGCAAATCCAATGAGCGCTTTAGGCTCAGCAATATTCACATCGCCCAACATCGCAAATGAAGCGGCTACACCACCAGTCGTTGGATCTGTTAGAACAGAAATATATGGAAGCCCGGCATTCTTCAACCTTTGTCTAGATGCTGATGTCTTTCCCATTTGCATTAGAGACAAAATACCTTCTTGCATTCTTGCTCCACCAGAACAAGAAACAACAATACATGGAATTTTCTTTTCATAAGCAATGTCCATGGCCAATGCGATTTTCTCACCGGTCACAACACCCATACTTCCTCCCATGAATTGAAAATTCATGACAGCAAGAGCGACATCTTTTCCATTTATTTTTCCGGTTCCCAAAAGAGTTCCGTCTTTCAAGCCTGTTTTTTCATAGGCCTGTTTCAAACGATCTTGATAAGCTTTTTTATCAGTGAAAGTCAGTGGATCACTAGTTGTCATCTCTGTTGCCAATAACTGAAAAGTCCCTTCATCAATCAAAAGATCAACTCTTTCTTTGGCACTTAATCTGAAGTGATGATCGCAATAAGGACAAACTTCATATCTTTCTTCGAGCTTGGAAGACTGGACGATCTCGCCACAGTTTACACATTTCTTCCAAAGTCCCTCAGGTGTACTAGTATTAACTTTCTTAGACGACTTGAGTTTGGGGTTCTCAACTTTTTCAAACCAGCCCATAAGGAATCTCCGTAATTAACAGATTCTACATTTTTGCCATAATCCACCACTGGATTTAGTTCGACAACCTTTTTTTAAGGATTTTCACGTAAAAATCATATGAATTTCGGGGGGTTAGAATACGTAAGAGGTATCGTCTGAACCTAATATGTTAATTCTATCGTTTCCTAGAGCATCAATCTCTTGAAACAGCAGCGGCTGATAATTTGGTTTCAAGTGCCCTAAGAAAATAGGAACATCAGCTGGCATCTTTGTGATCTCATGGGCCATCGTGGCCGGTGTATGGTGCTGACTATCGATAGCAACTTTTTCAAGTTTGTTTGGAAAACTCACCTCAGTAAAAATGGCCTTGAGATTGGAATAACCTTTCGCCAATTCCCAAATTCTTTCAGTAGGGCCAGTGTCCTGAGTAAAGACAATGGCACAATTTCCTTTTTCTACAATGAATCCCAAAGCATCACCAGGATGATTCACTCTAACAGGCATGACTGTGTACTCACCGACCTGAAATTTTTGTTCAGCTTCGAGTACATTAAAATGCAAAGTCGGATTGTCTTTAGTTGGGAGTGCTGTAAAGTCGGGCCAAATAATATCATTCAGCAAATGAGTCATGATCGCTTTTTTGACTGGTCCATGAGTATGAATCTCAAACGGTTTACCTTTGAGTCCAAAACAGTTATCGGCCATAAAGGCCAAGTCAGAAATATGATCCAAGTGAGAATGTGAAATAAGAATATTGTCGATAAGAACTTGCTCATCAATTTGAAGACCTGAAGCGGCCGATCCAGCATCGATTAAAAGTTTTCCATCAATGAGATACGAAGTTGTCCTGAAGCCTGGAGAAACTCCCCCATGACCTCCAACGATTCTCACCATCATAAGCAAATCCTTGAGGCTTTTTATTATTTTAAGTGAAGACCTCAGTCTCACCTAATCAGGGTCAAATTTACCTTATTTAGGACAACTCAACCTTTTCCTACTATCAAACACTTATCGGCAAGTATCTGATTTCCCTTAGTCTTCTTTTGAAAGTCGTTTATAGAGAGCTTTTTGATCCTCTCCGAGAATCGCAGAGAGGAGTTTGGAGACTGACTTTGGGTGAGCTTTTCTATCGAGGCATTCCTGAGCAAGCTTGGTAATCTTCGAGTTATTCACTCCACTTTGCTTCTCAACATGAAAGGCCACGGTGAATTCTCCTTTTTCAACTATCTGATCTGCATGTGAATGATATTCACCGGCCTTGAAACGATGAATACTTTCAAAACTTTTTGTAAGTTCTCTTCCAATGGCCACTTCCGACTCAGGAAGAACTTCACTTATGATTTCTAAAGTTGCTTTAACTCTATGTGGAGATTCAAAAAATAAATGTGTTCCGGCCTGCTGTGAGGCAGCCTCTAAGAACTCTTTGATTTTGCCTTTTTCCCGGGCCACGAAACCATGAAAGTGAAAAGGTATTGGAGGCAACCCACTAAGTTCCAACGCCACAGTTGGTGCACTGACGCCAGGAATTGACTTGATTTCAATTTCTTCGTTCAAGCATGCTCGGATCAAAGGGAATGCTGGATCAGAGACGACAGGGCTTCCTGCATCACTGACAATTGTTGCTCCGCCGGCCTCTTGGATCATCTCAATATATTTATCCAATTCATTCTGCTTATGTTCATGAAAAGATCGAATTTCTTTCCCATCAATGGGAAGAGAATTTCTCCTAAGAAAATCCAAAAAGACCCGCGTATCCTCAGAGAGATACAATCCGCCTTTTTCCAAATGTTCTTTACCTCTTTGGGTAAGATCTGCCGGATTTCCGATCGGCAAACTCAACAATATAAGTTCCATGAATACAACCTTATAGCGCAGTTGATGGGCTTTCAAGAAATTCTTTCCAGCTTATCTCAACTTTCATCGAGTGATACCCTATTCAAGTGACACTCGTTCAATCGATCAAAAGGGGATGATTATGACAATGAAAGCAAGAATCCGAACGGACGCTCTTGGAAATATTACTATTCACATGGAAGGCGGACTTGATTTCGAAAACACAGTCCCACTTAGAAAAGAACTTGAACAACTAATGGATGCCAATCCAGCAAGTACAATCACTCTCGATCTTCATCAATTGGAGTTCGTAGGAAGCTCAGGAATTGGTCACTTTGTAGAAACTATTCAGGCCTTGAATGCGAATAGAGAAAAAATCAAACTCTCAAATGTTAAGACTGAATTCATGAAAGTATTCAAGCTATATAACTTCGATGCCATGGAAGCACTTATTCACGAATTCGATACTGATGATACTGAAGAGCTAAACACTCAATTCGGTAACAGAAGAAAAACCTTTCAGAACTGATAATTCATCAAATTCATATAAAATACAGGTCGGTGTTTATTCACCGACCTTGCCCAATTATTAAGCTTTATATTTGATTCTGAATTAGGTCCTAAATTATCTAGAGTCAGCTCTGGACGCCATCTTTGTCCTTCATCGTAACTTTGTTGATCTTCCTCATCTCCTCCACCGAACCAAGAACCAAATCCACCGCCGCTAGATTCTTGCTCATAAGGGCTGTTGGAGTCCGGATAATAGTTTTTCTGAGGTTCAGGGTTCTGCTCTTTGTACTGTCTAAGCTTGTGGCTAACGACGACGTAAGATCCAAAGATCAGACCAGCATAAAGACCCAAAGACATGCCTATAAAAGGACTTCTCCCACCTGTTCCAAAGGCCAGAGACGCTGTCCCCAATAGTCCACCCCCAACTGTTCCGTAAGCCGCCATAGTTAGAATGGCCTTCACTTTAGGGTCAACGGCATGAGCAGGTTTTGAGAACGTCAACGTTCCGAGAAAAACTGTGCACAAAAGAACTATTTTTAATGATTTTAGTTTCATAACAATAGATTAAGGGGCCTTTTAGAATTTGGCAACTTAACGCGAACAAATCAACACATCACAGCAAAGGAATCCAATCAAAACAGTCCTCTTTTCGCCACACGTACAAACTAAGTTCACTCTCTTTATCCAATAACTCACTTAATAGGGCCCTGGTCTTTTGCAAACGAAGGTACTGCTTTTTAGATAAGCGAAAACTAGATTTCACTTCATACAGTTGAAGCTTTTCTTGATACAGACGTCCAATATCTAGCTGCCCACATCCTCTTTCACGTAACCACTGCTCACTGACCAAAAGTGGAATACCCATAGCATGCAATTTTTTTGAAGCTCTATGCTCAGACAAGATGTTCTTTTACACCTTTAAAAGTTTTACGATGAATGGCAGAAGGGCCAAGTTTCGCGATGGATTCTTTATGTGTTTTTGTTGGATAACCTGCATGTTTTTCCAACCCATAACCTGGAAATTTTGCACCAAGCTTTTGCATTAATAAATCACGATACTCTTTCGCCACTATGCTTGATAATCCAATCAAGACAGAACGAGAGTCTCCTTTGACAAGAGGTGTTTCTCTGACATTTTCTTTTTCAATTTTTAGAAATTTATTACCATCGATAAGAACTTCTCCAAAAAGAGAATCTATTTCTTCGGCACACTTATAAAATGAAGTCCTCATGGCCAACAAACTTGCTTGAAGGATATTGATGTCATCAATAATATCATGTGAAATTTCTGTAAGAGAAAAATTAAGGCCTTCAACTTTTGGAATATCAATGATCAATTTTTGAGAAGGCTTAATCGTTTCAAGATTCAAACCCAAAGCAGAGATAATTTTTAGTCTTTTTACTTGAGTAAGTTTTTTTGAATCAGTAACTTCCCACTCCTGGGCGAACTCGAAAAGATTTTTTACCTTTTTCTTGGTGACATTATTTAACAAGAAACAACAACCAACAACAGGTCCCGCCAGAGGTCCACGTCCAACTTCATCTGCTCCTGCTAAAAATGTATCTTTTGATTTTAGATAGTCGAGATCTTCCATGCGACACTTAGTTTTGTTTAAACAAAAAAGCCACCCGAAGGTGGCCTTGATTGAATTATTTTTTTCTGTCGTAATCGATCGCGATTCTGGCAGATTTACCAGATCTCTCTCTAAGGTAATAGAGCTTCGCTCTTCTCGATTTACCTCTTTGGATGACTTCAACTTTTTCAACGTTTGGTGAATGGAATGGGAAAACCCTTTCAACTCCAATGCCGTTTGAAGTTTTTCTTACACGGAAGTGACCTTCAACATCACCTCTTTTCTTAATAGCAATACAAGTTCCTTGGAAAACCTGAATTCTACTTTTGTTACCTTCTTTAATCCATGCGTGAACTGCAACTGTGTCACCAGATTTAAAAGTTGGCATTTCAGTAACTTTTGGATTTGTGTGAGCTTGTTTTACAACATCTACGAGATTCATTTTGAACTCCAAAAAAATTAATAAGTATCTCCCAGAGGACCAACACTATGTTGTTCTTAAAGATTGATGATACTTGTACTGGCTACAGAGGCCGACCCATTAAACGATCTAAATAGATCGCCACAGCTGACCGGACCGAAAGGTGATTATATCCATCGCTTGCGCTACCTTTCAGAGGCGCTAATTTGTAATCAGCACCCTCAGTCACTTCGGCATGTAAACCCCAACCAGTACCAAATAACAAAAGACACGGAACGTTGTCAATGGACAATTTCTCTTTTAAATCAGCAACTTCCCCATGATATTCGCTGAAATTCGCTCCAGTTACGACAACCAGCGGCAAAACACCTTCTTCTTCCTTCACGATATTAATTGCATCCTCAATAGAATCAACCACATGGGCGACGCTCAGTGCATCACTTCGATCTGGATTATAAAGACTGCCTTTATCGGTTTCCCAGTGTCCCAAAATTCGGCCAACTAATTCATGTTGGGCCTTCAAAGGTGTCACCAGAAAATGTCGCTTGGCTCCAAAAGTCCGACAGCTTCTGGAGATATCGTGAATATCAAGATTGGTTACAGAGGTTGTGACCACTTCACCGCGCTTATTGTTGATTGGGTGATGAACCAATCCAACATAGAGTTTAATCACTTGGATTCCCTTTGATATTTTTCAAACAGATCAGGTCGAAGTTTTTTAGTCACTTCAACTCTCTGCTCTTGTTTCCAATGTTCAATTTTTTTATGGTCTCCTGAAGTTAAAACTGCAGGGACTTCCATTCCTTCAAATTCTCTTGGTCTTGTGTAGTGAGGGTGTTCGAGTAAGGGTTCTTGAAAAGATTCATGCTGATAACTTTCACGATTTCCAAGAACTCCTGGAGTAAATCTGAGAGCAGAATCCAAGATAGCCAAAGCTGGAATCTCTCCCCCTGTGAGGATAAAGTCTCCCAAACATATTTCTTGATCTACATATTTAGATAAGAAGCGCTCGTCGAGTCCTTCATAACGTCCACAAACAACAACCAAATCTCTTGGTGCTTCTTCATTCCATATCGTTGATGCAAATTCTTTACAAAATTCATTATTCCAAACTCGACCACGCGGAGTTGGACAAATGATATGAAGTTTTTCACGCCAGTTCTCTCCATACTCACCAGCTTCGATGACTCCTTTTTGAAGGGCATTCTTAAGAACGTCAGCACGAAGAACCATACCAGCTCCTCCGCCATAGGGAGCATCATCACAACCTTTGAAATCCCTGGGAGAATACTCTCTTAATAAAACGGTGTTGAGCTCGAAACCTCTTCCTCGTTGACCAGATAATGCTTGCCCTGCGACGCCTACTTCTTTAAAAGCTGAAAAGTATTCTGGAAAAAGAGTAATGACCCAAATCTTCATCAAACAAACTCCAAAAGGCGGACTTTTACAATTTTGTTTTCTATATCAATCTCAGGTACAAACTGATCGACGAATGGAACCTCTTCAATTCCATTCTTGGTATTAATTTTAAGAACTATCTGAGCACCATTATCGTAGAAGTCGTGAACGACTCCAATCTCTTCGTCAGTTTCAATATTAAGGGCCTTGCATCCTATGACATCTGTTATGTAAATCTCTCCATCATCAGTTTCTGGAAAATCAGCACGTGAAACATTAATTCGAAATGGAATCATGGCCTCAACTTGATTGCGGTCTTTTACTCCCTCAAGATTAACCATGACTTTATGACCAAATGTGATTTTGGCTATTTTGTGTTTTTCTCCTTCTTTGGCCACTTGGCTTTTTGGACCAGATGGAAAGAGATAAATGTCCAGACCTTCATCAAGAACACTGTCTTGAGTATTTCCTACTACAAAATGAAATGCACCTTTGATCCCATGAGGTTTAGCGCAGTAGCCGACCTCAACCAGATCTTCTGGAATTTTTGCCAAAATAGACTCCTTTTAAGGCGTTCTAACCTGTCATCTAGAGGGCGTCAATGGCCAAAGAATCCCCTGATTTCAGATTATTAGAGCCTCTGCCAGCCAGGGCTCAAACAATAGGTAAAGAGAGCTTCCTTACGGGATTCGAGGTCCCATTTTTTGAATTTTAAGCTAAGCGTCTCTCTTAACTTTTCATCTCCACCGAATGGATAAAATTTCTTTGAAACAGACTTGATAAAATCATTTTGTCCCTGAAGAGAGGAAGGAATTGGTTGCTTATAAACCAACTCATAGCATGTCTTGAGCAAGTGAGAGCTTCTGAGAATATTGGTTTTAGGAAAGTGTGGATACTTAGAAGCAGGCTTTCCTCCAGGACATTCTCTGGTTGGATCTTCCATATGATCTTGTTCATGATAAACCTGTTCGTATATATCACAAGGTCCCCCCACCTGCTTACCAGCTTTGAAATAATTGGCTTCAATTATCGGCTCAGCACTTTTTCCAAAAATTTCCATTAATGTATTTCGAATGAAAAAACGACCTGCAAACCGTTCTGTTTTTTTTACTGAGGGCCCATTTTTTTCCGCGTAATCATCAGCAAAAGCTAAATTCGATAAAATGAAGAGCATGAGGAGTATTATTTTTAACATGAAACCCCCTCTACATTTTTAAGCTCATTCAAAGTCGAAGTGATTTCATCGCCTTTCCAATCTAGAAGTACTTCTGCTCTTGGAACTGGAGATTTGATTTTCATAATGGAACATATCGATTGATAAATGTCCCTTGGATCCAAATTTCGTCCAAATTTCTCGACATGTCCTGCTGTTCCTATCGTTCCATAAACATTGTTTCCGGTTTTGATATTACCAGCAATTTGAAATTTTTTAATGGACCCCGAAAGAAAACTACTCGTATGAGACCGATGGTTATGCTCTGTCCCCGACTCGAACTCGCTTGGAATCCTTTCAAACTCTGAACATAGATGAATGAGCGTTTTATCAAACAAGCTCTTATTGTCTCCAATTTGAATTGCTTTTAACTCATTTTTTAATCTGTCTAGACATGGGACCAATCCACGATAAAACATAAATGAGGCGATGGTTTGAAGTATCGTACCAGTATTGTGCGAATCCATCTGTATACTCACAAACTTGTCTTTAGTAGATACGATTTTCCCCTCTGAAAAGCTCTTTTGATGAACATTATTTTGATTTGAACAGTTATAAAGAAAACTTCCCATTTCATTAGGCGTAGACATCATCAAACTATTTGTAAGACCTCTTTTCAATAAAAATTCTGTACAAGCAAACTGATGAGGAACAAACCCCAGATCTGCGCTCGAAAGCATTTCCTCAAGATTATCTCCCCTTAAATAAGTTTGATAATCAATCTTGTACCTTCCCCATTCATCTTCACTCTTAAATTTACTCAAATTCCCCATATCCAAAGTTCTTAAGGACAATTTATCGAGGGAAAGACCATCAAAATTTCGAATATTTTGTAAAATGAGTTTTTCATATTTCGAGAGATATGATTCATACTCGTCGAGAAAAGGAGCTAAATTATCGATAAACAGATCAAGAGAACCATAGAGTTCTTTCAGATATTTGTCTTCAGCCCCTTCAACCAATTTAAGATTATCAAGAACTTTTGTGATGATTTTCTTTTTGTCGTTGTTTGAACCAAAAAGAGATTTTTCTTCTGCCAGCACGAATGGTGAGAGGATTTGTTCAAGTAAATTTCTTTCATTAAGAGGAATCTTAATTCCCCCTCTCTTTATTGATTCATAAGAACGAGTAGCGGGGTTACTTCCAAAAATAATTGAGGGAAGAGGAGACTTTGAATGATCAGAAATTACGCCCTGAATACTTGGCTGAGTTGAATCTGGTCGGACTGTTTTTATAATTCCATGGGGATGTCCAGAGACATTGATATCAACACCTCTAATGCTGATCATATTTTGCAACAGAGTTGAATGTTCAACTCCACTTTTCATTTTCAAATCCCAAAAATCAGGAACCAAATATCCGTGTTTTTTGACCCATTTGAGCTCCACATCTCCCATGCCATCTTTGAATCGCCCTCCAACCATACGAGTTGGAATAAATTCATGAGATTCAGTGGGTCTTAAGAAATTATCAAACCCCCATCTTACAGGTCCTCCATAAAAATTCAGTTGAACATAATTCATGTCCGACTGATCGAGAGGAAAAAAGTATTTCTTATCATCATTTGAACGCAGACAAGATGAAAATTGTGGCAATAACCCGGTTATCACCATTCCTTTGAAGGCCCTCAACATAAAGTCTCTTCGATTCATATTCCCTCCTTATAGAAGGGAGAATTGAATAAGGAACTCAGATATTTTTTTACATTCTGAGTTCGTCTGAGTTCTTCAGCAGATTTTTTCAAAAAGACAACGACCGGATCTGTACTTTTACTCCAATCGATTTGTTCAATGTTGACTTCAATTCCAGTAAAAAATTCGAAATACCTTTTTGATAAGCAATAATAAAAATCTTTGGTTTGGCTCAAGGCCTTTCCCAGTTCATTCAGAGATCTGACTTTTGTCTCAATCCTTCTGCCAAAGATATCTTTGTGAATAAAAATTCCTTCAGGACTGGTTTCAAAAAAATATTCTGATGAATCTGGCAATTCTCCAGCATGTACACTTTTGGTCTGATGCATGTAAATGTTACGTATAGTGTAGTGAATATCAACATTTCCACTATTATAGTTTTCCATGTTTCGAATGACGGCCGCCATAGTATCAATTGTACTGTGACAGTTCATACAGTCGGCTTTTTGCCTAAAGCCAATTTTAGA
>SBGE01000025.1 GCA_006226755.1 Deltaproteobacteria bacterium | reverse complement strand
ACTCTTCCAACTTCAAAAGAAGACTTCATCAAGTATGGAAGAATGATCAGCTTTCTCTACCAAACAGCTGTACGTTGGAGTACTTCACTTGAGCCTTGGCTTGATTGGTATAAGAAAAACAAGCAAAGAGACGTTAGAGGTTATTACCACCTCAAAAAAATGAGCGATCTTGATGAAAAGCTTGAAGACTTCAACAAGCTGACAAACAAAGAGCAAGAAGAAATCAAAAAACACATGATGGATATCTGTCAGAATAATCAATACTCGATCAAGGCCTGTGAAAAAGCTTTTGAATCCAATAGAAAGAAAAAGAATTTGAAAGCTCTTAAAGATCAACTTTGGCCGGCTGCCATGGCAACGTGGAATTCATTTTTTGAAATCAGAAATCCAAGAACTGATGTGAGTTGGGATGCATCTGAGCCAAACGTTATGAAAGCACCGTTTATTGACCCAAAAAATGAAAAGATCTCAAACTGGCTTAAAGAAAACATTGAAGACGAATTCAAAACTGCCACTTGGAATTTTGAATTAAATTTTGTTGAAGAAGGTAAAGATACCGCCTACTTGGAGTTCCAACCAAACGTTACTCCACATGTGACGAGAGGAAACATCATCGTTATGGATGCCAACTCTCCGATCGAAGAATACGATGTTAAATGGACAATCCGTCATGAATACGGACATATACTGCGTATCCCTGATTGCTATATTGAATTTTATGATGAAACTGAAGAAGTTGCGGTAAACTACCAGTTGGATGTCAAAGATCTCATGTGCTCAAGGGCCGGAGACTTCAATCAGAGATTGTATGATGAACTTAAAAGAGTCTATTACAAAAACTAAAACACAAACCAATTCAGCACCTCTGGACCCTCGATGTTGCAAGACCGGGTGTCCAGACTGTCCTTATGGATATCAGGAACAATTTAATCCTGATGTTCCAATCGAACTTCAAAAAAAGAATGCTTCAGAAAATCTTCCTGAAGGATTTGAGAAGTATCTAGAAGTTGATCATTACGAAGAACTGAACGACTAAGCAGCTTTCTTCGTTTTTTGTGACTGACCAGTCGGTGCTTGTGGCATACCTTGAGGTCTAGGTGGCATGGCTTTTTGTTGAGGCGATGGCATTTTTAACACATTCCCCTCGTCTGACTTAGGTTTCTTATTCACACCATAAATTTCTTCATATGAAGCGTGGGCCACACTAGCTCCGAAGAAAAAAGCACACATTAAAAAGTAAACCCAAAGAACAGCAATAATCATCGTTTCAAAATTTCCATAACTTTGAGAAAGAGCATCTTTAGCCACTTTCATATAGACCCAATGAAAAGATTTTCCAATCATGAAACAAGAAACAAAACTGGCTGCACCAAGAGCTGCATCTTTGGTTCGAACAGGAACCTGCATTGACCATTTATAAAATGCTGTAAAAAAAGCAAGAGAGATTGCAGAAGGAAGGACTGCTCCGTTGAACAAGAACTCCATCACGCCTCTCATCGAAGATGTTTTTTCTAAATGAATGATTGAAAAGAACAGTGATTTGTTAGAGATCACCAAAAGAGTGAAAATAAAACTGGTGAAGACTAAACCAATTCCCATTGATTTGAAATCCTCAATAACAAAACCACCTTTCGCTTCTGTCTTACTAATGTAGTGAAGGCCAAAGATCATACTAGTGACAACACCAAGACAGGAGTAAAGCAAAAGAAAGGAGTTAAAAAGATTTGTTCCACCTGAACCTTTAAGTTGATTAGAAACAATCTTTTCAATCGACTCAAGAATCCAAGGTGCAAGATGTGGAAAATTAGAATTCACAATATCGAGAACGAATTCCTTTGATTGGTTCATATCTCCTATCACTAATCCTGTAAGAGAAATGAAAAGAAGAATGACTGGACAAAAAGAAAGGACGGCGAAAAAAGTTGCAGATCCCGCAAGAAGCTCACCTTTTCTTTTCTTAAAGTGAAAGAACCCGTGAAGTAGTCTGTCCGTCACTTTGGCGATCAGCTCGAAGTACTTACTTTCGTACTCTTCTCCAGCATTATAAATGTTGATGGGTTTTTTCCCGTTGGGTTGTTCCATTAATTTCTTTTCGGCGTGGAAACAGATTCACTTGAGCAAAAAGATCGGGAAAAATTCAGGCTAAAAACTCCACAATTTCAACAACTTGAAAATCTGAGTTCTCAATGAGTTGCTCTTTGTCGGCGCGGGAGAGCTTCTTAATTTCTATCTCTCTTTTAAGGCTTGAGGACTTGTCGGTTTGCTCTTCTACGTACAGCAAAGTCTTAGGCGGAGTAGAACGAAAGAACTTGGCCCCAGTCCCCTCTTTGTGCTTTTTGAGGCGATTCTTGAGATCATTCGTGATCCCACAATAGATCTTGCCGTTTTCGGCCTCAACTAAATAGACGCACCATTGGTTATCTTGCATTCAATTAGAATAGGTAGATTTTGAGCAAAAAAAAAGACCGGAGGAACCATTTAGTTCGATCCGGTCTCTTTAAGCCTTAGAGAGTTATGAGAGAGTGTTAAAGAGAATATAAGGCATAAAATCCATTTTGACCATATGCGTTATAAAACTTACACACCCCCTGAATATGGACAAAAACCCCTGAATTCTCTAATATCGACCCCTCAGGAAATGAAGTCGGAACGTAGCGCAGCCTGGTAGCGCACTATTCTGGGGGGATAGGGGTCGCTGGTTCAAATCCAGTCGTTCCGACCATTTATTTATATCTAATGAAAAAAGAAAGGCCTCAGAAAGAGGCCTTTTGTATTTGAATTATGGTCTTGTTTTATGATCGATTAACTGCTGCTTGCAGCTATTGTACTCTTCCTCTGTAAGAGGCATATTTCTAAAGATATATTCTCCAGTATTAGGATCAGAGTATCTATATCGACCTACGTAATCACCAAGTTGCATTCCTCTCCAATTTTTTAGAACTTGAGCGTAATGATACCACATGTAAACATCACCCCTCCCTCTCTCATAATCATAAAAGTTTTCTCTACCGTTTGATAAGACCGTCTGATTATCTCGAAGATCAAAACCACCTTTACTGCCAATCGCTTCTAGTTCTTCTTTTGACCAAACAGGACAAGTTGTTTGATAAGAAACACATGGCATTCTCGGATCTTCATCACGTCTTTTCTTGTCATAGTTTTCAAGAATTTTTCTATGAGGAGTAGAGACATTTTGCTCAACTAAAGTCAGGTCATCATAAATGACTTCTGGTCCATCTTGGGCTTCACAATAAGCGACACATAGACCGTATAAACCAGGAGTGGCCCCAGTCAACTCATCACAAACAGATTCCTGTGCAGGCGTGTCTGTCGAAGCGATACCTCTTGAGCCCTTTTTAGAGTTATCCGCCGTTTTAATATACGAACAAGAAACAACGGCCATAGAAAATACTGACATAGTTAAAATTTTTTTTAATTTCAAAGCTACTCCAAATGTAAATTTATTATGAAAAAACTTATCGACTTAAACTGGTTAAAAATGAGTAAAAGCT
>SBGE01000017.1 GCA_006226755.1 Deltaproteobacteria bacterium | reverse complement strand
CATTCATATTTAAGTCTGATGTTCTTCTCGTTTCAAAGATACCAACAAACACGATATCCTTACCTTCTTCATAAAAGCCTGCATTAGTCCTTGCCCATTTCGGCCGTTCTGTATCATCCATCGTGTACTTAACTGAAGGTCCACTCGAACAAGCCGACAAAGTAATTAAAAGAAATGTTAAAAATACTAGTGATGTTTTCATATACTCTCCCGTGTGTAGAATAAACTAATTATACACATAAACACACAACGCGTCAATTCATATTAAAAAAGTCAATATTTTCATGTAATTACGTTAAATTATATTCATTTCCGGCTAGATTAATACTAGGAAAGTTTTAAAATAATTCTATGGATTTCATAATTGAACAAATTCTAAAGTTGATGGGTCATCAAGTCGGCCAGCAAGACTCCAAGAAAAAGAAATTTTTCTACATCTTAGCGTGGATCATTTTCTTCGCTATTTTTTTGCTCGCTCTTTTTGTTTTCTATCGCATATGGGGTGAACAGATCGATCCCAAGCTTGATCGAGCCTGGAAGAAGTTTAATTACAAACAATATTTAGCAAAGGTGATCCCTCAGGAATATATTGAGAAAACACCTCCTCCCGTAAAAATAAGACCCAAAACAAAAGACAACCTTAAGGAAGCATCAAGAGAAATTAAAGAAGGTCAGTTTGTTAAAATTAGAAATCAAAAGTTTTTTGAAGCAGAGTTTGAAAATGAAAAAAACAGAGTTTATTACTCTTTTAAAATTGATGACTACGACGACTCTATAATGAAAGAGATAATCTTCTCCCATAGAAATGTAATTGATAGCAGCGAGAAAGACAAAACTTTTAAGAATGGCCTCCCACTTTCTTCCCTTGTTCCTGTTAAAGGTATGAGCATTCCCTTTTGTCTCTCCGGTAAACTCTTCTCTTATAAAGTAGTCAATTTCTTCGATAAAGAGCAATCAGTTGATCTTGTAATCGAAACACCTCAAAATAAAAACTATAAATGTAAATAAAAGAGGCTCGCTTGAAACTTATCCTATTTGTTCTCTTCATTCCTATTCTCTCTTTTGCAAATGATGAAGCCCCTATGCCGAGCTGGGCAAAGAGACACAATCAAGTTCTAAGAGGAGAAAAAGTTAAAAGCGTTCCGGTCACTTGGTATTTAGGCTTTGCGGAAAGTCGAAATTTAAATGAAGCCAAACAAAAAGCCGAATTCGATTCACAACAGACAATTGCAAAACAAACATCTAAATCAAACAACTTTTACAGCAAAAAGCTAAAAAGAGAAGACCTAAGAGACAGTGCTTTTCATCAGAAATCTTTTTCTCATACAGATATTGTGCCAATCAAAATACATGACATGAGAGTTTACCATAAGAAGCAAGATGGTTTGTGGTTAGTTTATTTCGACATAGCAGTTAAAGACTCTTATCTTGCGACAATCAATGAAAAAACCAAAGCAGTTCCATTTCATGAAGCGTTTGACTATTCAGAACAGAATGTCGAAATCACTGACGTAAACCAGGACTTTGAAGACCGACTTACATTCCTTGATGACCACCACATGATTATCTATCGAGTCTTCTCCCATGAACGACTGAATACTTTCTCATTAGGTTATGAGTATTCATTTTCCAAGAAAAGGTACGGGATTGAAGCTTATTTCATTCTTAAAGTAGATCAAGATGATGCAAATGATGGTGTCTATAATCAAACATATGAAACATTCAATAAAAGTGCCATAGACTTCAATATTGGCCTCTATAAAAAGTATAATCGTGTCTTAAATCTCTCCATTGGCTATGTTGAGAATAAAGATGAGACAGGCAGAGAAAGGTATAATGGCGATGAAGAAATCACCTCCACGAATAAGCGAACTGGTTATTCGGTTGGTCTCAAATATCGATATGCCTTCGATGGCTCCTGGAGATCAGGCTTTCTCGTGGAAGCTAAATCTGAATTTCTGTCAGGAAAGAAAGATAACGTCGATATAGATAATGAATCTTACTTTGAATCAGCTTTTGGGATCTTCATTAGCTTCTAAAGTAAAATGCCGGCCTTATAAAGGCCGGCATCAACACCGTTAACTCAACAAAGGAATATTAGAAAAGGAAAGGAGGGCCTTCTCTAATAAGTATACATACACACTAACACACACTGTTATTTTAATCAACAATTCTTTTCATGACTTTTCAAGGATTTAAGAAAAATGTGCCGGACATCCGGCCGGCACACCTAACAAAGGAGAATTAGAAGTTAATCCAGGTAGGAGTTGTCCAACCTCTTAGGAGGAAACCACCAGGTTGGATTTCACCTGAATCAACTCCAGGGGACGTATAAAATAGTTGGTTAGTAAAAGTAAACTCAGCCGTTCCTTCAGCATTGTCTTCATATCTTCCACTGATATAAAGTTCATTTCCATCTGATTCGTTAGCATACTGGTAGAAGCTAAATGTTTTCACATAAGCGTCTGCATCATAGTCAAACCCAGGAATCATTTGATTCATGACATCGTTGAAGTACCAAAAGTTGGCGGTAAGACCACCTTTCTTTCGATTCATGTCATAAAAGCTATTGTAGTCTGAGGCAATCGTGTAGATGGCATTTTCATTTTCATCCATAACAAGCATCCATGTGTTGTATTCAGGATGTTCGAAATGAAAAGTATAAGATACCTCTTTTGAGTATCTGTCACGGTCATCAGTTTCGCCGTAGGACAACCAACTTAAATTAGTGAAGCTCTCATATCGCTCTACCGCCTGAGGTGCCCAGTAAATATCGGTCACATGACTTGGGAAAGGGTTTACAACCAGGCTCTCTCCACAGATATGTCTCATATCAAGTCTGTAAGTCTCACTTCCCTTGAACATTCCTGAGAACCAAAGACCTCGCTGGTCATCGGCCATATACTTTGTTTTTCGAAGAAGTTCGTTTTGATTGTCAAAAGTGAAGTTTTCATGAACAAGGTCACTATCACTCAGAACAACATCGATTTGAAATCTTGATTCAGGAGCCAATCCTCCAATACCAAAAGCTTGAATATTTCTCATAAAAAATCCAAATGCTCCGCTGGCATTTCCTATCATTCCAGAATAATTCCATGTTGAGCCATTTTGAGCATATTCAACATTGTAGCTATAGTCATGTTCATCATAGTTAACTCTGACTTTCTCTCCATTTGCTTCATATGGAGTTACAAACACCTTAACTCCAGGCAAAACCTCTTTCATACCAACAATATAAAGTCCTAGTTCATCTTTAAAGTAAACACCATCCCAACCTTCTGGTTGTGAGACAGCCATTCTAAAATCAAACATGTCTTGATTATTTTCATCCAAAATATCTGCTGGTGAATTACAAGTACCAGTCCAATCCTTCCAAGGATTTGAGTACTCGAGAACTTTTGCCAATCTTCGATGCTGTTCAACCGTAGTCTGGGCCAAAAGGATTTGTTTGTACTTGGGGTTTCGTGAGATAGCTCCTTTAGAGTTTTCAAGTGTCAGTTCATTGATACCTTGGTAA
>SBGE01000226.1 GCA_006226755.1 Deltaproteobacteria bacterium | reverse complement strand
ATCCCATCTTTCATTCCGATTTTTTTTCTTTTTTCGTAAGTTCTTCCGTAATAAGAAATGGGTACTTCATAAATACGAAGTGGCATTTTAGAAAAATAGGCCGTCAACTCCACTTCCATTCCAAAGCCTGAACTCGTAATTTCAAAATCCTTAACCAGATCTGATTTAAATGCTTTATAGCACGTTTCAATATCGGTCATATTCAAATTAGTCAGGACATTACTTAAAAATGTTAAAAACTTATTCGCTAAGAAGTGATAATAATAAAGAACTCTTGCTGCCTTCTTAACCATGAATCTTGATCCATAAACCACATCTGCTTTCCCATCAAGGATTGGTCCAATGACATCAATGATTTCTTCAGGGTCATATTCGAGATCAGCATCTTGTATAATAAACACGTCGCCAGAGGCCTCTTTCATGGCCCTATTAATAGCTGCGGACTTACCTTGATTATGAGTCTGCTTAAAAACTTTTAACTTTTCGGACCTAAAATTAGAGGCTATTTCATGACTCTTATCAGTGCTGCAATCATCTACGAAGATAACCTCATGGATATGATCTAAAGTCTCTAACTTTTCAAGAATAGTAAGAAGAGAAGACTCTTCGTTATAACAAGGAACTAATGCTGTAACTTTCATAGTTTTTCCAATGCTGTTAAAATTTTTTTTGAGGCAAATCCATCTCCATATGGATTTCGAATTTCCTGAAATGATCGGTAATAGTTACGATCTTCAATCAATCTATTGGCCACTTCTGTAATTTTTTCTCTAGAAGTTCCAACTAATACTGACGTTCCAGCATCCACACCTTCTGGTCTTTCTGTATTTTCTCTAAGAACGAGTACTGGTTTTCCGATATAAGGAGCTTCTTCTTGAACTCCACCACTGTCGGAAAGGATAAAGTCACAATTTCTCATTTCTTTTACAAAAGTGATGTAATCCATCGGTTCAACCAGATCAATTCGATCGTGATTTCCAAGGATTCGGTGAGCCGTTTCTTTAACTAGAGGGTTCAAGTGAACAGGAAATTTCACTTTATAATTTTTATGTTTTTCCACAAGATCAAGAACAGCTGAGAATATCTCTTCATGAGGTTTCCCAAAATTTTCTCTTCGATGACAGGTCATGAGAATAGTCTTCATATCACCAGATTCTTCAGTCGGAATCTTATCCAGAGTCAGTCGGATAGAATCGACACTGGTGTTTCCAGTAATAAAAATATTCTCAGTGATTCCTTCACGCTCAAGATTGGCCTTTGAAACTTCTGTCGGCACAAAATGATACGTGGTAATTCTTGAAGTCATCTGCCTATTTCCCTCTTCAGGAAAGGGAGACATCAAATTATTGGTTCGAAGACCCGCTTCAACGTGGCCGACCGGGACTTTGGCATAAAAACTACCAAGCCCACAAGAAAAGGTTGTTGTCGTGTCTCCCTGAACTAGAGTGACATCAGGATTATATTTTTTGAATATTTTCTCCATCCCTTGAATTACAGATGAAGTTATTTGATAAAGACCTTGCCCTTCAGTCATCACATCAAGATTTTCATGAACAGGAAGATCAAAAAGTTCGACAAACGGAAGAAGCATTTCACGGTGCTGACCAGTCAAACACACAATGGGTTCAAAACCGTGTTTAGGACATTCTTTAATGATCGGGGCCATCTTGATTGTTTCAGGTCTTGTACCGAAGCAAAAAAGAATTTTCTTCATTACAAGGCTTCCACAGTTTTCAATGTTCTAAGAATTTTTAAGTTACCAAGAATGGTTTTCTTAAATGGCATTTTCGATTCGCCAAGTTTTTTGTCATAGCGAAGAACCATAGGAAGTTCTGAACAAACTGCTCCAAGAATATGACAACGAACAAGTACTTCAACCATACTGGCAAAGCTCTTTTCATAAACTACATCTTCAGGAAGTCTCTCTTTAAGCTTTCTGACAATTGAAGGTGAATAAAGCCTATAGCCGCAGCTATAATCTCTAACGCCTGGAATATTTCTAAACGTCTTGAAGATCATCGCAAGACCAAGCGAGAGAAGTTGTCTGAAGTAACTCACACCAACAACTCTAGCACCAGGTTGGAATCGACTTGAGATCACCACATCACATCCGGCCATCAATTTTTCGATCATGTTGGGAATATGATGAGGAGAATGAGAGTTGTCTCCATCGAGTAGGCCACAACCTACAATGCTTGGATTTTTCTCAATCTCTGCTTTAAAGATATTAAATGAAGTATTAATTCCACCTGTGAGACCTCGATTCGACTCATGCTGGACAACTTCAAGCTCGTATTGGGCCTTGTAAGAACTTGCTTTTTGATAAGTATCGTCCTTACTAGCGTCATCGATAATGACCACTTTAAGGTCAAAGCTGTCCTTATGAAGTGAATAGACTTCATCAAACTGCGCCAAAAGAGGTTGAACATTCTCCCCTTCGTTATAACAAGGAATGGCAAAAACAACGCTTCGCTTCAAAACTTTCTCCGATCTCTTCATCTTAGCGAAAAATGTACGATTTAAAAATATTTGACTTTGTTATTTGCCAATTATTTGATGGTGTAAACTATTGCTAAGACACATCTAAGAGAGCTTATGCTTAAGACATTACCCGGAAAGCTCTGTATAGGACTTCCGGCCAACATCTCCCAGAGAAATCTCTGGATTCTAATCCTTTTAGGATTCATTCTCAGATCAATTATCTGGGCCTTCACAATTGGGTCAAATGATGTGGATCTTTGGATTGAGCATGCAACATTGGTTGGCGATAAAGGTCTGATTGGAGCTTATCAGACTCCAGGGCTTTTTAATCATCCACCACTTCCCGCTCTTTATGCCAAATGGGCGTGGATTTTGAGTGACTATCAACTTCAAACTTTTGCCAAACTTATCAAGCTTCCCAGTTTTGCTGGAGATCTCTTCATCGTTTGGCTATTGGCAAAACATTACTCTCTAAGACTAGCCGCCATTTTCTCCTTACTTCCGGCTTCAATTTTAGTAACAGCCTTTCATGGAAATACTGATTCGCTACTAGCTGCTTTCTTATTGGCTGCTGTGATTTATAGAACAAAAGATCAATACTTTCTTTCGGGACTGTTTTTTGCTTTGTCTCTTAATGTTAAACTTATTCCACTAGTGTTCCTTTTTCCCTTTTTCCTATTGTGCTTCAATAGAAAATCGTTCATTAGATTTTTATGTGGAATACTTCTTGGTATGGTTCCTTACTACTATCCAATAATAACTGTACCAATCGACATGTATCGCAACATGCTCAAATATAATTCAAATCAAGACAACTGGGGATTTCAATTCTTTTTCAATGAATTTATGACATTCTTTGGTGGAGATTCTTTTTTTGGTAAATTAAATAAAATCTACTCTTCATTTGGAAGATACATTATATTGTTTGGCAATATACTGATAGCATTAGAGTCAAGGTATATTTCTAAACATGACTTCAAAAAAACAATAGCCATATGTGGAGCATTTTTCTTCTTTGTTACTCATGGATTTAGTGTTCA
>SBGE01000067.1 GCA_006226755.1 Deltaproteobacteria bacterium | reverse complement strand
TTTCCGACCTCGGAATTGACAGAGATTTGAAAGAACTTTCGTTCATTCTATTTCTGGCAAAGGTCGGCTCAGTCTAAGCATTTTCTCAGCATCAACATACGTTCCACATTCGCTTCAACATTTATCAACTATGCTTGATTGGTTACGACTGACTTTATTCAAGTTTAATTTGTACAATAAATTGTACACTCGAATCTCTTCTCATCTTGAACTTCCACTAAAGTGGAAATCCTTAAAACTTATTCAATTGTCAAAGAGCGTGCAGGAACCCTTGAGAATCGATTTAACGTCTTTTCTCTACTTTACCAGTGCTGTTTAGGCGTGGTGATGGTTCCGAACGAGAGGCGAGAATAGTAAAATCAATTCTCTTGGTCAATAGTTTTTTTTCGAAAAAACTAAAAAAAATTCATCCCTTAGAACTAAATAAATTTAGCCTTTAAGTGGAAAACCTGCTTTATCCAAGGTGGCCATCAATTGTTCACGTGCACTCGTTAAAAATTCAGTACTTAGCGTCTTCTCTGGATCAAGAAAGTGGGCCCGAAGTGTAACGGCCTTCTTATCTCCTTCCATATTAAAGACGTCGACTACCTTAGTAGATTGAAGTTCTTTGATCTTCACCTTCTTTAAAGAGTCGAGAACAGTGCCCACAGGAGCATCATTATTAGCTACAACAGTCCAATCGAAACTACTTCCAGGAAACTTTGGAAGTGGTTTGTATTTAATTTGTTCTTTCATTCTCTGCTCTTCAAAGGAAGAGAGATCAATCAAGCAAACACAGAGATGACCTTTAATTTTGTAATCTCTTAGAAGAAGTGGATGAATTGAGAGAACTACCCCATTCATTCTTCCCATGATTCTAATATTCAAAAACTCAAAAGGATGTGTTCCTTTCCATTCTTCACTCACAAGATTGTTTTTGAACTTAGGATGTTTTTCAACTAGATCAGCAGGAACGTTTGCTGCACTCAAGAGACCGTCAACAGTATTCACTAGATCCATGAAAGGATTCTTTTCTTTGTCGTAAAAAACAATTCCTAGTTGTGAGCTGTCTTTGGAAAATTGTTTTGAATCAGAGTGATAACTTCTACCAAGTTCGAAAAAACGAAACTCGGAAAAGTTTTTTGTATTAAGAGCAGCTGCTTCGAGCAAAGAAGGCATCAATGAATTTCTCATGATCTCTGCATCTTTTGAAAGTGAATTCAAAATTTTCAAAGGCTGATCATCTCTCCATGAAGCACGTTTGAGATGCTTTTCTCCAATCATTGGATAAGTCATCACTTCAAACGCTTTGCCTTGAAAAGTCATGTAGTTTTTAATTTGCCTGTGAAGGACTTGAGCATTACTCAATCTCACAGGAGAGATATCAAGTTTTGGTGATACAGGAGTGATATTATCATAGCCAATGATTCGACCAATTTCTTCAATAATGTCTGCTTCGTATTCTACATCTTTAGTCGCTCTGAAAGAAGGGACTGTGACTTTTAGATCTCCACTTCCTTCAACTTTGAAATCTAATGACTCAAGAATTCTTTTTACCTTTTCTTCAGAGACTTCTATTCCTAGAACTTTGGTGATTCGCGCAGCTGAAGTGTGAATACAAAGTTCTTTGATATCTGAAAGGTTTACGCCATCATACTCGGCCTTACCAATAACTTTTGCCTCAGGACAAAAGTCCAGGAGGAGTTCGAGAGTTCTAAGAAGTGTTCTCTCGCAAAGTTTTGAATCGAGAGTTTTTTCATAGCGTTGTGATGAATCTGTACGAAGTCCTAATCGAGTTGAAGTTCTTCGTACTTCTGCGGCTTTCCAGTTGGCCACTTCGATAAATACTTTAGTTGTTTTATCAGTAACACCAGAATTGAGTCCCCCCATGATTCCGGCCAGGACAAGAGGTTTTTCGTTGTCACAAATAACTGTATCACTCTCGATAAGTTTTCTTTCTTGCTCATCAAGAGTCACAAATGTTTCTTCTTTACCGACTCGCTTGATGTGAATGACATTGTCCTTGATGGTATCGCGATCAAAAATGTGAAGAGGAATACCAAGTTCAAGCATCACATAGTTGGAAATATCGACAATGTTATTGATCGGTCGAAGTCCAACCGCGCGAAGACGTCTTTTCATCCATTCAGGAGACTCTCCGACTGTCACGTTATCAATTGAAAGACCGAAATAGGCCAAACATGAGGAATCTTTCTCAACTTTAGGAGCAATAGGCGATTTCTCTGAATTGAATTTGCCTTTAAGTCCATCTTCCCAAGCCTTGTCGAAAGAACGCTTAAGTGGTTTTTCAAAAATAGCAGCAAACTCACGGGCAATTCCGTAATGTCCCCACATATCAGGTCTGTGTGTAAGAGACTTGTTGTCTACGTCGAGAAGAATATCCTGCTTTTGATTGTAGTATTCTCCAAGAGTCATTCCGACTTTCGTATCAGTAGGAAGCTCAATGATCCCCTCAGAAGACTCTGCCAAGCCGAGTTCTTCTTCGGAACAAAGCATTCCATCAGACATGACTCCTCTAATCTTTTTTGGTTCAAGAGTGAAGCCGATTGGAAGAGTTGTTCCGTTAGGAGCAAAAAATGTTTTCAGACCAACTTTCACATTGGCTGCCCCACAAACGACTCGTTTAGGCTCTTTATCTCCGAAATTGAATGTTACAAGATTCAACTTGTCAGCTTCAGGATGTCTTTCAAAAGAGATGACTTCGGCCACCTTAACTTTTGGTAAATGATCTCCACTTAGAACAACATCTTCAACCTCAGCAGAACCAAGAGTGAATTTTTCACCTACTTTTTTTGGGTCTTCATCTGGAAGTTCAACAAAATCTTTAATCCAATCAATTGAAATCAACATGGCTTATACCTAGTACCTTAAAAAGTTTTGAATTGAGAGTTGAAACGAAGATCACCACTTTGTAAGTGACGGATATCCTCAATTCCGTATTTCATCATCACCAAGCGGTCCATTCCAAGTCCGAAAGCGAATCCATTATACTTTTCAGTATCGATTCCACCAGCCTTGAGAACATTAGGGTGAACCATTCCGCAAGGGAGAAGCTCGACCCAACCTGTGTGCTTACAAACTGAGCAGCCTTTGCCTGAACAAATCAGACATTTAATATCGAGCTCAAACCCTGGCTCAACGAATGGAAAGAATCCTGGACGTAACCGGACTTCAACTTCTTTTTTGAAGATCTCAGTCAGGATGGTTTTCATGAAGTAAATCAAGTTTGCAACGGAAACGTTCTCTCCTACCATCATCCCTTCGAGTTGATTGAAAACCATCTCATGGGAAGCGTCTGTTCTTTCGCAACGAAAGACTGTTCCCGGAGCGATAAAACGAAATGGTGGCTTACGACTCATCATCCCTCTGACCTGAATAGTTGAGGTGTGAGTTCTTAGAAGGTGCTTTCTTCCTTCTGGGGATTCCGGATCATCGAACCAGAATGTATCTTGCATATCACGAGCAGGGTGATCCCCTGGGATATTCAACGCTTCGAAGTTGTGAAATTCGTCTTCGATATGTGGTCCATCAAGAATATCAAACCCCATAGAGAGAAATATATCTTCAATCTCTTGTTGGATCAGCGTACGTGGATGTACTCCTCCGTGGTGAATCCCCGTTTCCTTGACACTATTTGTGTAAGTTATATCGATTTTGTCTTGGGCGAGCTTTTGATTGATTTCTTCAAGTTCGATAGAAGTCAACTTATCTTGAACCATCTCTTGCATGGAATCTTTGATGGTATTCGCCTTAGGCCCGAGCTCTTTTCTCTCTTCAGCTGAAGCATCTTTCAATGATTTGAGGATTTCGGAAACCTTTCCTTTCTTGCCGAGATAATCGGCCTTAAGGTTCAGGACATCGGCCTGGTTGGTAAGACCAGCGATCTGGCCTTGAAACTCTTTGTGGAGATCATCGAGTTTTTGAATCATGCTCATTGTCATTTCTCTTGATTGTAAGCGTTAATGAAGGGCATGATTCTTACACAAAAAACTGCTTACGTCACCGTTTAGGGGAAATAAAAAGCCCCTCGACAGAGGGGCTTGATAAAAAATCTGATGTTACAAATTCACAACCGCAGTTGTTCCTTCCGACGAGGGGCGAGCTCGGTTCTTAAAAAGAAATAAGCCTCCAGAAAAATGGCACGGCCCAGATCCGTGGAAGTTCAAAATGAATGTCTTAAAAAACCTAAAAAACAAAAATGTCTTTAAGGGCCCAAATAACCTCCTCCAAAGATCAGTTTCCCCAAGAGAATGCTCTCCACACTCCCCCGACCCGTTCGTCAACCCAGACCCATCAGGAACCTGGAAGAAAACCGTCTTTTACCGCTTCGGCAACTCCTTAAACCCATAGGGCGTGGCCTGGAAGACACATGGTCCACTAACCTTCCCCTTAGGGTGGAACTTTGCTCAGTAGTGCTTTCGCAAAACTTCGCCCTTGTCCACGGGATTTGGTAAAAGTGAAATTGATTTTTTTCAAAAACAAATCAAGAACACTTTCTTAACCTTTTGCTTGAACCAAGATTAAGGCCGAGCAAGTTTTCACTCAAGAAAATCCGGAAGGCCTCCAAACAAGAAATTTCAAAAAATGAAATAAACGAAGCAAAACAGGGAGTTAGAATCAGAAAACTCGCTAAATTTTATTAAGACTGGAAATACTTGGTGCTGCCAAGAAAAGTTGAAAAAAGTGAATAAACACCTATGAATTCGTTGAGGTGCCTGAAGGTGTAGTCAAAATTTTATTTTTGAAGCTTCCCGGCCAGTCTTTTGTAGAACTCTGAAAGCTCTTTAAGATCTACTGTCGCGGTCCCTTTCTTGGCCACAACCACACCAGAACCGCAGTTTCCAAGCCATGCGGCTTCAGGAAGAGTTGCTCCGGCAACTAAAGAGGCCGTAAGTAGTGAAATGGCGGTGTCACCAGCTCCAGAGACATCAAAAACCTCATTGGCGACAGTTGGAATATGATGAAACTTGCCATCAGATTTGGTATCAATCATTCCCATTCCATCACCACCTAAAGTAATGACGACTTTTTCGAGATTTAGTTTTTCAACAAGAATTTCAGCAATGGATTCCACGTTAGTTTCGCGGTAACCAAGACTTGAAACCATAATGATGGCCTCTTTTTTATTCGGTTTCAAAAGTGTGGCGCCACGGTACCAAAGAGGAGGAGTTGATCGACCTGGATCAACACAAACAAGAGTGTTTCTTTCAGTAAAAGATTTGATGAGTCCTTGAATGAGATCTTCAGTCAAAGTTCCTTTGGCATAATCTTCAATGATCAAGGCCCCATGATCTTTTGCAAAGTCTTCGACTCTCCTTAAAACACTCTTGGCCGTTTTTGGAGAGATGGAGTCAGTTGATTCATAGTCAATTCGACAAATCTGCTGAGTGTCGGTAGTTACTCTTTCCTTGAAGATTGTAGGTCGATCTGAGGAACGAACCAGACCCCAGGTTTTAAGGCCACACTCTTCGAGTAGGTGCTCAAAAGTTGAAGCATTTTTATCATTACCGACAACTCCACATAGAGTTGATTCAACACCAATGGTCTTCAAATTATGGCTGATGTTGGCAGCAAGACCAAGTTTGAGCCATTCTCTGGAAACTTCAAGAACTGGAACGGGAGCTTCTGGAGAAATTCTTCGAACTTCACCAAAAGTATATTTATCCAGACCGATATCTCCCACCACAATAATGGGTTTAAGAGAATTGTACTTAGAGGTAATTTCTTGAAATCTGTTTTCTGTTATAAATGATTCCATAGGGATTCCATTTCACTGTTCTTTTGAGTTGTTATCCAACAATTCTTTCACGGCCATGAATACATCTTCAACTTCTACTTTGGCCATGCACTCATAATAAGGGCAAATCGATCCTGCGCAGTGTATCGTTTCTCCACAAACCACATCTGGAACGATCACTTTGACTTTGTCACTCTGTCTTTTGAAAGGTCCCCAACGCAAAGAACTTTGAACTTTGATGGGAGAATAAAGTCCAACCATCGGAACACCTAAAGCATTCGCGATATGAGTTGTTCCAGTGCTCGGACCAATAAAGGCCTTTGCTCTAGCAAGAATACCCATATAGTTTCTTAGTCCACGAAGTGAACCATCAAGGAAATAGACTTTGTCGCTCAAGGAAGAATGTTCTTCACTATTCAAATAATCTTTGAGACCAAAAAGATATTTTTCGTCGCTGGGAGTATGAGAAATAATAAAGTTGTATTTACCAGGATTATCGTTTTCTAACCTATCAATGAGACGACCATAATTACGACTGGCCCAATTTAAAGTATGCCCAGTCATCCCAGGATGAATGACAATCATTGGTTTGTTATAATCCATTCCCTGTTTTTGAAGCTCACTCTGAAAATAGTCATCGGACTGGTGAAGTTCTGTCTGACTAAGTTTGATTTGAGGTGCATATTCATTTCTTTTATGGGCATTGTATTCAATTCCCATTTTTGAAAGAAGAGAAATATTGTACTCGGACTCATGCATGGTAACCATTGAGCGTTTTTGTCTCAAAGCTTGATTCAAAAATAGAAAAGAAGACCATTTGGACCTGAGTCCACCTCTAAATGGAACTTTATTAATGAAGGCCGCAATACTTGGGATATGGCTTCCTCCCACATGAAAAAAATGAGTGGCATTGAAGTTTTTCATCTTTTTGTTCAGGAAATTCAATTTAGAGAACGTTGAATTTGAATGATCAAGTACCCAGTATTCATCGACATAGGGATGATCAGGAAAGAGATCTTCAGAGCGTGGTGAAATAATGAAACAAACTTTCGCCTCTGGATGGTTTTCTTTGATTACCTTTGCCATCGGCATTGTCAGGAGCGTATCACCAATTGCATCGCTTCTGTTGATGATAACTCTCATAGAGATATGCCAGCATCCTTAGCGCGATCTCTTACATACTGACTCAGCTGCTCAATGATCTCGGGAAGAGTCAAATCAGTTGTGTCTAGATAAGTCGCATCTTCGGCCTGTTTTAGAGGAGCAACTTCTCTATTGATGTCACTCTCATCACGCTTTTGAACATCTTTGATGACTTGTTCTAGTGTGACGTTTTGGTCTCCATTGGACTTGAGTTGATCAAGACGTCTTTGGGCCCTGGTCTCAACAGATGCGGTGATAAAGAGTTTGCAAAAAGCATTTGGGAAAACAACAGTTCCTATATCTCGTCCTTCCATTACACAGAGAACTTCTTTAGCGAGGTTTCTTTGAAAGTCGAGAAGATAAGTTCTTACTTCTGGTATCTGACTGATTATAGAAGCAAGTTTTGAAACATGATGTTCTCTAATTTTTTGTGTGAGATCTTCACCATCAATACGAATCAAGCAATCACTTGAAACGCCATATTCCATATTGAGAGTTTCAAGAAATGAGTTCATCTCACTTCCAGAAGTCATGGGAATACCTTTTTTGTCTGCCATATAGGCCATAGATCTAAACATGGCCCCAGTGTCGATATAAAGAAGTCCAAGCGCTTTTGCTAATTCTTTAGCAACAGTTGATTTACCACTTCCGCTCGGTCCGTCGATCGCAATGACTTTGTCTTTACTCATTGAATTCAATACCTTTTGATTTGGAAAAGATTAGCAAAGCAGAAGGAAAAATAACAGATATAGATAGAGTTTAAAGATAGGTCTTTGAAAAAAGAGACTGACTCTTTGCAAGAAGTGGCAGCGCAGTATTGGATTTACTATCGATAGCGACCAACTTGTCGATAAAAGTCATAGGCCTTTCAGCGACCACATATGTCATTTCATAGGGTCTTGGTTTACTCATAACTTGTTTTTTAAATTCCAGGGTCAAAAGCCGATAATGTCCCCTGACTTTGTTGAGATAATTATTTCGGACACCAACTGGTAGCCCCATCGACATTCTTCTTCTCACTCGGGAAGGTCCCATATTGTAGGCAACTGTGGCCAAACGAGTGTTACCAAATTTTTCGCGGAGTCTTCCTAGAAAATAAACCCCCATCTCGATGTTGAATCGTGGATGCTGGATCATTTGATGAGCATATTCTTTAGTAACGGGACGATTGAGCTTCCTCGAGAGAAAAAGACCCGTCTCAGGCAGGACTTGCATTAACCCCATGGCATTAACGTGACTCCGGGCATAGACATCGAAGTGACTCTCAGTCCACATAACAGAAATCACCCAAAAGGGATCTACTTGATATTTCTCGGCCATGCCTAAAGCAATCGGTATATAAAGAGAGAATCGTTGTCTGAGATTTTTAGGAACGGAATTGAGAAGAAGCGCCTCGAACTGGTCTTTGGATAGTTCACTGATCCGATCGAGGTGAACACCACCAAAGTTTTTCTTCTCATAATGGACCCGTTCAAAATGATATGAAGGTTTTTGAATCTCTTTTAAAAGAGCTGGTCCATAAATATGCGCCGGCCCCGAAACGATCTGATTCGGTCTTGGAATTTTAACTTCCAATAATCCGTACGAAAGATTGGAGAGCATGAATAGAGTGACTAATACAAAAAGCAGATAAAAAACTGCTGTTGCAAGTGGTCCCTCAAGTTGGTCCAAATTTATTGAAAGCCCATTGTTAAAGGGCTTCGCGATCGTTTTTCTCATAGCAGCAAGGCTTGTACCTGATTGGGGAGCACTCGTAAAGGGCCGCCACTTAGGCCTTAACCCATTTATAGGGCCTTAGACCCATTTAGCCTTTTCTTTCGAACCACTTTCCATGAAAATACTGCTTTAACTCTCTCTTCTGCAACACGTCGCGCAACTCAAAAGGAATATCATGAGTGACCAGACAACTTACAACAAATTAAAAGATCAAAAGTCTGCTTACCTGAAACAACACGAATCCAATCCAGTTCACTGGTGGCCGTGGGGACCAGAGGCCCTTCAGAAGTCAAAAGATGAAAACAAGCCTATCTTTTTAAGCGTTGGATACAGCTCTTGTCACTGGTGTCATGTGATGGCACATGAAAGCTTTGAAGATCAAGAAACTGCAGATTTCCTTAATCAACATTTTGTTTGTATTAAAGTTGATCGCGAAGAATGGCCGGATATCGACAATTACTATCAACAGGCCTGTCAGCTTTTTACTCGTTCCGGTGGATGGCCACTTTCAGCTTTCCTGCTTCCAGATCTCAGACCTTATTTTGTTGGAACCTATTTCCCACTGATTCCAAGTGGTGGACAAACATCGTTTAAAGATCTGATCAAAGAACTTGATCGTGCTTTCAATGAAGAGAAATCTCAAGTTGAAGAAAATGCTGCAAATGTCACCAAAGCAATTGCCGAGGGACTGGTCACTAAAGAAAAAGTTCAGTTTGATGGTCACTTCCCTGCTCCAACCGCTGTGCTCGAGGCGATTGGACAGTTTGAAGATAAAGAATTTGGCGGTTATGGTGCCGCTCCAAAGTTCCCTCAATTTGCTTTCTATGAGTGGGCAGTAGAACAAATGCTCGAAGGAATGGTAGAGCAAAGTAAAGGTGAACACATCATCAAATCCATTGAAAGAATGTTGATGGGTGGAATGATGGATCAGGCCAGAGGCGGAATCCACCGCTATTCAACTGATGAAAAATGGATGATCCCACATTTTGAAAAAATGCTCTATGACCAAGCCGGACTATTGAGACTTCTCTCAAAAGTATCGATGCTCTATCCATCTCCTCTTGTCTACGATCACATCATGAACACACTTGACTATCTTGAGGCCGAAATGCTTGGAGATGATGGTAACTTTTTTGCTGCTCAAGACGCTGATAGTGAAGGCACCGAAGGACTCTATTTTAGTTTCACTGAGGAAGAGTTCGAAGATTTGGTTAATAAAGTTGAAGATGAAGAAAATATTTCAGACAGAATGGATCAAATCAAAGCATGGTTTGGAATCACAAAAGAAGGAAACTTCGATCACGGTTTAAATGTTGTTTCCCTCAACTGGGAAAAAAGAGAAGAAATTTTCACAACAGAATCATGGGATTTGGTCAGAAAAATCAGAAAATCAATTCTTAACGAAAGGAAAACCCGAATTCCACCTTTCACAGATAATAAGGGTATCGCCAGCTGGAACTTCATGCTGATTTCGGCTCTCGTAGATATCATGCAGTACTGTAAGATCGATGTCATTAGACAAATGGCCTCTTCTTTATTCAACAGAGCTCTTGAAGGAAGCTATACCAATTTCATAGTGGCCAAAGAAGACAATCGAATGAGCCTTAGGCATTCTACAACCAAGTCAGGTTCACTTCCTTACTTAGAAGACTATGTCTTCTTCTGTGAAACTCAATTAAGAACTTATGAGATCACTGGTAACCCTGTCTTTAAAGATAACTTCTACGACACTCTCGATTTTATCTATAAAGAATTTATCGAAGGCGAAACACTACTAACGAGGGCCAAGTCATCTGGAGAATTTGAACTTTATCCAAATCAAAAACACTCTCCTTACGACAGCTCATTCAGATCACCTGTGGCCACACTGATCTTACTCGCAAGAAGGGCCGCACTCCTATTTTCTGAGCCGGAACTTCTCGATCCCATCAAAGATCTTATGGAAGCGACAACTCAGCAGGTTTTGGTCAATCCATTGGGAGCTGGAGAAGGACTACGAGCACTGACTTATCCAACCGAGGCCTATAAAGTCATCAAACTTCCACGTAAATGGTTGGAAAACTCTGAGTTCCTAGGATTTATTCCTTATTTCCTACCACGTTTTGTCCTGAGCTATACAGATGAAGAAAATGAATCATGGCAAATCTGTGGGATGACTCAATGTGAACTACAAGGTGAAGGACTCAAAAATTTCATTGAAACACTGACTCCTCCTAAGCCCGAAGAGACATCAAAAGAGTGAATAGACTGCTTGAAGGTTTAACCATTGTTGACCTGTCCCATAGACTTCCGGGTCCACTGGCAGGTCATTTGCTCTCTTTGATGGGTGCAAAAGTCATCAAGATTGAAGACTCAACTTTTGGTGACCCTTTCAAGCAAGGTCTGTTTGGAGACATGGACTCCAGTTTTGAATATTGGTATCGTTCTCTCAATCAGCACAAAACAATCAAGACACTTAATTTCAATTCAACATCAGGGAAAGAAGAAATTCACAAACTCATTAAGAGTGCAGATGCCGTTCTTATGGGGATACCAGAAAAAGTGAGATTGAAACTAGGTCTTACAGAAGATGTGATCCAATCAAATCGTCCCAAAGCAATTATAGAAATGAAGGCCTCTAGAAATGATGAGGGGGCCCTTCATGATCTGAATGCACTGGCCAAGACTGGACTTCTTGGAATGCATATTGAAGATCATCAAGAAGATATTCTATACCCTCCCTTTCTTCCAGTTAGTGGAATCATCTTCGGTCATCGAATTGCCATGACGACTCTGGGTGCACTCTTGAAGTTAGGTCGAACTAACACAGGACTTACAGAAACCTGTTACCTATTGGAATCGACGGAGGAATCACTAACTCCATTTTATAATGATGAACTCAGAAAAACAGGGGAAACCAAATTCCTGCATAATGGGAAGTTTCCCTGCTATGCGCTTTATCGTCTGAAAGATGGCCATTATGCTGCCCTGGCCGCCGTTGAAGACAAATTTTGGGAGGCCTTCACAAAGGCCATTGGCCTAGACATAGACGCCAACTTGCGATTCCATCATAAAGATGACTCTATCTTTTTAAAGGTTTCTGAAAAATTAAAAACCTTGGACTCAGCTGAGCTTCAAAAGCTGACTTCAGGAACTGAAATGTGCCTCAATATTCTTTAATGACCCCAAGCTGTGGTGACAATTCGCCCTAGTCCCCGTTCGCCCCATGATAAACGACCTGTTTTCAATCACTTCCATTTGACTGAAATTGGCATGGACCTTGTACTAAGAGTATCCAAACGGGACGAAAGGAATTTGACCCGAAACACGCTCCAGGAAGGAAAAGGTGTCTATGAGGGGACGCCAAGGAAATACAGGAACAGAGGTAGCGTATGAAAACTTTAATGGCCGTAACACTTTTTGTCCTAAGCATCACCTTTTCTGCAGGATCGCAGGCCGGTGAACTGACCAAGGTCAAAAAAGTACATGTAGAATCTGCAGAAAAAACAGAAAGAGTCGCCAAAGGCTTTGAAACATATAGAGGAAGAGCTTTTTCTCTGAATCAAGTAAGAGGTAAAAATACTTCAATTGTTGAAGTTCTAAGAAGACATCAAATTGAAATGACTTCTGGTGAAATCGTTTACCCTGAAGAAGTTGAGTATGTATTGGTTCCAGCTGCAGTAAAAGCACCAAAGGCCAAAGCTCCTCACGGAGATGATGGATCAGGTACTGGAGTTGGTAGAGCACCAAAAGATGATGAATAAAAAAAGAAGGCCCTCACAGAGGGCCTTTTTTATGACAATTTAACGTCGCTAGAACGAAGATGGAGATCTCGTTGAGGGAAAGGAATCTCGATATGGTTTTCCTTAAACTTTCTCATCACAGCGAAGCGAAGGTCTGACATGATTCTCTCATAATGCCATAGCTCTCTGACCCAAATCGTGAGAGCAAAATCCAGACTCGAATCACCAAAATTTTTAAAGAACACTCTTGGAGCTGGATCTGAAAGAACCATACTATGCTCAGAAGCAATTTCAAGAAGAATCCCCTTAACTACTTCAGGATCTGATGAATACGAAACTCCTACTTCAAGATGAAGTCGAATCTGCTCTCCACTAAAAGACTCATTTACAACCTGTTCACTGATAAACTGTGAATTAGGAACGATAATCGCGATATCGTCGCGAGTATGAATCAAAGTGGATCTGGCTCCAATTTCGACAACTTTCCCTGATACTCCCTGAACTTTGACCTTATCCCCTACCTTTATAGGTCTCTCTAATAAAATGATCAGACCTGAGATAAAGTTTTGAGTAATGTTTTGAAGACCAAAACCAATACCGACCATCAGTACAGCTCCAAGAGCAGCAAGAGAACTTAAAGAAATCCCTACTGTATCCAAAGCAATCAGTGCACCAACTATAATGACGGCATAGCGGGTAAATCTTGAAATCGATCCCTTCACCCCAATATCAAGGTCTTTATCCTTTAGCATGCGTTCAATAAACTTTTCCGCCATATTGGCAAGTCTGATTGAAAGCGCAAAAAAGGCGATACATAGAAGTACCGAAATGACAGAAATCTTGGTTCCACTAATTTCAAAAAGTGGAAAGCTAATATATTTCCATGAGGCCTTGAATGCGTTTAATACTTGATCCATTTTTTATCCTTCCGTTTTAATGCATAAGAGTCTTAAGAGATCAGGATCCGAGCGAAGAGGAGTTGCTCTGCCTGACACTGGAATGATTTTGAGTGTTTCAAAGACTCTGAGATATCTGATTTCAAAACCAGCAGCTTTGATTTCCTCTTCTATTTCAATTGAATGAGGAATAAATTTCTGAGGTTCCCCAGCATAGTAAAGAGTATTATTGAAAAGCTGGTAAGGAGCATCGAATTCCATCCCACTATGAGAAACCATGTGCTCAACTCCCATCCATCCACCAGGTTTCAAGACTTCATAGGCCTGCTTCAAGGCCTTGACCCGGTCTTCTTTTTCAATCAGACAATGAAGGCAATGAGCATCGAGAATGAAATCAAACTCATTCTCTGGAAAATAAGGGAAATCTCCTCCCCACTGACCTTGCATATAAATGATATTGTCTTGATTCGAATGTTCACGGGCATACTCCAGAGCAGTTGGCGCCAGATCAAGACTCACTACTTTAGGTCTTTTGTATTTCTCATGAAAAAGGGAGCCGGCACCACAGCCAAGTTCTAAGATCTTGATCTCACTTTCCGGATTGAGTCCGGTATGTGTCCAAACGTCTTTCTCGAGGAAATGGAGAAGACTTGGAGGAGATTGGTACTCCAACCGAAAAGTCTCTTTCAATTCCTGATAGCGCTTTTCGTAATTGACACTCATGCTTGAAGAAAACTCCGTTTTTCCTGTAAAAATTACAAAGGTGACCAATACTTAAACAGTAAACTGAGGCTCACCGACTGTAAATAATTCTTACATTGACCATCATTGTTGAGATTGGCCCACAGATTGCTAATGTACTTTCTTAATTCCGACTAAATTGAATGGATTTTGATTTTTGGGGACAAAGCGACACTGATATCGCTTGGTTCATTCGTTTTTAGTCGCTGAAGCAGGGAAAAACTGACCCCGCGGGGTCACAAGGCACACCATATAGGAGAGGAATCATGTCTAACAAAAAAACCAAAAACAAATTGGTTGCACCGCTCGTCACAGCACTTCTCGTGACATCTGCCCTAGGAGTGAATGATGCATTCGCTCAAAGACGTGGAGGTAATGGAGATGGAACTGGACGTGGAGGCGACAGAACAGGTGATCGAAATGGAGACCGAAACGGAGACCGAAATGGTGGCGGAAACGGCTCAGGAACAGACACTGGATCTGGTACTGTAGTCGTAACTGACAGACAACCGGTTCAAATTCTTCCAGATACCTGGCAACAAAATTATATTGGAACGCCAGACAGAAACCTTAGACTTGCAAATAATCCTCAAATGAGAAAATTAATTGAGAATGTTGAGCAGTTTCAGCGTGAACATGCTCAAGCGGCCAAACTTCTCAAAGAAAAAACTGATCAAATTGCCAAGCTTGTAGAAGAAAAAGCTCAACTTGAAGTTGCGATTGCAAAACTTGAAAAAGAAACAGTTGATGCTGTTGCAAAAAAGGCAGAGCTAGAAAAACAAGTAAGAGAAATTAAACAAACTCTTAGGGGTCTTAAGACTTCTGTTCAACTTGCTCAAACAGCTTTTGATGCCACTTCTAAAGATACTGCCGCTGCTGAAGCTGCTCTAGAAGCGGCCAAGCAAGAACTTGGAACTCTTGAAACTCAGTGTAGCGCCTCTCCTACTCCTGAGTGCCAGGCCAAAGTTGAGCAACAAAAGAAAAAAGTTCAGCAATTGACAAGAGCTCATGCTGAAAAGAAAAGACTTTCAGATGCAGCTGCTGCTGATTTGAAAACGAAAAAAGATGCTCTAGCCGCTGCAGAGAAAAAAATCTCGGACAAAGAAGCGGAAATTGCAAAAATAGACCAAGACAACACTCAAAGAGCTCAAAAGATTGCTGCTGAAAAACAAAAAGTTGCTGGTAAGATGGCCCAAATTGCTCAAGCTGGTGAAGCAATGAAGCCAATCGCACAAAATGAAGAAAGACTTTACAACAATTTGGTTGGTGCTGCTAGAGCTCACAATGCTTTTAAGAAAGAACTCCAAGGACAACTCCTTTCTGCTAACAGACACGGGGCAGACATGGGTCAAGATAATGGTCGTACAGACGGACTCGCACTTGCGAGAAGAATCGGTAACGATGCAGGATTGACCGACGGTGATGTTGATGGACGTCGTGATGGTGACAGAGTTGGTTATGGCGATGGTCATAGAGATGGTTATCAAGACGGTGTAAGAATTGGTCGAGACCGTGCAACTCAAGACGGTGAAACAATTGGAACTTCTGAAGGTACTCGTGCAGGTAACACTGATGCTGGTCAAAGAGAAGGTCGTGATGCCGGTGTGGCCAGAGCACAAAGTTCTGATGCTTCAACAGTTGGAACAAACCAAGGAAATACAGCTGGGATGAACAGAGCTGTTTCAACAGGAAATCTTGAAGGTACAAGAATTGGTGAGGACCAAGCGGTTGCGAAATACGAAAACGTAAACCTACCAGGAAAAGTTGTTTCTGGAGCCTTTGATGGAACATTCGACAGAGTTATTCCTAGAATGCCACATGGACACAGAGGACCTAACTTCAACCCGAATAGAAACAACTATAGAGGCATCATGAGCATGGCATTTGCTGATGGTTTCACTGAGTCATATAGAGAAAGACAGAGAATGGCCTACCAAAGAAATATCGAAGCGATTTACAATAACGCTTACGACAGATCTTATGGAACAAGCTATCAAAATTCTTATGACAGCTCATTCTCAAATGGCTTTTCACAAGGACAAACTGAAGGAAACAGAGACGAGTACAATAGAGTATTTCCTGGCGTACGTGACTCATTCTTCAGACAAGCGAGATCACAATACTCTAACAACCCAATTAGAAGCTCTAATGAATACAGAGTGACATTTGATCAAGTTGAAAGAGACACTTACAAGCAAGAATACGAAAATATCAGATCAGCGAACTTTGATAGAGCTGAAAGAGATACTTTCGAAGCGAACATCGAAGAGCAAACAGAAATTTACAGAGCAAAAAGATTTGCTTCTGTATCAAATGTTTATGAAAACAACTCTGTTTTGAGCTTTGTTGGATCACAAATCAAAGATGCAGGAATCAACGGAATTGCTGCCAACGATGGAATCTTCCAACCAGGTGAAACGACTCTACATGATGTTGTCATCAAGAACTTTGGAAAAAAAGCTGCAACAGATGCTACTATCATAATGGCCGACGGATCGAAGGCAAAACTTCCTGCGATTCCAGCTGGAGCTGTTGTAACAGTTAAAAATGCTGTTAAAGGAAAAATTCAAGCGACTCGTCCAGGTCAAACTGAGCAGTCTATCTTGAGAGTTTACTCACCGCTAACTTCTGAAGTAAAAGTTCAAGGACGTCACTATGCAAATGCCGCTCAAGGGTTGGTTAATGCTGGAGACAAAAAGAATCTTGGAATTCAATTTCCACTTGAGCTTTCCAGACTTACGACAAATGGAACTCCAGTTATCAATGAGGCCATTCAACTTCTTGTTGATATGAAAAACAATTCAAAAAGAAAGTATGAAGGTGCTCTTAAAGTTGAAGTTTCTGTGAACTCAAACAGCAATATCATCTCAAAATCTTTCGCTGACGTTCAGTCACTTGAAAGCTCAGTAAGATTGAAAGATGCACAAGTTAAAGTATCAGATGAGTCGGATGTCTATACTCCGCTTACATTTACTGCCACTGTTTCAAAGAATGGAGTACTTCTAGGAAGACTTGACCAGGCCTTCAATACTATGGTCAAAGCTCCATATACTGAGAAAGCTGGTAAACCAGTGATCGTTGTTGACTCTGACCAAACAAGAGTTGATCTTCTAGACGTGGTTTCAGAACTAGGTGGAATCAACAATGCTTCAGTTCTAGACCTTTCACTGGCAAACAGAAATGGTGAAATCTTGAAAACTGGTCTTAAGAGTAAAACAGCTCTTGTTATCGACAGAGGTAATGGATCTGTGATCAACAATTTTGACCATGTCCTAGCAAAATCTGAAAACACTGTTTTCATCTATGTAGATGACAATGCTCAAGGATTGAAAATTGCTGAAGGGACCAAGTCTTTCAAAGATGCTGGAAAGTTCTCACCTTCAATGTCTGGCATTGGGAAGATGAAGCTTGTCTTCACTAACCCAGAAATGGATCACAACAAGAACCTCAAAGGTTCTCAAGTGGCCATGCAGTCAACTAGAAATGGTTTCAAGAAACTTCTTCCACTAGCGGAATTGTTCAAGACTGGAAAAGATCAATTGATCAATTCCATCAAAGGACAAATCAACAGAGGTACTTACTTCAATCCAAGTAAAGCTCAGGCGCAAATGGTTGAAGTGATGAACATCAGAGGATTGTCCGAATTCCTTAACATCAACTCAGCATATAAAGCTTCTGGTGGTGTATTCGGTAGAAGTTCAAGCATTGCTAAGAGAATGTACAAAGACGACTCTCTAATGTTCAACAAACTGAGAGAAGCCATCAAGAAGACCAAACTGAATGAAGCTGGTGCTGGAATTTACTTGATTGGTGTCAATGCTAAGTACACTATCTCAAAAGCGATGAGCAGTTTCAAAGATATCGCTGATGAAATGTCTGCGATTAGAGGAAAAAATGCTGCAAATGAGTCTGGTGACTTGATTGAAAAAGAAGTTCAAAAGCCATTGAAAACTTTTGACAGAAACCTTTACAACCAGGTTTACAAGAACGAAAATATCTTTACTCCTTTCGAAGTTAGCGATGACGGTAACACTGACAGATTCGCAAGATTCGGAGGACTAAGATAATCCATCTTGGAACTTAAATGATTCTAAACTCCAAGGCCCCAGGATTATTCCTGGGGCTTTTTTTATTCACCTCAATTCTATTTGCTTCAGCAGAGGCCAAGCTCCATATTGCCTTTGTCGACAGTGGTTTTTGTAATAAGTCTCCCTTGGTCAAAAAACAGGTGGATTTAACTCAATCAGTAAAAATCAATTGCAATAAAGTAGAAAAACAGAACAGACGTTTTCATGGTCATTTTGTTCTGGAGAAGTTTCTCTCTTTGAACAAGAGAAAAGATCTCGTGATAACTCCCCTTGTCGTCTTTGATAAAGATGGTCTGCAAAAAACAGAGTATTGGTTGAAGGCAATGGATTGGATTAAAAAAAACAAAGTGGATCTGATTGTCACTGCGAGTGGATTAAGAGTTGAAAAGAATTTAGGCCCTCTTCCTGTGTTAACGATTGCGGCCAGCGGACAAGTGTCAGGTAAGATCAGACGTTTCCATAAAATATGGCCCCAGAGTTTTCCTTCACAAAACCTCATCCTTGTCGGAAACATGATTAGAGAAGAAGACAATATCTACTTCGCAGACAATCTTTTACTCAATGAAAGTCGGATAGATTTTTATATTGATGAAGAAAGCAGTTCAAAAGCTGTGGCCGTTGGTGCAGCGAGAGCTCTCAATAAGTGTCAATTCCCAAATCTCAAGCTATGCTTGGCCAAAGAATATCAAACCGTCCAAGACCAAATCACCAAAAAAGAGCTAAAAGTCCTGCTGTCACAATAATCAGTACTTGAGCGTTTCTCCCGCTTTTTGCCTATGAATTGTGGCGCAGCTTTTTGATTGGGAAGAGTTTTGACGGATTCCCTGAATACCTATTTTCCTCAATATATCCAGCAATTTAGAAGAATGTTCCCATTGAGGAGGGCCATATAAGTCTTTAAAATATATAGAAAAGCACTGCTTGGGCCTATACTTTATAAGAGAAAACTAAAATTGAGGTTTTTATGGGGAGCTCCAAACGTTTATTCGGCGTACTCAATAGTCTGATCATCTATGTGTTCATAGTCGTTGGTTTTTATGGACCGGCTTCAACTGCACGAGCACAAGACAATGATGAAACACAGAGTCTCGTGTCGGCCTGTCAAAAGCAGGGTACGGCTTACAGATGGGATGCCAATACCAACAGATGTATCAGAAAATCAGAGCTCGATTATGATTCTTCCCAAAGAACTTCAGATGGTGGCCACACTTGGCAAAAAGAATATGAACAATGCCAAGAGATGAAAGATGATGCTGCAAGAAAACAATGTCATGACAATTTTGCCAAAGATAAAGTCGATCCAGTTGAACAAGGTAGCTGGAACCAAGCCACTTGGGGACTGACTGGTCTCAATGCTCTCTTTGCCATTATCACCTTTTGGAATGTGACTGGTGCGAACGATAAGGCGATCTCATGTACTTATAGGACAATTTTTAAAGTAACATCTGCCGGAGGTCTCCTCTTTGACCTCTACGTTAAATTTATGGCAGAAAAGAATCTTACCGACCTTCAAGATAAATATAAAGACGAAGCCGTCAACGAAGATCCATATCAGGCCCAAATCAGAGCCTTCAATTATTTGAAAGATGAACAAAAAGAAATTGGGAAGATTGCTGATCTTCGAATGAAGGAATACCTACTATTAATAGTTGGTTATCTTGCTTCTGGAATTATGGCGGCCGTTGAAGCTGCCAAACCAACTAAAGAACAAGGCTGCTATATTGAGGACCCATCAGGACTAGCGTTTCTCTCTCAACCTATTCCAACGATTGTAATGGCAGCTATCGGGGTCATTTATTCAGGAATTCTCCTATCTGGAGCGAAGGGTGAAAAAGAAGACGCTGAAGATCGAGAAGAAAAAATCGATGGCATCATCAAGAAATTTGAGTCTTCAGTTGCCGGCTA
>SBGE01000208.1 GCA_006226755.1 Deltaproteobacteria bacterium | reverse complement strand
GTGCTTGTTTTTCCTCACACTCTAAAAAGAGATGGTCGTCACGGGATTCCTGATGATCCAAAAACGGTGACTTTTCTTTCTAGTGAGCCCATGACTTTGACTGGTGCCAGTGGTCTTACATTGAATCCAACCAAATTTACACTCACGGTTCAAAAAAATGAATTTGTGATTGAAACAGGTACTGGTGATTTAGCTGTTGAACCAGGTGAGCTAACTGTAACCGGTACAGCTCCTATTCAAGTTGAAAGAATTGTTAACCCAGACAAAACTCATACTTATCTTGGAACTTTTGAAATTAAAAAAGATACAGCCGGTGATATTCAAGTCATCAATCTTGTAGATATTGAAACGTACCTAAGAGGTGTCGTTCCAAGTGAATCAATTGCAACTTGGCCAATTGAGGCCTTGAAAGCTCAAGCAGTTGCTGCTAGAACCTATGCCCTTTATCATTTCACTACAGCTCCAAGCTCTAGACCATATCATGTGGATGATACGGCAAGATTTCAGGTTTACACTGGTCTTGATCATGTTGAGGCTTCTACTGATCGAGCTGTTGCAGAAACAGATTCAGAAGTCATGATGTATAACGGTAAGTTGATCATTGCTTACTTTCACGCTTACAGTGGAGGAAGAACTGATTCTGCAGAGAATATTTTCAAGCAAAACGATGCTCCTTACTGTGCAGGCAATAAAGAAGTCTTTACTCGTGATGAGCTTAGAGCTGAGCTTCCAGCTTCTGCTCATTGGATTGTAGAGTGGACAACAGATCTTTGGACTCCAGAGTTTTTGATCGACAAACTGAAGTCGAGTAGTCGAACTGGAGGGAAATTCTCAACGTTTACAGCTGACGGAGGACTGGATTTTAAAGTTCTAGATTGGAACTTTGATTTTGGTTCTATTAAAACTATCCAAGCTGTTCAAGACACCAAAGCAGTTTCTTTGGACTTCACAGATCTAAGAGGTTCAATTGGTTGGTCAGAGTTCCCTGCTTATCATTTTCGTCTTCAAAAGGAAGACGATGGCTTTAAGTTCGTTGGAAATGGTTGGGGTCATCACGTTGGAATGAGTCAGTGGGGGGCGATGATGATGGCCAAACATCATGGAGCAACTCACTCAGTTATTCTGAACCATTACTATTCAGGGATAGATATTACTAAAATATAATTAAGCAGCTTCGTCGTCTTTATTGGTCTGATCCGGAAGAACGATAATATCCTGATTGGCCTCGAGAACCCGAGATTCATCGAATAGAGAGAGTTGAATGGGAAGCTTTTCCTCTTCTTTTTTCCACGGACCCATCTCAAAAATTTGTTCGTGGTGTGGAGGAAAATAATGTTTGTCTATGAATTCCATTTGCTCGTCAGTTACAACTTGAGTTCCTGAAAACCAATCGGGGATTCCCTTACGATCAGGTGTCATAAACGCAATTCCATAGAGCAAACCGAATGAGGCATAACAAAAAAAGTACCCGGCTGTTCTCGCAAACGCTTCAAACAAAGTGAGATGGTACTGGCCGTGGTACTTAAAACTAGGTGAGTAAACCTTGAGTCCAAGTAACATCTTTCCTGGTGTTTTTCCTTCTCCCCAGTAGTACGAGAGCATGAAGTAACCCCAGAAAACAACAAAAAGACTCAAGGTGCTTATTGAAACCAATCCATTTTCTAGTCTGTACTGAAGTGAAAACGGAAGCTGGTAATAAAATGATTTCATGAAGTTTAGATAAGTGAAGAGCATCGCTTTGTTGATAAGGCCTACCAAAAAAAGATCCAACGTCGTAGCGTAGACTCTCTTTTTCATAAAGTCGCCATCATGCGGAAGCCTGGCTTCGGCATTTTTATTTTGCCTTGGGAATGGGACGACGACTGGAAGGTTTTGCTCAGTACTCATGCCCTCTTATCGGTATTTTTGACTACAATACTTAAGAGGAATAGACTTGAGCCCCTTAGTCGGATAAGGCACTCAAGCGTTTGATATTTTATTGGAGATTGTTGATCAACTCATCCAGTTTGTTCATGGCCTCAAGTGGAGTCATTTTCATGATGTCCATTTTCTTGAGGTCTCCTTCAATTTTTTGAAGATACTCAGGAACAATTGGTTTGTTTTCACCAAAGAAGCTCAATTGAACTCCAGCATCAGTGTTCTCTTCGCGAATCGTGATGGTCTGGTTATCTTCTGATTCAAGATTGTGAAGAACTTCCTGTGAACGATTTAAAATGCTGGAAGGAAGACCAGCTAGTTTCGCTACATAAATACCGAAGCTTTGCGAAGCGCCTCTTTCAACCAAGCGATAAAGGAACTCCACATGTCCATCATTGTTTTGAGTTTCAACTGTTAGGTTTTTTCCACCTTTCTTCTTGTCTACCAGATCAATCAGTTCATGGTAGTGGGTAGCAAAAAGGCAGAGAGCTTTTGTTTTATCAATGAAGTGTTCAACCAAGGCCCAAGCGATAGAAAGTCCATCATAGGTACTTGTTCCGCGTCCAACTTCATCCAGAATAATAAGAGATTTATGAGTTGCATGACGAATGATCTCTGCAGTTTCGGCCATCTCTACCATGAAGGTTGATTGACCTTTGAGAATGTCGTCACTGGCTCCTAGGCGACTGAATAGATAGTCGCAAATTCCGACTTCCACTCGTGTTGCTGGAACGTAAGAACCGATTTGTGAAAGAAGTTGGATAATTGCCACTTCTCTCATGACTGTCGTTTTACCGGCCATGTTCGGACCGGTAATAAGCCCAAAATATTTTTGTTCGTTGAGATTAATATCATGACAAACAAACTGATCTTTAATCACTGACTTGATCAATGGATGCCATCCACCTTCGATTGAGACGATCTTACGATCAACAGAGAGTGAAGGCTTGGTAAAATCCTCTTGAAGGGCAATCCAGGCCAGAGATTGGTAAACATCAATCATCGCGTAGATGTCAGCTAGAATTTGAATCTCTTTTGAAAGAGAGCTTGTCTTTGAAATGATATTCTTGAAAATTTCTCTTTCAAGTTTTTCAAGTTTATCTTTTGCTGAAACCATTTCTTTTTCAAAAGCAGCTAATTCGTCAGTCGTGTACCTTTCACAGTTAACTAGAGTTTGGCGACGAGAGAAACCTTTTGGAACTTTTTCAGTGTGCGACTTACTAACTTCGATGAAGTAACCAAAAACATTGTTGGATTTAACTCGAAGTTTTTGAATTCCGGTTTCTTCTCTATATCTCTCTTCTAGATTTGAAAGTTCGTCTGAGGCATTATTTGTCAGCTTGGCGAGACGATCACGTTTTTTGTCACAACCAGGTTTGATTAAGTTGCCTTTCTCAAGAGAAGCACCAATTTCGTCGTTGATTGTGAGTTTGACGATATCTTTGAGTTCATTAAGTGATTTTAGTTCCTTTGTTCCAATTTTGGAGAGAGCTCCCTTTGGAAGTTTGGAAAGTAATGGTTTCAAATTTTCATATGTGTCGATGGCTTCAGCCAAATTCAAAAGATCAGAAGCATTCGCCTTATTGGTGGCAATCTTTGCAAGAATTCTTTCGAGGTCTCTGATATCGACGAGTTTTTCTCTGAGGTCCTCAAGGTCTTCCATGTTTTCCAGAAAGAAACCAACAGTCTGTTGTCTAAGATTGATTTCAGAAAGTTCTGCCAAAGGATTTTGAAAAACTGTTTTAAGACGCCTGGCCCCAAGTGCTGTTCTGGTTTTATCCATGAATCCAAGAAGTGATTCTTTGTAGGTCTCTCGACTCTTGGGAAGGATTTCAAGCCCTGTTAAAGTTGGAAGAGAAACTTTGAGATTACCTTCAGAGTTGATCATTCTAAAAGGCTTGATATGCACAAAGCTTTCAGATTCTTGAGTAGAACAAATATAATAAGCTAGCGCGCCGATAGGTGAGAGAACATCACTATCAGCTTTGATAATGTTATCTCTTTTAAAAGTCGGTATTAATTTTTCTGTATAAATTTCTGTGTATTTCGGAGTGAAATATTCTTCAGAAAGATATGTTTTCAAAGTCCCCATATGATCAAGAACTTCAGACACAAGAGGTTGATTCTCCCATTGTTCCATATAAGTAATGAACTCTCTTGGGTGAATCATTCGAAGTTTGTCGAGAAATGACTCGTAATCATAGAGCTTGCTTCCAGTAAATTCACCTGTCGTGAAATCAACAGCAATCAAGTAATAAACATCATCAATTTTTAATCCTGAAGCCATGTAACGGTGTTCATTACCTTCAGTCTTGGAGAGATCAAATGGCATACCTGGAGAAACGATTTGAGTTACAGCACGTTTAACAATTCCTTTGGCCTCTTTTGGATCTTCAACTTGCTCACAGATCGCAACTTTCATTCCCATCGCAGTCAGTCTGTCTACGTAAGCATTGGCAGCATGATGTGGAATGCCGGCCATAGGAATAGGAGTGTCACCAATTTTTCCTCGGTGAGTTCTTGCAATATTTAAAAGACGAGCGGCGTTTTCTGCATCTTCGAAGAAAACTTCATAAAAATCTCCCATGCGAAAAAGCAGCATAGTGTCTGGATAATCTTTTTTAATGGAGTAGTATTGCTCCATCATGGGGGTAAGTTTGACTCCGGTTTTTACTAGGCTGTCCAGGGTTTGGCTCACGATCGATTATCCTTATGATAGTTGACTTCGGTCCTCAAATTTATCATGTGAAAGCACTATGCGACAAGTTTTGGAACATGCGAAGCAAAAGTAAGTTAATGAAATTATTATCTTTTATTTCGAGGCTTGGTTCAGGCTTTTGATATTGGTATAATTTTTGCTGGTATTTGCGGCGCATCGTCGCGAAGGGTGTTGATGAAACAGATTCTCGTTGTGACATTTTTTATCGGGGTTTGGGGAACAGTAACATTGCTCTCTTTTCTTGGAGAGAGTTGGGATAGTCCAAATTTTAATACAGGTTCAGATTCTGGTACACGAGTGACAGACGAAAGTTTTTTCAAGGGCGTCGATTACTACGTCTTGAAAGAAAATAAACCTCAGATGAAACTCAATGCTTCTGAAGTCACAATTAATTCCACAACTGGATTCACTTTTTTCTTTGATCCTGTTGGAGAGGCCTATACTGAAGAAGGCGAGCCAATCAATTACAAAAGTCTTAAAGGAATTTATCACCAGGAAAGAGGAAACTTGATTCTCAATGATCAAGTAGAAGTCAGTTTAAGACAAAGTTCATTGAAATCAGACAAGATGATTTACAACTTGGGCCAAGACAAGCTTGAAACCATCGGCAACGTCAAAACCAAGAGCATCTCTGAAAAAAACGGAGACAAGATCTTCATTGAATCTGAACGGGCCATTTCCTGGCCAAAAAAACGAGAGTCTCGATATATGGGACAAGTGAATGGGAAGATTGAGAGAAAGAGGGCCTATGAAGCCCCAGTATTCTTTGAATCCGATAAATTATATTTAAATATGAATGAAATGATGGTCTCTCTCAACGATGCTGTAACCCTTAAAAAACAACCCTTTAAGGCCACTTCTCACAGAGGAGAAATCTATCTGGAAAACTATAATAAAAAGCTCAAGTATTTCGTCTTAAATGACGATGTGAAACTAGAAGAAAAAGTTGTTCTTGGAGGGTCTTCCTACGTGAGGAAGGCCTATGCCGAGAGACTTGAAGGGGTTACGGCAGAGGATAAGATTATCCTCACTGGATTTCCAAAGGTTTATCAGCAAAGTGATGTAATCAAAGGAAACCGGATCATCCTTCGAGAAAACAATGAAGTGGTAGAGGTGGACGACGCCAATACCAACATCATTTTGAGATAAAAAGGATTTTAACTCGTGAGCGCAAACTATTTGGAAGCGACCCATTTAAAGAAAACCTACTCCGGGCGAACTGTCGTTAAAGACGTCAGTGTTCGAGTGGAGCAAGGAGAAATCGTCGGCCTTCTTGGACCAAATGGTGCTGGGAAAACGACAAGCTTCTACATGATTGTAGGGCTGGTTAGGGCAGATGAAGGAAAGATTGAGTTGTCGGGAGAAGATATTACTGAATTCCCGATACACATCAGGGCCCTTTCGGGAGTGGGCTATCTTCCGCAAGAAGCCTCGGTCTTTAGGGATCTTTCTGTTGAAGAGAATATTTATAGTGTTCTCGAAAATAGAAAACTTCCAAAGGCGAAACAAAAGAACTTGCTCAACAATCTGATTGCAGACTTTGGGCTTGGACATATTAGAACTTCGAAGGGTGCGTCCCTCTCAGGTGGTGAAAGACGGAGAGTGGAAATTGCGAGGGCCCTGGCTTTGGAGCCAAAGTTCATTCTTTTGGATGAACCTTTTGCCGGAGTCGATCCGCTTGCGGTCAGTGACATTCAAAGTGTCATCAAGGCCTTGAAGCAGAGAAACATCGGAGTTTTGATAACTGATCACAATGTCCGTGAAACTCTGGGAATTGTTGATCGGGCTTATATTATGAATAGTGGGGAGTTGCTCGTCAGTGGTACCCCGGACGAAATTGTTGATAATGAGAGAGCAAGGAAGTTCTATCTAGGAGAAGAGTTCAGGATGTGACTCGCAAAGACACTTAAGGTGGATATATGGCAGTCAAACTGAATCAAAGACTTGCACAGACCCAGAACCTGATGATGACGCCTCAATTACAGCAGGCGATCAAGCTTCTGACTCTGACCCATTTGGAGATGACGAATGTCATCGCTGAAGAAATGGTCGAGAACCCAATGCTTGAAGAACTAGGAGGAGATGACTCCAAAAGTTCAGAAGAGGATTACAAACTCGAAAAGCTGGAGGGAGATTATCAGGAAGCCACTTCAGATAATTTTGATGAACCGGGAGTTGTCCAAAAAGATGACTTCGATTGGCAATCATACGTAGAGTCTTTTGACTCGAACTCGGCGACTCCGCCGTCTATGGCAACTCAAGACTTCGATGAGATGCCAAATTACGAAAACATTGTTTCCAAAGGTCAGTCACTTGCCGAGCATCTTGAATGGCAAATGAAGATGGATGATTTCTCTGAACATGAAATCGACTTCGCCACAGCGATCATTCATAACATCAATGATGATGGATATCTTGAAGTCGAATTTGATGAACTTATTGCTGAAAGCGATCTCGAAAGAGATGAAGCGGAATATATTCTTTCAAAGGTTCAACGTCTTGATCCTGTAGGTTGTGGAGCAAGAGATCTTATTGAATGTCTACTTGTTCAGGCCAAAGTTCAAGAGGAAAGGTCACCACTGCTTGAGAAGTTAATCAGAGAGCATTTGGAAGATCTTCAAAAGCAGGATTTTAAAACCATTTCTAAATCTCTTGGAGTATCAGAAGAACAGGTGAAAGATACTGCGATTCTACTTCAGAATTTTCATCCAAAACCAGGTCGATTGGTTTCAAATAATGACACTCATTATGTTGTTCCTGATATTTATGTCAGAGAAGTTGGTGGTGAGTTCGTTGTTCAGGTGAACGAAGATGGTGTACCAAGACTTCGTATTTCACAACTTTATAAGGACATGTTGAAACATGGTGCTGATCCAAAAGCACAAGAGTATGTTCAAGATAAACTTCGTTCAGCAATGTGGTTGATCAAGTCAATTCAAAATAGACAAAGAACAATCAATAAAGTGGCCAAGGCCATCGTTGCTCAACAGCAAGACTTCTTTAAAAAAGGACCAAAGTATTTGAAGCCTATGGTCCTCAAGAATATCGCTTCTGAAATTGGTATGCATGAATCAACCGTTTCCAGGGTGACTACCAATAAATACATGCACACTCCTATCGGATTATTCGAACTCAAGTATTTTTTCAATACCGGGGTCGGAGGAAAAGATGGAGGGATCGATATTTCCAGCCAGGTTTTGAAGCTCAAAATCAAGGAATTGTGCGAGAACGAAAATCCCAAGAAACCCCTGTCGGATCAGAAAATTGCCGAACTTTTGAGTCGGGAAGACGTAGTTGTGGCCAGAAGGACGGTTGCGAAGTACAGGGAAATGCTTGGAATTCTGTCGTCGAGCAAACGTAAGGTAAAATAAGCAAAGTTTTTTTTTGTTATCCCGAAAAGGAGGTTAACAAGCTAAGGGGATACACACGAGTATATCGCTCTAATTTCAACTTATGGAGAAAGTACTATTATGAAAGTGACTATTACCTTCCTGCATCTAGATCATACTCCTGCACTCGATGAGAGAATTCAGGAGAAGACCCAAAAACTAAGTAAATACTTTAATGGAGGAGATCACATAAAATGGACATGTTATGTTAAGAACAACGAGCACTACGCTGAAGTTCTTATCCATGGTCCAAAGTTGAATTATCACGCTGTCGCACATTCTGATTGTCTGTATAAGACATTGGATATGGCAACCAAGAAACTTGAAAAACAAGTTTCTAAGCAAAAATCGAAAATTAAAAATAAAATCCATAGAAATAACGGTAAGAATGGAGAGCTCGTCATCCTGGACGTCGAACAGGCATGGACCGATTATGACGAGGACTTTGTCAAGGAAGCGGCATAACCACAAAGTGTGTTTGTCATATAGAAGCCCCTCGCATGAGGGGCTTTTTTATTGGTTGAAATCTAATATAATATTCATATGAGATTGATCATGATCTTCCTGCTTCTCTTTTCGCTTGAGGGAATGACTAGGGAAAAACCGAATCACAAAAAATCGAAGATGGATCTGGGCAGATTCTCTGTCCACTTTTACCGTTTAAAACTCCATAACAGTATTACAGTTCAAAACATCTCAATAGCTGGACATTTCTATTTGGTTGAAGGTATTGGAGCAGACAAAGATGCTGTTTTCTATCTTTCTCAAAACATCCTTCATTCCAGGCTGTTGGAAAGATTCAAGATAACGGACAGTCTAATTCGCTTTCAAGGAGAGAGGTTCAAGCTCTATCTCAAAACAGAGAATAAAAAGCCTGAAGAAGATGTCCCTTGGGTGAAGATTACACCATTCTCAAGAAAAGACTTTGAAAAGCACATGCTTTTAAGTGGAGAATGTAGACCAAATGACAGAAGAGTAGCCATTACAGGTGACATTAAAGGCTTTGCTGATTGCAAGACCGGACAATGGAACTATAAGGTCAATAAACTGTCTTCTGAACGTATCTTTTTATTTGTTCAGGCAACTAACACGAAAGGTGAGACTTATCTCGATGGGATGAGTTTGGTTCAAAAAAAATAATTCTATTTCATTCCATGAAAGAGTTGCTTCGTCCTTATGTAAAGATGGCGTAGACCTGGTACTCGTTTGAGGATTGCAACGATGATATTATCAGCTCTGGCCTCAAGGAGATCTGAAAGATTTCCTCGTTTGACCATACTGTCTTTTAAAAGTGGATGCGAAAGTACATCAAGGAACAATTGATGTTCTGGATGTGAGTTTTTCCAGATGGCCTGTTGCTCATAGATTTCATTTGTCCAAGTTCCCCAATTGACGACTTTTTGAAAAAAAACTTTATCAGCACCAACTTCTTTTCCAAGTTTCACAAACTCGGGCATTTCCCTGTAGTTCCTTTGTTGAACAACGAAATCCAATTGAAGCAGTGAAATTTTTCCCTGCCTTCGAAGTTCTCCTAAAAATTTCAGGTTAGGAATCAACTCTTCGAGTTCTCCTCCTTTTCTAACTACTCTGTATGTATCCGGAGTTGCAGCATCCACAGAAACATAGACTGTATCAATATTTTTTTGGATCTTTTCCATTTTCTCCCAAGCTTCGGGAGTGAAGAGTTGACCGTTGGTGACGATTTGAATCTTCAACTTCGGGTATTTTGATCCTTCCAATTCAAAAAGAAGTTTTCGATAGAGTTTGCTGGCAAAGGGATCACCTGAGGAGCAAAAAATCATCAACTCCAGACTTTCGAGAGCTTCATCCAAAAGTCGTTGATGAATCTCTTCCATTTTTTCGAATTCTTCACCCTGACTCCACATGATCTTTTCAGTTCGGCAGCTTGGGCATTCAAGATTGCATGAGCGATCATTTGAAAAATTGATAATCTTTGGTCCTTCTGTTTTCAACAGACCTTTTTTCACAATTTCTTTGTGACTTTCTTGAAAGAGGTAATCCTTTTCAAGTAGTCTATTTTCCCGGATCTCAGGACAAAGTTCATGATTACAATAGCTGAAGCTTTCATCGAGAATTGAGGCCCTGATATTTTGCATTTCTTTTGAATTCCAAATATCACTGACTGATTGTTGACCTATATCACCGACAATGGTGGGAACCCATGTTGGACAACATGCAAAGCAAGGAGCTTTGTCTCCTTGGGGGTATCCAAGTTCTAGATATTCAAATGGGCGAGGACAAAACTTGCCTTTTAGATTATCAGTCATGGCTTTATTTTAGCATAGATTCAAACATCAAGGGTTTGTTGCTCTGTCCCTGTGGCCTTCTTGAAAGAAGCTATGATCACAGGAAGAATACTAGTCATGAGAGTATAGAGTATTAGCGAGAAAATATATCTTTCATGAATAATGCCACGCTCTTTGAGGATTCCAGCAATAACAAGGCCAAAGATCAAAGTCGGCATCAAAGAAAGTGAAATATTATAGCTGTTTCTTCCAACGTCTTCTTTTATTTTTCTAACACTTAGTCTGATGATCAGAATTCTCAAGGGTACAAAAACAATAAAGAGAACTGCAGCTGCTGTTAGCGGTTGCAAAGTTAACTTGCCAATGTCTATCTTGAGCCCTGCAAAGAAGAAGTAGAAAGGAAGAAATACATTAAAAAAGCTGGATAAGGCTCCAAAGAAAGATTTTTCATCGTCATCTTTGAAAATTTGTTTTTTAAATTTCGAGGCAATTAATCCTACGGCAAAGGCCCCGACCAGATAATAGGCACCAAGTTCTTTAGAAATAACCCCTGAAATCAACGAAAGGGCCACAAGGAATGGAACTTCAGAGTTCGGAGCATGAGGTGAAATGAATTTAAAAAAGTATTTAAAAACCCACGGAAGAATCAGAAACAAGCTGATGTAAAAAAGTACTGAAAGACCCAAATTTTTCAGGTTTCCACTTTGTAGAGCGACAAAGAGTAAAAGGATGGCAGTGATTTCCTTGGAGATCGCTTTTGATTTAATCCAATACTCTTGATCTTCATTTACTTTAAATGAGTGTAAGGAATTTATGATAAAGCCAGCAGAGGGTGTAAAAATACCTAGGGAATAAATCAAAGCTTCTTGAAAAGGGAAGCCCATAAACTTGAAAAACCCTAAAGCAATGATCAAAAGGGCGACCGTCCAAACAAGAATGTACCCAGTAAAATACTTTCTATCTTCTTTGAGTTCATTCCACTCGACCTCAAGACCTGCAAAGACAAAAAGTGAAGTGATACCTATTTGGGAGAGGAAGCGAAAAAGCTGGTCAGATTTTATTTCAGGGTCAAAATACCCGGCTGCAGTTCCAATGAGGAGTGCGGTAATTCCGGATGGAATTTTGAACCTAAGCAGCATTTTCGGAAAAATCAGGACTAAGGAAAATAACGCGAGGTATTCCAAGTCCTGGGAAAAGGAGATGTTCATCTCTGAAAGCCCTTTTGTTGTTAGTCGTGATTATCCGATCTTTTTTGTGGAGTGAAAAGCAAAAATAGGTAAATTAGCTCTTAAACTATGGATTTTAGCTAGAAATTGCTCAGGCAATGCCTTTTTTCTTGGCCTCGAGTTCTTGCAGCTTTCGAAGTAGCTCTGCTTCTTCTTGCTCGATTTTTGAGAGTTCTTCTTCTTTTTTAGACTGCTGCTTATCAACTTGAGTTTCAGATCTTCTTCTCAGATCAAGTTCAAGTTCTTCAATTTTCTTTTCTATTTCGTTGTGTTGATCATTAAGATCTGATTCTTGCTCAGATAGATTCTCAAGCATATTGTCGTAATCTACTTGATTAAGCTCTTCTAATTCTTGCGTCACACTTTCAGCTTCTGCATGAATTTTTTTAAGCTCAGCTTTTAAACTGGCATACTTCTCATGAAGTTGTTCCAAATACTGATTTCTATCTTGGCGATAAGCAATTCGTTGATGGATTTTATGATTCTTTGCTTGAATCTCATCCAAGGCTTTTTCAACTTCTTCCATTTCACTATAAAAGCTTTCTAGTTTTTGCTGTCTGGCCGTTACTGTTTTTTGCACCAGCTTTTTTCCTAGCATGGACTTGGCAGTAACTTTGTCCATCTCTCTCATGTCATTAATGACAAATTTATGACCAGCAATTTGAAAAATACTCTCTGGATTAACTTCAATTCCACTTTTAATTCGATATTTTTTGTCTTTGTAGCGAATAGAATATTCTTCAGTCGTAGGGGTGACATAGATTTTCCCGTCGCGAACAAGAAATTTGGCGACAGGCTCATCAGAGCGAAAATAAATGAGAGATCCCTCTTCAACACATAAGTTCTTTCCCGCTGAGATATCAAAGCAGTAAATGCCTAATGAGCTAACATCAGGGAGAACACTCTTTTTGAGCTCCTCTTCTAGTTGTATTGAAAATTCTTCGATCTTTTTATTCATAAAGAAAAATCCTCTTCTCTTAGCCAATCGGTAGAACGTTATAATTACTTTAGTTTAATTGTCGGGAATTTCGTGATTACAGATGGTTACAGTCCTCTTTCGGCTGTAGTTTTTACTAAAATATGCTTATTGATTGCTCGAAATCCTGGCCCGCGCTATCAATAGATCGTGGGATTAAATACAGCTTTAGCGCCATTCAAAAATCAAAACTCGCAGGGATTTTTCAGATCATCCCTGTGCCATCTCGCGAGCCGATCTTTGGAGAAGATTTATTCTTCTGACAATGAAAGACAAATTGTTTTTCTTGGTAGAGGAAGTGGTGTTTCAGCTCAACAGATGAATCACATTAAAGACTTCAGATCCAAGTGTTTTCTTCATCTCTCTCCTTGGTTGCTGAAGGGGAGTCATTCAGAGGAAAATTTCATTGATCGAATGAGTTACCACGTCATGGCCTTGAGAAGAAATCGTGTTTATGGAGTTCTTCGGTTAACACCTTTCCCATTTTCTACACATCGTTTGACTAACTTTCCTGTGCACTTCTTGGAGGGAAAAGAAAGTTTTCTCGAAATAAATGCACACGCTAGCTTGAGACAAGATAACAAAATAGAAAAAATGATGTTATTGATGGCTGCTATTCATGCATTTCAAAACATAAAAAGTGATGGACTTGTAACAGTGACTCAAGCAAGTCTTGCTGAAAAATTCATAAAACTTGGAATGAAAGAAAATAATGAAAAGATTTTTCTTCCTGAGTTTGAAAATATTCCTCATTGTTTTTTATCGACTACATTCGCAGATCTCTTTTCTTCTCCTTTTAAACTCCTCTAAATGCCCGAAACCCCTCGTAGTCGGTTTGTTGGGCCATTTACTCAAATATAATTATTCGAATGGCCGACTACTAATTTTTATATTGGAAAAAAATCGAACCGTGGACGATACTGATATCACAGTTTGCGAGCGGCGACGCTAGCCAAACACCTCGCAGGTGAAAGTCCTGCCGACGGAACTCCTAGTTACCGTCGAAGCCTGAGTCGATGACTATAAAGGTGACTTTATTTTCATTTGCCGGCTCAGAGTTTTCTCACAATTATTTCGGATTGTGGGGAACGCGGACCAGCAGGTTGTAGCATTAAGCGAACCATGCCGGCCTCATAGGAAAGTGGGAAGTCGAAACCCCATGGACCTAAAGTAATTTCCGAGCCCACTGGCAAACTGGGCGAAGGACGAAGCCATCAATCAAGAACTAGGGATTTGCAGTTGATGGGGTTACGGAGGTTGAGAGTGGACGACATGTTGGGAAGGGGATTTGGTGAAAGCGCGGAACGGCTTGAAGACGTTGTTGATGATCACCGTTATCAACATGGTATGTAGATGTGTTTGATTGAATTATGAAAGACACTACATATGGGATTCAAGTCGGGCGGATGAGGTCGATAAGTATCAATTGTCGGAAAAACAAAAAACGGCAAGCGCGAGGACCTCAACGGTAGAGTAAAAAGGAGAGCAGTCTTACTTTTTACTAGTAGTGACGATTCTTCCATAGACTGAACGTGGAAGAGAAAGGTTACAGTTCCAACCCTTATAAATGAGGCGTATGTCAGGTGAAGACTTAAGCCAAAAACGTGAGGGGAATGTCTGTAAACGAGTCAGCCGGGGTAACCGTACTGGGGAAAACTCAACGTACGGATCGAAAAAAAGATGGTCGAATGTGTGGACAAAGCCAAGGAGTAAAATCCGAAGCCCAAATCCTGCATTCGACCTTTTTTTTTGCCTTTTTTTCACTCATAATCTCCACATCAAAGGGAGATACCATTGAGTCATTCCAACCTACCATCTGATCTGAAAAAACTAATTCGCAATGCTTCAAATATCTTTGGTCAAAGTATTAAAGAAATTTACGGAACTAAAACTTACAACAGAATTGAATCCATCAGAGTTTCCATGAAGGCAACCAGAGGAAAGAGCGTTGACTCAGTCTTTGAAACATTGAAATCAGAGTACAATTCTTTCAAAAAGCTTGGTGATGAAGAGCTTTTCAATATTGCTCATATCTTTTCTCTTTATATGGAGCTTATCAATCGCTGTGAAAGTGCATATCGAAAGAAGAGGCTTGAGGAGAAAGAAGGGAAGTATGTTGGGAAAGAATCTCCCTATGCCATCATCTATGTTTTTACTGCTCATCCGACTGAAGCAAGATCGGCTAAATCCCTCGACCTTTTTAGAATGATTGAAAGATGTCTCTATAACATCCTTTGTGATAGCAGAGCATTGGATAGAGAAAATGAACGAATGAAGCATCTTTTCAAGATTTTTTTCAAAACCACCATGGCAAAAACAAATCAGCCTAGAGTTGAAGATGAAGCTCATCAAATTTATTCGACAGTTCTTTCCAACAGTATTTTGAAAGAACAGGTTCGTTTGCATCAACGTGGAATCACTGTTCATTTTAGAACTTGGGTCGGAGGGGATAAAGACGGTCATCCATTTGTTGATAAGACAGTGATGAAATCAAGTTTACAAAGTAGCCGAAGTTATCTTTTGAAATTTGTTAGAAGAAATTTGAAAGAATCAATGGAATTGATTTCCGATTCAAATATGGAAGCCAGTACAAAATCTTTGGTAATGAAACATCAAGAGATTCTTGATTTTCTCAATGAATTGAAAGTTCTCAAAAATGAGGATGGCAAAAAAATCAAACAATTCAGGTCTCATTTGGAAAAACTGGAAGAATCCTACCGAAAAGTTTGGGGAGAGCTGAATTTCAACCTCAAAAATGTAGAATCGATTACCTGGCTATATCCTGCATTAGTTCTTCCTCTAGAATTTCGAGAAGATTCTGAAATTGTTGCGGGGAATTCTCCAGAGTCGAAAAAAATTCATGGCATGATGGAGACACTCAGAGACATTTCTCAAGGTTATATTCCTAAATGGTATGTCAGAGGTTTTGTCCTTAGTATGGTATGTTCTGAGGATGATGTCTTGAACGGTATTTCACTTGTGAAAAAGTATTTTAAAAAACAGGTGATTCCTGTCGTTCCACTGTTTGAAACCAAACAAGCGCTAGTTGATAGCAGTGACATTTTAAAAAGACTCCTTAAAAAAGAACCTGACTTGATAAAACTTCATAAAGAAGTTTCTCAGGGTCGGTTTGAAATCATGCTTGGTTATTCAGATTCTGCCAAAGAAAATGGTACACTCACTAGTCGCTATCTCATCTCTAAAACATTGATTGATCTCGATAAATTTTTCAAAAAGCACTCACTAACCCCAGTCTTTTTTCATGGATCAGGTGGGAGTGTCGAAAGAGGAGGAGGCTCCATCAAGGAACAGATTAATTGGTGGCCAAAAAGTGCAGTAAATATTTTTAAATCAACTGTTCAAGGAGAGATGGTAGGTCGTAATTTTGGTACTCCTGAAGTGATGAGAAGCCAGGTTTCCAAAATCTGTACAGAATTTGAAGAGCGTTCCAAAAGAAAGCCGGAAAAGGCGTGTCCTTGTTTCAAAAAATTGGTGGATTTGACCAATAAAGCCTATCAAGAGTTTGTGACCGGAGATAATTTCCCTGATTTTGTTTCCAGAGCAACACCTTACTCATACCTTGATCAATTAAAGATTGGCTCCAGGCCCAGCAGTCGTTCCAAGAATAAAAAACAATTCAAAATTAGGGCCATTCCTTGGGTTCTTTGTTGGACTCAAACGCGAGTTCTTTTTCCAACATGGTGGGGAATAGGTTCCGCTTGGGAACAACTGGATTCAAATGACAAATATGAGATCATGAAGTTTTATGGAAGTTCGAGTTTTTTTTCAAGTTTCATGAAAATTCTTGGATTTACTCTTTCTAAAGTCGAGCTTTCTGTTTTCAAACTTTATATTGAAGAGAATTTCTCTCAATCAGAAGGTAAGTATTACTATGAGCTTTTTTCTACTGAGTTTGAAAAGGTGAAAGTCTTCTTTGATGAAGTAACTAGACAAGATCAACTGTTGTGGTTCAGACCATGGCTTTCTGAAAGTATCTCTCTTCGAGCGCCAATGATTCATCCTTTGAATCTTATTCAAATTATTTCTCTCGAAAGGAAGAATGCCGTCCTTCTAAGAGAAACTGTGACAGGAATTGCTTCAGGAATGATGACAACTGGCTAAGCCAACTTGTAATAAAGAGTAACCAGAACAATCAAGGGTGGAATTCCTTGTATCAATCCTGCATACCAAGCACTCGGCTTTGAAATAATCAGAACAGCTCCTGCGCCCATCATGCAAAAAGCAGCTCCCATGGCCAGACCAGTGCCAAGCATTACTTTATCTGGAGTTCTGGCCAGTATCAGGCCAACGAGTAGAACTAAGGCAAGGAAGAGATTATAAAATCCTTGATTAAAGGCCATGAGTTTGACGATTCCTGCGTCCTCTGCAGTTCTCAGCCCAAAGACTTTGAAGATTTTGGGATTCATGAAAAGCAAGGATTCCATGATAAAGGCCCATACGTGAAAAAGGATGGAAATTCCCCCAAAAAAGTACAACATAGATGCCTCCAAATTCTTCATTGTTGGCATCATTTTAGCAGTATAAATATCAGAATTTAAACAACTTATTGATATAAGGCTTTATTTGAAGAACTCCATCTTTTTGAAAGATTCTTTTCGAAACATGTGTCTACTTATTGGACACTTTGCCCTGGTGGCATGTGGACCTGTTGGATCACGAGACATCAATAAAGCACCGACATCAACTTTGAGTTATGCCAAAAATCAAGTTCTCTGCGATCAAGTAAGTCGAGGAGAAAAAACTCCTGCTGATGACCTTATTCAGATGGAAGATGAAGCCAATCAGTTGGCCAGAGATTACTTCACTCGAAGAGGCTATTTTTATAGTCTACCTGCCGCTCAATCTTATCAACATATGTTGATGACTCCTGAAAAACCATTGGTTTTAAATGATGAATTCTTTAAATCAGAATTCGCATTTGTAAGTGAACATATGAGTACCTGGATCCCTGAGATCAGAAGCGAATTGCATTCTAATAATGGTCCAGCCTCTCCACTAAGTTTTGATAGAGCCGAGTTTGATAGAATAAAATCTCGTCTGAGTGCAGCTTCTCAATTGGCCGTTCGTTACAAAAATTATTCTTGTCAGCTCAATCATCTGGCCCAAAGAAAGAAGAATGATGTCCGACCCTATTACAGACTAAAGGATTTGGAATGTCAGGATAATCAAAACGAGCATTGCCTCGAGACAAGATTGAAGAGGTGGAATGAAAAAGACGACACTCTTTATAAAGATCTCGTTTCGATGTGTAGCAAAGTTCATTCAGAAGCTCTTTGTATGAGTATGATCTCTTTTTCGAATGCCAAAAGGTCTTTACTGAGTTTTTATCAAAATCTGAAAAAAGAATTTCATAGGAAAGTCATTGATCCTTTGTTCCTTTTGGAAAGCCGAAGTCCTCACTTGTCTTGCCATACCAATGAAGAAGGAAAGAAAGTTTTGACGTTGGATCTGGTCGTTAGGCCGAATGATGTTGTCCGTTTTGCTGGCGGCCTGTATACAGCGTTGGCTTACGTTGAAAATGCGTGGTCAACTGAAAAGGTAAGATTCAAAGTCAATCATCTCAATGTCGGAGAAGGAAAGCCTATCGTTAACTTTAAAAAAGGAATCACATCGCATGTGGATTCAGATACCAAGTCTGTTATCAGTTTAAATAGCAGGCTTCAAGGATTAGGATTAACGAAGACCTTGGCCCATGAAATAGGTCATGTGATTGGATTCAAAGATTGTTATATCGAATTCTTTGATCAGGAAAAAAGAAGTCTGGTCTATTATGAAATTGATCGAGATAAAGGAAACATCATGTGTTCAATCGATAGAGGTTACCGAGCACCTGATGAATATATAGATCAATTGGCTCAACATTATTGTCAGTAATCAATCTTTTTTCAATGCGCCCAAAGAATTCAACACTGTTGCTCGAGCAGAGATGAAGTGCTTATGTTCTAGGAGTAATCCTTTGGAGATAATTCTGATTTCTTCAGATTCCAATTGCTCCGCATTTCCATCGCTGGCCGCTAGAGCAAAAAGTCCTTCGAGAACTTTGTAACGTTGTTCATTTGTAAGCATGTCATTAAGAGGGTCAGTATATTTATGATCTTCCACACTGGTGAGTTCTTTGACCATACCGATAGATAGTTTTACCACTGCTTCAATCTGTTCTTCTTTTAACTCTGTCCAATCAGATAGGGCCTTCTTGATATGAGTAACTTCTGTTTGTTCGATATTCATATCAGCATACGCAACTCGTGAAAATAAACCTGCTAAACAGGTCACTAGGATATGAGTTTCTTCGTTTTCATTGGGAAGTAGACTTGCAACTTTCAGTTGAAGTTGTGATCTTGACTCGTTAGGTCCATCTGCGGGGCGAAAGAGATTCCAGAAGCTCATGTTCAACCTTTATTCAATTTTCCGTGAGGAAGTAAGTTTTAACTAGAATTAGGTTAGGCAAATCACCTCTTTTTAGCAAGTTCTGAAGGCTTTCCGGCTTGATATCGACTCCAATTCTTGAGATAATTAATCAAGGGAACTCGTTGAATTTAAAGGAGTTTAAAGGATCCCATGTCTAAAAAAAGAATGAACCCAAAGGTTGACGAATTTTTGTTAGCTCCCATCTTGGGAAGTGACAGTGAGAATGAAGGAGAAAGTGGTGTTGCCACAGTATCTCGTTCTAAGGTCAAACGACCTCGGCAATACAAGGTTCTTCTTCACAATGATGATTACACCACTATGGAATTTGTGGTCTACGTGCTCCAAAGATTTTTTGGGAAAACCTCTGAAGAGGCCCAAAGAATCATGTTGAAAGTACATACAGAAGGTGTCGGTGTTTGCGGTGTGTATACACATGAGATTGCAGAAACCAAAGTTACTCAGGTTTCTAAATCCGCAAAAGAGAACGGTCACCCTTTAATGTGCACAATGGAGCCCGCAGATTAATCAGGGAGGTTCCGAATGATGAGCCAGAAATTAGAGATTATTATCAACCAGGCCATTAAGAAGGCCAATGAACTTCACCATGAGTATTTGACTCTGGAGAATATTCTTTGGGCCATGCTTGATGATGAGCAAGTCAGAGATGTTCTTGAAAGTCAGGGAATCGTTCCTGATGAAGTCAAAAAAGATCTCGAAGAATTCTTTAAAGATGAAGGAAACTTCAGCGTATTGTCGAATGATCAGATTGAGATGCTTTCTCAACAACAATTTGTGGATGATGATCTGAGAAAATTAGCTGCCGAGTCCGGAATCAAATACCAACCAGAAATTTCCATGGCCCTTCAACGAGTGATTCAACGAGCGGCCATGCACGTACAGTCTTCCGGTAAAAAACATATTCGAGGAATCAATCTTTTGGTTGCTCTCTTTCAGGAAAAAGAAAGTTTCGCTCTCTACACCTTACAAAAAAGAGGAATTGAGAGATTTGATGTTGTGAAATATATTTCTCACGATATCGATAAGCCGATCACAGATAATGAAAATCC
>SBGE01000235.1 GCA_006226755.1 Deltaproteobacteria bacterium | reverse complement strand
ACTAGATCAAGACCAGGAGTTATCCCAATTAATCAGCCAGTACATTTCCAAAAGCAAGCAAAGCCATAATGCTATTGAAATAGAAAAACGGATGACTTTAGATAAAAAGAAGAGTCTTGAGCGAGAAAGAGATGAACTCTTGAAAAAAATACTGGAACTAGACAGTTTAGAAGGCTCACTACTTGAGATGGTCAACAATAAGGCCATATCCCTAAAAGAGGAGATCGCTAATCTGGATCAATATCTACAAGAACTTGAAGGCAGGGTAATCGATATTGATCGAAATTCTCCTAATCTTTTGAAGAGTAAGCAGTTCTTTGGATATTTGCATCGGAACTATAAAAAACTGAAAAGGGAAGAGTTAAGGGCTTATCTGAGATCAGTAGTCGAGGAGATCATAGTTAGGGATGATAACAAGTTAGAGGTTGTTTTTAAGTCGGATTGCTTATCGAAAGATTATAAAGAAATTGAGGATTGTGGCCGGAGGAATGAAAAGTTCGTTTTAGGTAAAAAATGGGGTGGCCGATGGGACTTGAACCCACGACAACCAGAATCACAATCTGGCGCTCTACCGACTGAACTACGGCCACCACAATTAAGTTTTGTAGTTATAAGATGCGGGCTAGATTTCGTCAATAAGACGCTGGAATAAATGAAAATAATTCGGAGCGAAAAAATGTCAGAAACTTTGACGTGACCCTATGACCCGCTATACAATGAAGTAGCTATCATTTTAATTTTATTACCAACGGAAGGTGATATATGAACAAAATCAAGATCTTATCTTTATTATTACTTACAATCCCAGGACTTTCATACGGGTTTGGTACAGGTGTATCGACTTACCCAATTATGTTGGACAAGAAGTTTATCTCTGGTGAGTTCACTGGAATTACTTCAACTGGTGGTGGAGTTGGGGTTCAAGGGCGTTATACCCAAAGACTCAATAGCAAAACCATTATTGATGCAGGTATCGGGATGTCAGGTGGAGAGCGTACTTCAAGATTGTTTGCAGGTGCGGATTTCGAAATTTATCCAGATTATCAAAATCAACCACGTGTTTCTGTTAAAACTACTTTTGAAAACGCAGAAGAATTTGACGTAAGAAGAAATACCATCGGGGTTGCTCCTACTATTTCAAAAGGTTTTTCATTCTGGGGTCACGAAGCTTATCCATTCGCAAGTCTTCCATACAGAGTAAGTCTTGATTCAGATAACAATACTTATCAAACTCAAGCGAACTTGAACCTTGGTATTACTGGTGCACTTCCATTTGAAGGGTACAAGCACTTGACTGGAACTCTTGAAGCTTCAGTTAAGTTGAAAGATTCCTACAGTGGGATCTTCATGGGTATCTCTTACCCAATCAACTAATGCGACCAAAAATCGTTTTTTCTGATTTTGATGGGACTCTGACTTTAGGTGAAAGTTTGAGTCCCATTCTTTTTGATATTTTTGAAATTCTTCAAAAAAACAATATCAAATTAGTACCTGTTTCCGGCAGAAGCATCTCTTGGGGACATTTCTTTTTGACTCATTTTCCAATTGATACAGTCATTATGGAAGGTGGCGGAGTCATCGGTTATCACAATAGCAAAGGGTTGATCGACCACGAATTCTTGATTGATGATCAAGAAATTGGACGGCTTGAAGGGATGGCCATGGAAGTTCGAAAAGAATTTCGCGGTTTGGCCCTGACAGCTGATTCAGTCGGCAGAATCACCGATCGGGCCATCGAACTATCAGTTCTTTCAGAACTTGGTGTAAAAAGTGAAGTGGAGAAATTCTGGGATAAGCATGGAGTGAGCCATTCTTGTTCTAATGTTCACATGAATTTTTGGTGTGGGGAATTCTCAAAAATTAAGGCCATTAATTATTATCTCAATAAATTTGAAGATGGTGTAAAGCTTGAAGAGTGCATGTTTTTTGGCGATTCATTGAACGACGAATCTGTCTTTAAGGGAATGCCGTACACTGTGGGTGTTTCTAATATTTCAGTTGTACTCAATCAATTGCAACACAAACCAAAAGTTATCCTTGAGGGGCCGGACAATGCCGGGCCAAGAGGTGTGTTGAATCATTTATCAAACGTCTTGAAGTAAGCTTCGATTTCAGTTTTTAAAATTTCTTCAAAACTTTCGATATCCAAATCCATTTTCGAATTGATCCATTCTCTAAAATCTTTGGGAATTGGTGATTTTACAATTTTGAGCTCGCCTTTATAGGGAAAACGAAGGGCCATGGCATGCAGAGCTTGTCTTGGGATTTCCATGAAATCATGATCTTCTTGAGTGGCATAATTGTCTTTAAAACGCTGAAAGAGTTCGTAGCCACCAAGATAAGTTTTATCACCTACTAACGGATAACCATGAACCATGGCATGAACACGAATTTGATGTTGCCTACCAGTTTGTGGAAACGCTAGGCCTAAGGCATATCCAGCTTCTCTGTGAAGGACTTTAAACAAAGTTCGCGCATGTTTTCCTTGATCCGAATCTTCTGGATAGGCTTCGATCAAAACTCTTTTAAGACCAGGTTCTGATTGAGCAAGTCTTTCATTGGCTTCAAATGAGTCTTTTTGATCTTCGTCTTGATCAACGGCCATCCAAAAATAACATTTTCGAACCAAATCGTTTTCAAAATGGGCAGTCATTTCTTGGGCAGCTTTGGGGTTTCTACCGAGTAAAAGAACACCTGAGGTTTCACGGTCTAGTCTATGGATGGAGTGAACAGTTTTTTTGTACTTATCTTCAAAGTAAACAGTCGCTACATTGAAAAGTCTTCTGCCAGTAGGGTGCGTGGTCATAAAAGGAGGTTTGGAGATAACTACGATGTCGTCATCTTCATGGAGAATTTCTGGATGCTTTTGAAATTCAATTTTTTCTCCATTCCAATACTCGTCTTCAATTCCTTCTGGAAAAGTAACCATTTCAATTTTCTCACCTTCCCGAACTTTCGTATTAGGCCGATGGGGATGGGGGCGACCAATAATCTTGATGTCGCCTTTCTTAATTTTCTTTTTGATTTGTTCACGAGACCAAGTGTCGAGAATATCCATCATGAACTGGTCGAGGCGGATTCCGTCTTCGAAATCCTCGACCTGCCAAAGGGCCCGGTACTTGTCCGGGCTGAAACTTTTCTCAAGTATGATGCTCATGGAGCATTAATACCGCTCTTTGATAGTATATTTCAAGAGGGTTAAGGCTCCCTGAGGGGTATATTTGTATCTTTCGACAAGATTATTGACCACATTCTCGATTTGCTTTCGATTTTCCTCAGATAGAGGTGTCGAAACCTTATCTACATTTTTTCCTGAAACTTCTGCTTCATAGAAAACAATATTCTTGGTCAGACCTTGAATGACTTTCTTTTGCTCATTACGGAATGACTCTTTTAGTCTTTGTATAAGCTCTGGAAAGACATCGGTGTAAACAATTTTGACCCCAGGATTATCGAGGAAAAAAGCACCAAGTTTGGAGATCAAATGGCTTCTAAATGTCTTCGGATCTTCCTTAAGGCTGATGTTCTTTTCGAACTCTTTGATGAAATACTCGTCACTGTCTTCATATTTACCAGTATAAGGATTCTTGATCTTTTCACCTTTGATCATGGCATTGACGTTCTCAATATATTTTTTGATGTAGTCTTCATAAGATCGATCATCAATCATCCCTAAGCTGTCTCTGAGTTCATGGTCAAATTGGTCAAGACAGAATTCCTTAATTAAAGCGATGAATCTAGCTGGATGATGATAGTCTGCTTGAGGAGTCATATTGAGGAAATCATACTCATTTTTCTTCAAAATAAGTTTCTGTAGATAATCCAGAATTTCTACAAAGGTCATATTCTCATGTCGATTGGTCAGTTTGTAGATGATATTTTTCATATCTCTTGGACTGATACCAAATTTTCCTTCGTAAAGATTTTCGTATTCAAATTCACTGAGCACTTCTTCTTTGTGCTGCTTCAAGATTTGTTTCGATTCAGAGTCAAGTCTATCAGGCATATAATCTTCAGCAATGAATCGAGCCTTTTCGAGAGGATTCATAGAAGTAACGATAGTATTCAACTTTTTCTCAGGATAATTCTTTGACTGTGGAGATCTGAGTCTTGTCAGAACTGCAAATAGACAAAGAGCTTCTAGAGAATGAGGCTCAAGTACACTGGTATCAGCAAGGCCTAGAATTTGATCCTCGTAAATTTTCTGCTCTTCAATAAAGTTGAGAAGATAAGGAACTCTTACAAAGTTAAATCGACCTTTGAATGAGTTGAAGTCTGGGTGCTGCTTGAATGCCGCAAGATGAATCTCGTTTGAAGTACCAACAAAGAAAATATCAAGTTCTGTCAAAATCCCCTGAAGGTTGATGTTTGAGGTTTCCATAGTCATCAAGAGGTATTTGTAAGTATCCAGAGGTCTTTTGAGAAGATCTGAATATTCGAGGATTCCTCGATTGGCGAGAACGACTTCACCTTGAAGACTAAAAAGATTCAAAGACTGCAAACTTGGGGGAAGAGAGGCCAATCTCTTATCCATAGTGATCTGTTGCATTCTTGCATCTACGTGAATTTGAGGTTCAATGGTAACAGCAGCACTTGAATATCTTTTTGAAACATTAAATCTTTCAATTCTGATATGCTTGAGAACCTCAGAGTGCTTTCCTTTGTAGTTTTTCAAAAGAGCATCATAAATCATGCGGTTTCTTTTTGAGAGATCGCCCTTGTAGAGGTAAGACTTTCTTACAGAATCCAGAAGGTCTGGTTTTTCAATGAGAGACTCATCAATGATGTTTTGTCGGTATTTCTTGGGAATTAGAAGTATTGGATGATCCTTTAGTTCACTAGGCAGGATCGCATTAACATCTTTATCATCAAGATAAGCAAAGGTATTTAACTCATGTGGATTTCTCGGACCTTGGTTCAGACCGAGTGTCCCTTTGACATAGTTTTCAATTGGGAAGATCCAACTGAAAGAATAAAGGCAACCCTCATGGGTCTTGGAATATTCTTCTGCACCTTTCATGAACTTTCTGATCATACTGGATTTAGAAGAGCCATTTGGTCCAACGAGAAGAATGAATTTGTTATTGAAGCCTTCTTCTCTGAAGTTCACAAGGTTCTCATAAAGTGCTTGTTGAGTTTTGAGTTGACCGTAAACAGGTGGAGCATCTGGATGATTCAATTCATAAAGTTTGAATCTACCTTTTTCGTCTTTTCCATAGTGATTGAGCATATCAATGAGATACTCATACGTCGGTCTGCACTCCTTGTACGGATTTTCATAAAATTTATCCATGTAATCCTGAAAGGAGAGAATCTCATTAAGTGATTCTTCATCTTTATTTGCTTCTTCAACCCAATCGATATTCATAAGAGTTCCTCTGATCTTCTAAATCCTTGAACATACATATATAATTGTAATCTACAGACTTTTCTGTGTCTTGGGTTTTTAGGTTTGAAGCAAAGAACAATATTTTCTCTATTCTTAGTCTCAGCGTTGACCATCGGCTTTTTGGTGTTTTACCTCACCCGAGGGGGAAAACTTGAGGGAGATGTTCAGGTAAGGGATGATTATCGTCGACTTTATCAGTCAATTGAGCTGGTGCAAGAAATTTGGACTACCGGGCTTCGAGATAAAGTAAAAGATTATTTGACTCTTTGCCCTGAAGAGAAATCACTTACGGAGAAGTGTTCACTTAATCTATTGAATTGCCTTTCTAAATCAGAAGAGTTTTCAAAACAACAGGCAAAAATCAGTATTGTGAAGGAATTAGTAACAAAGGCTTCACATCATGAAGTTATCGTTCCTTTTTCTGAATCGATAGAAATTGAAATAAGAAATAAGGAAGCTTCAGTTTCTGTTTTTCTGGAGAAATCCTGTAGCGAAATTTATCTTCCCCGGCGAATGTATGCTTTAGAGGATACGACCTCGAGAAAGTATAGTTGGTGGGACAATTTTAAGCGTCACTTCATATTGCAAACAGATACCGTCAGTGTCGGGGACGTTAAGCGCTGGCTTAAATACGATACGAGTTTCAAACAAGGCGATGAAATCCTGAAATCAATCGATTCAAAACTTAAAGACGATAGTCCCATATTGAATTTGAAATATGAAGAAATGGAAAGGTTTTGCTCATTTCATGGAAAACAAATAATGAGCGTTGATCTCTTCGATGCAGCTTCCATGCATCCAGGAGATTTATCCACAGATCGAATGAAGTTTCCACTTCGGAGTATTTGGCCTTGGGACTATAAGAAAAAAGTTGGACTCATTTGGGAATATCGATCAGGGAAAAAGGACAAAGTTGAACTGGATGATTGCAAAAAAGTATTTTCATCTGAGTGTCTAAAAGTTGAGAATGTCCCCAATCGTGAAGGGGTTTATACTTGGAGTGGACTGAGATCAGTTCTTGGGGGTGAGATGGAGGTTTTTCGAAACTCATTGTATCCAAGACGTAATCTCAAGGCCTCTTCTCATTACTTTGATCTTAAATCAAATTGGCATGAACTTGGTCGTCGCGCCTATTGGGATGGTCTGGGCCTTGCCTTACATAATTTTAATTTCAGATTTGAAGATCCCTCTGAAGTTTTTAATCAGTTTGGTGTTACTTTCAGGTGTGCGAGAGAGGTTCTGGAATGAAATGGTTGATGACATTTCTTCTCTTGATGACTTCTTGTGTTGAAAAAAGTGGCAAGGTAGATTTTGAAACCTCTATTTTGAAAAACGTTCCTTTTGCCTTGAAGATAGATGGAGTATTTCCTGGAATAAATAAAGACTTGGAAATCAAGACGCCTCCTAATACGTGGATTCGCGTCTTTCAGGCCGAAGTTCCAAATCAAAATGGTGAAATTATTTTTCATTGTGTTTACTACAAAGTTCCAGGCAAAGAGGCAGGAGTTTTGAGACATATTGAATCAAATGAGTCTTGTCTTGGAAATTATAAGTCTGGAAAAGTTTTTGATTGGACAGGCATAAACCAGCTCAAAGTTTGGCTCCCTGAATTTGAGAGAAAAATATTTGATAAAACGTTGAAGCCGGGAAGATTTTATTTAACTGGACGAGAAGAAGTCGGTGATTTCTTTTTTGAAGTTCCTCTTTTTAATTTGAATTTGGAAAGAAAACTTGAAAGACATGCTTCAACTTTTTCTTCACGAATGCTGAAAGGTGTTTTTGTTGCCAAGAAACGAAATCCTAATGTGAAAAGCCAGCAAGTCAAGTTAGTGGGGGATTTCGAGGACAACTACAGAGATAGAACTGCAAAAGTTTGTCATGAGTATTCCAAGGACTGTAAAGAGACAACAAGCAATAGTTGCGAGACTTGTCGTTTTGGGTGGTATTCAGCAGTAGGTATTTCAACCTGCGAAGGACAATTCACTAGATTCTGTGGGGTTAATAAATGTGGACAAAGAGGAATGCCAGCTTGTCCAAGAGGCATTGAGTCTGCCAGACGTATGGGACTAGATAATATCATGCTCTGCTATGATGGGAGTCCTTTGGGGTATTGTGAAGCCGGATTGAAAACTGTATGTGATGGAAAAATACTGGTCTGTTTATAGTTTCACAGTCTCTGAATTCATTTTTATTTCGTGACCCAGAAACTTTGCCGGTACTGTTTGAAACTTGGAATCTTTGATCATTTCCAGCCTTTTCTCAAACCATTTCTCATTCTCATCAATGTGACAATCCATTGTCGATCTAAAGAATTTTGAACAGGTTTTGATCATTCCATGATTCTTTGTTTTATCGAGTATAACTACTTTGTCTTGCCTGTCGTAATAGATTTCAATCGAACTGATAAATCTTCCTTCTCCATAGTTTTGCAGAATAGGAATTCCATCGATTAATGTGGCATCAGATTTGGTATTACCACTAATGATGACGTCAACTGATCGAGGGGGAAGTCTTTTTACAAATCTGTGTACATTATCGATATTCTTTTCTGAAATCATCAAAACCAACAGATTTACACCCTTTGATTTAAGTTCTTTACGTGCCTTCAGAAAGCTGAGAACGGGATCTTCAAAATAAAGTCCCGTTTTGAAATCATCTTTTTTGTCTTCAATTGCCTTGAATGGAGTGACTGATATGATTCCAACTTGGATATTAGAGATGTTGATGATTTTGTACGGAAGACTTCCATGAAGAGATGTTGGCTTCAATGTTTTCAAGTCAAGGATGTTGGACGTAAGAAAGGGAAGATCTTCAATATTATGTTTCATGTTTTCAAGAATTTTCAGTTCTCTGTCTGTCAGATTGATTCCATCATAACCTAGCTCTTTGTAGGCCCTGATTGTTCTGGGAATGTCTTCTGGAGAGTTCTCGTTGAAGAGATCTCCTGCATCGAGAAGAATCAGAGAGTCACCATGAACTTTTCGTAGGATTCTTATATAGGAAGAAAGAAGGTTGATTCCACCGATTTCAAGCTCTGGAATCTTTCCCTGTTTTGGGATTTCAATTGTCTGGCTTTTGAGTTGACCATTAAAATTTTGGGTTGAAGAGATGACAATTTTGACAACTTCATCTTTGATTTCTTCAGATTTATATTCTGGAAGAGAAAGCACTTTTGTAGGAACCTGATTGAAAGTACAGGAACCTAAAAAGATCAAAATGATCAGTAGAAGAGTTGTTTTATTCATGAAGCCTTAAGTACTTAATTAGTAACTTTTTATTTGGCTTAATTTGTCATAAGCCTTTATTAAAGCTTCGTAAATTTTATCATAAACTTCAACCGGGGAACAAAGTCCTACTGAGATTCTGACCACTCCACGACCAACATCGTCGGTTACTCCCATGGCCTTGAGAACTTTGCTGGTAACTGGTTCATTGTCAGAACAAGCAGAAGAAGTTGTAACGAAAATACCCATGCTTTCCAGTTCAATTTGCACGGCCTGACCATGTACTCCTGGAAGTGCAATATAAGTTGAGGTTGCAAGCCTTGGAGCACCTTCTCCAAGAATCACAGCACTCGGGTATTTTTCTTTAACTTTTTGCTCAAATTCCTCTCGTTTTTTAGTGAGTTCAGGAATTCTGTCAAAGAATTTTGAAACAGAGTCCATAGCGACGGCCAAAGTTTCATTTCCAATATAGTTTTGAGTTCCGCCGCGAAGACCTTTTTCCTGTCCACCACCGATAATGAGCGGTTTCAAAGTTGTTTTATCCTTCGCAAGGAGGATTCCTGTTCCAGTCAGTGCTCCAATCTTGTGTCCTGACATGATGGCATAATCCATTCCTGTTTCATTGAAATTGAACGGCATTTTTCCAATGTATTGAGTGGTATCGCAAAAGTTTGTGACACCGTATTCCTGACAAAGCTTTGAGACTTCTTTGAAAGGTTCGATAACTCCTGTTTCATTGTTAGCTGCCATAATTGAAACAAGTGCAATGTTTTGATGTTTGTCTTTTATGACTTTTTCAAATTCAGTCAGGTCGATGATTCCATTCGGATTGGTCGGAATCGTGATGATTTCATAACCTCTATTTTCTGCGTACCATTCTGCTGTCTTTCTAATGGCAGAATGCTCAATCCCAGTCGTGACAATCAGGTTCTTCTCGTCTTTAGCACCACAACCAAGAACTGAATGATGAATCTGTGAACAACCTTCGGTTGCTCCTGAATTGAAAATGACTTGAGAAAATTTGGCACCTAGAAATTTTGCACAAACGCTTCTCGCATTATCCATACCCATCAGAACTTTTTGTCCCATAAAATGAATAGCATTGGGATTAGCGTAAGGGCCTTCATCCAGTCTTTGCTTCAAGTATTCTTTGACGTCATTACAGACTGGCGCACTTCCATTGTAGTCGGCATAGATCATGGTCACCTCACGAGATGTCCAGCATTCTGTCCAGGGCTTTGAGACCAGACGCTGCGATATCCTTAGGGACTTTGATTACATTTATGGGGTGACTCCTGTCGATGGCCCTTAAGGATGAGAGAAGCCATCGTGGCCTCACTCGGTACATGGTCGTGCACAAGCACTGATACGGTGAAAGACTGGTTATGTTTTTATCAGGATATTTGGCATTCAAACGATTGACAAGGTTGATCTCGGTTCCTACCGCAATCTTCGAGCCCGCGGGAGCTTTTTCAATTGCGTCAATGATGTAAGACGTTGATCCTGCATCGTCTGCATTTTTCCAGACATCAAAGTTACACTCTGGGTGCACAATGATTTTTGTTTCTGGTGAGTCTTTCCTGAGTGCCTGAATGTGTTCAACTGTAAACCCTTGATGAACGGAGCAATAACCGTACCAAAGGATAACTTTTGCGTTTTTAACTTGTTCTGGAGTTAAGCCGCCGTATTGCATATTGGGGTTATAAACCACCATCTCTTCCAGTGGGATGCCCATTTTGAAGCATGTGTTTCTACCCAAGTGTTGGTCTGGGAAAAACATTAATTTCTGTCCGCGGGAGAGTGCCCATTCGATAATTTTTTCTGCATTAGAAGAAGTGCAGATCGAACCATCGTTATCTCCAACGAATGCTTTTAAATGAGCATCACAATTGATGTAGGTAACCGGGACAATTTTGTCTTCGGTGTGTTGATTCAACCAAGCCCATGCTTTGTCGATTTGTTCTCTATTGGCCATGTCTGCCATGGAGCATCCGGCATTCAAATCCGGTAGAATGACAACTTGCTCTTCTGAGGAGAGCATATCAGCCGTCTCTGCCATGAAATGTACACCACAGAAGAGAATGTATTTCTTGTCGAGTTTGGCAGCTTCTCTGGCAAGCTTGAGTGAGTCACCAGTAATGTCAGCAAACTGAATAACATCGTCTTGCTGATAATGGTGACCAAGTATGACAAGTTGATCAGCTAGCTTTTCTTTTAGTTTCCAGATTTCCTCAATAACTTTTTCGTCATTAAGCTGTTCTTCTGTTACATCTGGAAGAAAATCATCTTGTTTATTTTTAAAAAGATCGAGCATTCTAGTCCTTGATGACCTCGTAACCTTGGTCTATCCAATCAAGAATTCCACCTTCAAGGTTGGTGAGATCTTCGTAATCGTTTTCTTGAAGAATCTGACATGCCGTCAAACTTCTTCTTCCTGAGCGACATTGCATGATGATCTCGGCCTCTGGATCAAGTTGATTGAAGTTTTCCTGAAAAGTCGAAAGAGGTATGAAAATGGCTCCCGGAATTCGGGACTCATCCCACTCTTCTTGTTCACGACAGTCGACGAGAACAATCTTATCACCCGCATCCATCTTGGCTTTCAGCTCTTGAACGTTCATTGATTTGATCATGGAAATTCCTTTAAATTTTTCTAATCACTGATTAGTAAAGCATGCACGAACTCTTGTCCACAGTCTTTGATTTTGGACAAGTTTTGTTGCAGGGCCCCGCACAAAAAAAAGGTGTGAATTTTTTTTGACGACCTGTCTCATTGGTCCTACCATTTATAATAGGTTAGCTATTTTTAGCTACGGGCTTAAAGGGATTTAGCCCTCAAAAGGAGTGATTCATGGAAGTCATCACAGTCGCCAATAATAAGGGCGGAGTTGGTAAAACAATGCAGTGCTACCAACTGATCTGTCACTTGGCCAACAAAGGGCATCGTGTCCTTGCAGTCGATCTCGATTCACAGGCCAATCTGAGCAGCACACTTGGTGTGCACATTCAAAGAACATTGATCCCTGAGTGGTTAATCGGGGATGTGGATTTGGAAGACGTAGTCGTTCCAGCTGAAGGTGAATTGGAAATGTTTGATAACGTTTCAGTCATTCCTTCAAGTCGTCACTTGGCAAACTTGGCCAAGCTTTTGATTCTCTCTGAAGGTGAAATCAGAAAAAACGCCGGAAGAAAAGAGAGACTCATGAGAATCAGACTTCAAAAAGCAGTTGAAGACTTTGATTATGTTGTCATCGATACTCCTCCAATGCTTGGTGATGAACTAATCATGGCCCTCGTTGCTTCAAATAGAATTCTTATTCCTACTCAGGCCCAAGACTACTCAATCGACGGTCTCGAGGAGTTGATGGATACTTTTGAAATCATCAAGGACACTGAGAATTCTGATCTCGAGTTTTCAATCATTCCTTCAATGGTCAACCTGAGAAGAAAAATTGAAAAACAAAGAATGTCAGAGCTTTCGCAAAGTTTCAGCATCACTCCTCCAATCAGAAACCTGGTTCAAATGCAGGAGTCAATCTCACTTGGTAAACCAGTTTTTGCCATGGGAGAAAATACAAAAGGTGCTCAAGACTATGCCAAGCTTTGGGAGTCTTTAGATCTCTAAAATTAAAATAGGTTTGTAAGGAATTATGGATGATCCCTTGCCTTTTAAATTTGCCTCGTCATGGAATGATTCTTCATTGGCGGGGCACTTTTGAAGAATTTTCATAAGGAAGTGGAGAACATATATGGCAAAAGAATTTGCACCCCGTACCTCAAAAAGAAAAAGAAAGACGATCGATCTTTCGGAAAAACTCGGAAAAGACCTTTTTAAAAACGCAGACGAAAAATTATTGAAAGGAGCACGGCTTGTAGAAGTTGAGCTCAAAGACGTTGTTGTCAAAGAGCAGGTGAGAACCAAGTTCAATGACAATTCAATCAAAGAGCTTGCTGCCAACATCAAGACAAACGGTTTGATTCAACCACTTGTTGTGCACAGAAATGGACCAAAGTTTACTTTGATTTGTGGAGAGAGACGATTCAGAGCGATGACTTCCATCAGTATGGAAAAAGCGCCATGTTTTGTTCTTGAAGGTAAGACTGAAGAAGAATTAATGGCCATTCAGTTTTCTGAAAACTCAGCCAGAGAAGCTCTTCATTATATAGATAAAGCTGATGGAATCTTAAACTATCAGAAGGCCACCAAGGCAAGTGAAAGAAAAATCACTGAAGCTTTAGGAATATCAAAATCAGAAGTACACCGTTCATTGATGATCGCTAGACTCCCAAAGAAAATCAAAGAAGCGGCTAAAGTTCATAATATTGAAAAGTATGTTCTTCTAGAGTGGGACGCTCTGGATAAAGGAAAGCTTCGAACAGAAGTTCAAGACAAGATACTTTCAGGTGAACTAACAAAAAGAAGCCATCTTAGAAATGTTCTCAAGAATGGTCCGGTGGTGAATCCAGGTAGAAAGAAAAAAGTATCTAAAAAGAAGCCGGCCCTTCCTCCAGGGTTGACTGCCAATGCCTTTTTAAAGGCCATGAACTCAAAGACCAAAGATCTCGATCTTGATCCAGAAACACTCAAAGCGATCAAGGCCCTGGTTAAAGAAACGTCTGAAGTTCTAGACTCTTAATTTTTTCCGCCCTCGTCTTTGGGGGCGGTAATTTTCCCTTCATTGTTTTGGCACGCTGCATGCATTTAGTATTGTATAGGAGCCTCTGAATATTGTAATTTCAGAGGGTTAAGTGGTTTATGAAGAGTGAAAATTGTAGAAAATTTAGTCAGATGCCATCAAGTCTTCCACTTGTGTGGATGCTTTTGGCTTCAATTCTCTTTTCGCTCGCCCAGGTTTCTTTGGCCCAGGACTATGTCACTCAAAGAGGGGATTTTGTAACAGAACAAGATTCTCTTAATGCTCTTTTAGAGATTGAAAAATCAAACACCCTTGGTAGAGCGCCTGCTAACTTTATACCAGATACTGAGATTGAGCCGGTCCCTATTGAGAACAGAATTTGGTTACAAAATTTATTGGTTGAAGATAATAGTGGAGTGCTTGCTAGTATCAGGGCCAATATTGCAAGTTGGGAAAAAACTGAAGAGTATGCCCAGAACTGGAATTTGAAATCAACTGGTCTTTATAATACTCCGGACGTTGCTGCAAAAAAGGCTTTTCTTAACAAATGGCTTCTCAAGTATTTTGATAAAAGACTTGCTGGAGAGATTAAGAACTCTGAAGAAGGATCTACTCTTCATACAGTTGGTCAGGTTCACCAAACTTTAAGACCTAATACAGAAGTGGGTATCTCTCAAAAAGTTAAAATTAAATTTAAAGCAAGACTACTTCAAGGACGCGCCATTGCTAGAGTTGAAAACCCTTGGGTTGATACACACGCTACTATTAAAGCTACAGGTGAAGTCAACGTTCAGATGAGAAAAGAGTTAAAAGATATTGGTGTTACAGCTGGTATTGATTACAACGCAAATGAAGGTCGTTACCTGGCCCACGTAGATAAGAAGCTGACAGAGAAAATCACGGCCAGGATTTCATCAAATCAAGAAGCAGATAAAGTGATGTTTGATACAGATGAGTCCGTAGATAAGCGACTTGAGTTTTTCTTTCACACTCCTTTCTAATACTCCCATTTTATTGATGGCGCACCGCTATTAAATCTCAGGAAATTCATTCATATCTCCTTAAAAAAGGCTTACAATTTGATTGTACTGGTTTAAGTTAGCCGCACTTTTAAGTCTATAAGACCGTCATCGGGAGTGAGCTATGAGTCTTTTTGATAGTCCTTTGTTCAAGGATGCTTTTGATCAGTTGGAACGCGCCGCAGGAACAATGGGCCTCGATCCAAACATTGCTGAAAGATTAAAATACCCAAAGAGGGCCCTTACAGTTTCTGTTCCTATCAGACTAGACGATGGAACAGTTAAAACTTTTATGGGTTATAGAGTTCAACATAATATGACTATTGGTCCAGGTAAGGGCGGGATTCGTTTTCACCCTAAAGTGGATCTTTCTGAAACAGCTGCACTTGCTATGTTGATGACATTTAAGTGTGCCCTGGTTGGTCTACCACTTGGTGGAGCCAAGGGTGGAATCAGCGTAGATCCAAATGAACTTTCAAGACAAGAGCTTCAAGCTCTTACCAGAAGATACGCTACCGAGATCAATATGATTGTTGGTCCAAGTATTGATATTCCTGCACCAGATATCGGAACTGATGGCCAGACTATGGCATGGTTCATGGATACATACTCGCAGCTAAAAGGTTATACCGTTCCGGGTGTTGTAACAGGTAAACCAATTTCTGTTGGTGGATCTCTAGGTCGAGCTGAATCAACCGGTAAAGGGGTTGCTTACTGTATTAACTTTGCCGCTAAAAAACTTGGAATGGAAATCAATTCAAAAACAGCGGTAGCTATTCACGGTTTTGGTAAAGTGGGTGTCCCAGCTGCAGAAGATCTTGCTGCTCAGGGTGCACGTATTGTTGCGATCTCTGATGTTTCAGGTGCGATTTATAAAGAAAGTGGATTGGACATCAAAGAATGTGTTGATTGGGTAAAAGATAGAAGATTTCTTAAAGATTACGATGCTCCAGGAGTTGAGCATATCACCAATGAACAACTTCTTACTTGTCCATGTGATGTTCTTATTCCAGCTGCAATCGATGGTGTTATCACTGAAGAGAACGCTGGTGAAGTAAAAGCAAAAATTGTTGCTGAAGGTGCCAACGGACCTTGTTCACGTGGCGCGATTGATATCCTTACTGAAAATGGTTCATTCATCATTCCAGATATTCTTTGTAACGCTGGTGGTGTGATTGTTTCTTATTTTGAGTGGGTTCAAGGACTTCAGAACTTTTTCTGGGATCTTGATCAGATTAATGGAAAACTTCATGATATTCTTAAAGACGCATTTGAGAATGTTTACGAATGTTCCAAGACATACAATGTCGATATGAAAAGAGCGGCCATGATTGGAGCTCTAAGAAGGCTTGAAAGAGCCATGAGACTGAGAGGTCTCTTCCCTGCCTAAGGAGTAAGGTGGATTACAAGAAAGGACTCTACGTATTTTTCTTTTCAATCTTCATGGCCCTGGCTGCACAGGCCAAGGTCATGGAGTTCAAAGTTTCCAAACAAATCAGAAAAAATTCATCCTACAAAGAAGTTTGCGAGGCTATGGGGTTTGCCGATAACTTGTTGATTGAGGCCAAGGGAATGGTCGCCTTGGATTGTATGGGACGTCTTGTAAAAGTGAACGACTTTTGTGCCAAACATACTCAAAATGGTAAATCATTCTTAAGAGGTTTCATTGATAAAGGTGAGAAGAAGGTTGTTTGTCAGTATGGAAACAGTGCCAACCTCTCTTTAAGTTGTGAAACCAAACAAACACGCAAGTACTGCGAATCTCCTGAAAATTCCTGTAAAAAACTTCAGGCCTTCTTTGCCAAGGATCTTGAAGTTACACATCATTCCCGTCTTTTTAATAATGAGAAAGAAACTCTCAATTGTTATTTTGGAAAATTAAATCTTGATTTGGATAAAGATTTATTTGAAGGCAACTCTCACTTAACCAAATAAATTCAAAAACATTGATGGCCTTAATAACCAATCTGCTTGCCCTTATTAGGACAAGGAGAGTTTATGGCAGAAGAGCGATTGGTTGGAGTAATTCCTTCCGGAGAGAATATTAAATATATGTATCTCTTTGGATACTCCACAAAAGGAATACCTGGGCTTGAGATTGTAGGTCTTGGGAATAGGGCAAGAACTGTTAAAGAGAAAATACAATTTTTAAGTCGGCAGCAAGAAAATGTTCTGCCCTTGAACCGCTTTGTGTTGGGGATTGATCCTATTCAAAAAATTGAAAAAGATGATGATCTTAATTTTTTGGAGCTACCTCTTTTGATTCTCTACTGGGCATTATTGGGATGGATTCCACTTAAATCTTTAGAAAACTGCTTTTCTAGTGGGAGAGTTTTCCCTGGAGGTGCACTCATCCCTTGGGTTCCGAAAGCTTCAAAACCTCAATGTAGTGAGAATGGAAAAATTTGGATTACTTCTCGTTGGATTCAAACCCCGATGGGATTTTTTCAATTACCCTTGGAAGAGTTAATAGAGTCGAGGCAGGTGGTTTACATCCCACCTCGAAATCAAATTGAAAGGGCCTTTGCTAGACCTTCGTAATAGGGGCGGTACTCATTTCTTTTCTCAAGACATTTATCTAGAGCAAGAGTCTCAACTTCACCTTTGATGAAGCAAGTTGCAAAAGCTTTCTCTCCGTTAAGCAGACCATCGACTGCTACCCACCCCATTCTTGAGGCAAGGAAACGATCAAGAGAAGAAGGGTTGCCCCCCCTTTGGATATGGCCAAGGATACAAACGTGAGCATCAATTTTGTATTCATCTCTTAGAACAGTTTGGATCCTATGACTGACTCCTGGAGTTTCTCCTTCAGCCGCAATGATGATGGAAGAATTTTTTCCTCTCTTAATACCTCTTTGGATATCTCCAGCAATGGCAGCAAAGTCGATATCGGAATCATCTTTTGTAGGAAGAATAATGTTTTCGGCACCAGTACAAACACCGACGTGAAGAGCAATCGCGGAAGATTTTCTTCCCATTACCTCAACGATGAAAGTTCGAGCGTGCGAAGATGCAGTGTCTCTGATTTTATCGACAGCTTCAACAGCTGTTTGAACAGCAGTATCAAATCCAACAGTATAATCTGTTCCCGTGATGTCATTATCAATTGTCCCAGGAATACCGGCGACAGGAATACCATGTTCATTATGGAGTTCCCATGCGCCATTAAAAGAACCATTTCCTCCAATGACGACAAGAGCATCAATTTTTTTCCTTTTTAAAATATGGAAAGCTTCTTTTCGCGTTTCTGCTTGATGGAAATCCAGACATCTTGAAGTTTGAAGAATGGTTCCACCGTGTTGAATAATATTTCCAACTGAAGAAGCATTCATTTTTTCAAACTCACCTTCCAGCAAACCAGCATATCCTCTTTTTATCCCATAAACATCTAGACCTCTACCAAGGGCTGTTCGAACTACAGCTCGAATCGCACAGTTCATTCCAGGGCTATCGCCTCCACTACAAAGTACGGCTAGAGATTTGATTTCTTTATTTGCTTCAGACATCTATGACTCCTGTCTTAAAAAACTGATTGTCCGGTAAATTCTTTTGGTAACTCAATACCCATCATGGTCAATATTGTTGGGGCAACATCCATCAGTGCTGGATCTTTCACCCTTTGTTCAAACTTCTTGTTTTCAAGTGATGGGTGCACAACACAGAAAGGAACAGGGGCTCCTGTGTGACTTGTATGTGGTGTCCCATCATCATAAACCATTTGGTCACTGTTGCCATGGTCAGCCGTAATGAGGAGAGCGACATTATTTTGATTACACTTCTCAATGACCTTTGCCATACACTCATCAAGAACCTCAATGGCCTTAATTGCAGCTTCATATTTTCCTGTGTGACCCACCATATCTGAATTGGCGAAATTGACCAAATAAAATGAATAGCTCGCGTCATCCAGTGCAGCCAAAAGTTTTTCAGTCACAGATCTTGCACTCATTTCTGGTTTTTGGTCATAAGTACTGACTTCCTTTGGGGAGGGAACCAGGACCTGTTCTTCACCAGAGAAGGCCTTCTTTTCACCTCCATTGAAGAAATAAGTCACGTGAGCATATTTTTCTGTTTCAGCAATCTTGAACTGATGTTTGCCGATTTTTGAAAGATATTCACTCATTGTTCCCTTTATCTTTTCCTTATCAAAAAGAAGAGGGAGCTCCATCTCATCTGGAATGTAAGGAGTCATGCAAAGAAAGTATGGTGGAATGAATGGTCTTTTAAATTCATGAAACTCGGGATAGTTGAACGCAGTTGTAATTTGAATTGCTCTGTCTGGTCGAAAATTCATGAAGAAGCAACAATCTCCTTCTTTGATGGCAAAATCTTTGTTGAATAAAACAGGTGTAATGAATTCATCGAGGATTTTTTTATCATACTCTGATTTCAACCAATCTCTTGGGGAAAGATCAGTAAGAGTTCCTAAACCAAGCATTGTATTGTAAGCGTGTTCAATTTTTTCCCATCTACGGTCTCGGTCCATCCCAATGCTTCGACCTTGCATGGAAGCAAAGTGAAGACCTTCAATTTTTTGAAGTTCAATAATGTATTTTTCACCGACATCTGGAGCGGTATCTCTACCATCCATGAAAGCGTGAAAGTAGACTTCATTTCCCTTGGCCTGAAGAGAATTTATAGCTTCCTTAATGTGATCAATATGAGAATGTACTCCACCGTCGGAAAGAAGCCCCATGATGTGAATTCTATTGGTATTCTTTTTGGCGGTTTCAGAAAGTTCTACAAGTCTTGGAAGAGTTGAGAAACTTCCATTATCGATAGATTCATTGATACGAACCAAATCTTGTCTGACAGGCTTTCCTGCTCCAAGGTTCATATGTCCGACTTCGGAGTTTCCAGCTACTCCATTTGGAAGACCTACTTTTTCTCCACCGGCCACAATAGTAGTAAATGGAAAAGTTGAAAAGGCCTTATCAAGATTTGGAGTATTGGCGTCTTTGATGGCATTTTTGTTTTCATTTGGATTGATACCGAAACCATCCAAAATAACGAGCAATGCTCTATCTGATAACTTACTTAACTGACTCATAATCTACCTCTGATTTTGGCCATTTTTAGCATTTTTACTCCATATCTAGAAGCTATAACTCATTCCGCCAATCACTTCAGTACTAAGAATAGGCTGATCTTTTGTTTTATATTTTGTTGACTCGTAGCCCAACGAGAGGTTCAGCGAAAGACCTCTTATTTTTTTTAATGTCAGTGTGTAGCTGAAATTCAGTGAGTATGAACTATAAATCAAGCTCTCAAGAGTGTTGCTGTTTGAAGTATAACTGAATGTTGTGAAGAGAGAATTTTGATCATCAAAGCTTGAGTTATTGGTTGCACCTAAAGAATAGTTTGCGCTTTTTGGATATGAGGCGCCTTCTTCAGATCTGGAAAAATCCAAACTATAACTTAAGCCCCAGTATTTATTTTTGATGAATGGAGAATAAGAAACTCCAAACCCATAGGAATAAAGATTTCCCTCTGAAATTGATTGCGTGATATTAAGAGGAGCTCGGTAGGTTATGATTCCACGCTTAAGTGTATAGATGTAACTTGGTTGGATGGAATAAAAATTTGATAACTTCTCCATGCTTAGGTTTTCATCTGCTCGATACATACTGTAGGCATAGGTCAAACTTGTTTTGAATGTACTTTTTTGAAAGTTGTCGTACTTGGCTTCAATACTTCCTGTGATGGTTCTTTCATCATTGGTACTTTGATTTTT
>SBGE01000107.1 GCA_006226755.1 Deltaproteobacteria bacterium | reverse complement strand
TGTTTGAAAATTCGTTTTGCCGGCTCTCGGCTCCTGCCTCCGCTGGCATTCATGTCATCCTGACAATTAAAAAACCCCCGTTTCCGGGGGTCTTTTGAAGGCATTTCGGGTATCCGTACCGCGTGTTATTCGTGGTCAACAACCTTATTGTTAAAGATGGAGTTTACAGATTTTCCATCCATGACTCTCACGTGAAGTAATACTTTCGCTTCACTTAGGTTGCTTGGCACTTCCATTTCATATGAAAAAGGTACCATCTTCATAGGGCAGAAATCAGAGATCTGCTTCATTTTTGGAAGAATTGAAAAGGTATCTTTTCCGTTGTCTGCTACGGCAATTTCATCAAGAACGAAACAATCACTTGGGTTGTATCCTCTAAGTTTAATTTCTCTGCTTCCTAGTTGTTTTTCAACATACTCAACGTTTGCATAGGTAAAATCATCAACCGCATCAGAGCTGGCTTCATTAATTAGGATAGAAGATTTTTTCTCGAAAACTGATTTTCCATTGACGACTACGTCATAGAAACCTTTATCGAGAAGCCCAACATCTACAGCTTTAACGAAAGGAACAATCATTTCAGGACAGAATGGATTGCTTGGTTCGTAGTAAAGTGAAGTTACTTGAATTTCGATTTTCTTGTCTTTTACAACAACCTTGGTCTGAGGCGATTTGTGGCAAAGGTTTGGAAGAAAACCAGTCACGATGATCTCTGCTGAGTCATTAGAATCAAACCCTTTTGGTGAGTAAACATGATCGATTGGTACCATAGTGAGTACCGGAGTTGACGCATATGCTCCGAATCCAATAAGCATTAGGACTAGAGCAGCTATAGATTTAAAAGTTTTCATAAGACCTCCAATTGTCTCTGGTTTTGCGAAAGTATCTTTTACGAGGCATTTGTATCTACTGCTAAATTCTTTGTATTTGATCTATATCTTTGCAAAATGAGATTTTGAACTCATTAAAAAGTGATTTAAATCATCTTCAGCGGGCCCTGTGAGTAGTATCAATCTCTTGGTATTCTGATGAAGGATTTAGGGAGGAACATATGGGGAAGAAAATGATTTTAGGTTTGGTATTCGCGCTTGGCGCAAATATGGCCTTCGCTGACAATGGTTGTTTTCCTGAAAATGATCTGAAGTTTTCTCACAAAACTAAAAGCGCCAATATGAGCAAAGCTGAGTTTGATCAAGTGATCAAAAGAGCTCTTGATGTTTATGGCCCAATTGTAAAAAAGAAATATGGTAAAAAACTTATCATTGATGGTGAGTGGGAAAACGATCGGGTAAATGCTCATGCGACTCGAGATGATCATAATAACCCTGTGATTAGTTTGCTTGGTGGGATGGCCAGACACCCTGAAATGTCTAAAGATGGATTGATGCTGATAATCTGTCATGAGATTGGACATCAGTTCGGAGGAGCCCCAAAGCAATTCAGAGGAAGTTCATCTTTAAGATCTTGGTCCTCGGCAGAAGGGCAAGCTGATTACTTTGCAGCTACCAAATGTTTGCCAAAAATGTTTGCGGATACTGAAGAAACCAAACTAGTGAATTCAATGTCTGATGAAGAATCTTTTGAAGATGCTCGAAAAAAATGTAAAGACGATATTTGTGTGAGAATTGTTTTGGCAGGTTACTCTGTAGGTAAAGTTTTTGCTTCACTTAAAACTGGTTGGGAGCCACCACGAATTGGTGAGCAGGATCGTTTCCAAGTTCCAATGACTGAATACAAGCACCCACGCCCACAATGTAGACTTGATACCTATGTTTCAGGTGCAAACTGTGAAGTTGATAGGGAAAAGAATTTTGATGATGTTGATCCGAAAATCGGTGCATGCTATCGCGCTGAAAATGGATACGATGATGCCAGAGGTGCAAGACCTAGATGTTGGTATCACCCTGAAGTTTATTTCAAGTAAAGGTCACGCTCTATTGAACTCGAGTATATAAAGAGTTCCGTGACCACGATCTGGATAGGTGGCTTCACTCTCAATGAAGATGGTGCCACCGATCTCCTCAAAAGCTTTTTTCACAATTGGAAGACCAAACCCAGTACCTCTTTCTCCAGCAGTTCCGATACGGGAGTTTTTTTCAGTAGGTTCAAAAATATCCTTCATGATCTCATTTGGGATACCGATTCCTTCATCTTTGATGGTGATACGAACCGTTCTTTCTGTGAGTTCGGAAAGAGAAATAGAAATCTCGCTACCTGGAAATGAAAATTTGATACAATTTGAAATCAAGTTTGGAAAAATCTGATTCCTTACATTATGTTCATTTGCTCTGATAAGAACTTCTTCTCGAAGTCTCTTATCAATTTTAAGATGTATCTCTTTCGTGTATAGCATTTCCTCGAATAGCATTTCTATATGATCAATTATTTCTCTGATAGGAATATTGCTAAATTTCAAAACCCTGGTTTTGTCAAAATTGGCCATATCACGAACATCTCTAACAACTTCTTTAATATTGTTAGCTGCCCAGTATGTCTTTTTTAGATTGTCATCAGGATTGTCCTTTATGATTTTTAAAAGTCTGTTTTCAACAATAAAAAGAGGGTTTGAGATATCGTGACAAACGATTCTTAGTAGATTCTGAATTTTGCCATTCTTTTCATTGAGGATGTCCTCATTTTGATCTCTTAGTAAAATGAACGCCCAAAGAAGCCCACCACTTAAATAGATTTGTCCAAACACGAGTAGAATATGAGAATAAAGTTTTCCTCTATCTGATAGCAAACTTGGAAACTCGAAACCATTAAGATGAGAAATCAAAAAAGATCCGGATACTATAAGCGTCGTAAAGAACCAGAAGATGGCTCCTTTTCGACCAGCAATAACCCCACCAAGGAAGGGGAGAATTCCAAACCACACAAGAATATTACTTAGAAAGCCTCCTGTGTGATAACTGAATGTTGCCTGGTGTATTATGCCCGAACCAATCATAACGTTCATAACAAAGAATATGGGCATTCCGAGTCTCAGGAGAATTGGGCTTAGAATGTGAAATGAGCTGGCCAGTATTCCAATCAAGGCAGGAGTTTTAGATTCTTCCATATAAAACAGAGGAATCAAAGCATACGCCCACATCAATGGAGCTGTGGTGATTGTTACCAAGAGGTGACCATGAACCTGCCAAGGTTCGGCAATATCCTTCTGCTTTTCGAAGAAGTAATCGAAAAATCTTTGGTAGAGAACTAAGGCTTTCACATGTTAATTATAGAACAATTTGAAGAGAAGGGCGAAAAAAAGCCCGTCTAAAATGACGGGCTCTGATAAAAATAATTAATTTAAAATTATTCAAGGAAACTTTCTGGCCATTTGTTGTCTTCTTCTCCAGTAACAACAGCTCTTTGGTTGACATCAAAACCAGCAAGGATTTGCTTGTAAGTTTTGGTTTGTTCAACAAGAGCATTGATGATGGTCATATTACTTCTTTGATTCATATGGAAGTAAGAAGGCATGGCATTGGTAATGACATCTACAAATTTATCTTTACCAAACTCTGGGTTAACTGCGGCATGAGCATTTCTTAGAGCGTCGTCAACATAAGCGAAAGTGTCACATCCATTGAT
>SBGE01000069.1 GCA_006226755.1 Deltaproteobacteria bacterium | reverse complement strand
AGATAGATAAAATTAAAAATGGTTTTATATCCAGACAATTTTCTATAGCTAAACTTGCTTACAAATCAGGAAAGAACTTTCTTTTTAGTGGAGACAAAACTTTAAAAGAAAAACTTAAAGCAGGTTTTGAAGGTCAAGTTGACGAAATTGTACACGAACTGGGATTGATGAAGGGCAGTATCATGAAGGCCGGTCAGATGCTCTCCCTCCACGCTGGAGAATTTCTTCCACCAGAGGCCAGGAATGTTCTGAAATCCCTCGAGAATCATACATATTATTTAGACTGGGAACAAATTAAGGGCCAAGTACCAAAAGAGTGGCACGAAAAGTTAGATATTCAACGTGATCCTGTGGCTGCGGCTTCACTTGGACAAGTTCATATCGCAATTGATAAAGAAACCGGTGCCAAGTACGCGATGAAAATTCAATATGAAGGAGTAAAAAAGGCCATAGAACAAGATGTAAAGGCATTAAAAATGCTTCTCAAAATGCTGAACCTGCTTCCTAAAGATGTTGATCTGTCTCTAGTTTTTGAAGAAATCAAGGCGATGCTTTACAAAGAAACCGATTATAAAAATGAAGCTGAAGCAACCAAGAGGTATGCAGAACTCACCAAAGATATCGATTGGGTCTTAACTCCAGATGTGATTGAAGAATTTTGTACAGATACTGTTTTAACGACGACTTGGATGGAAGGTCTTCCCCTTAGAGATGAAGGCATCACGACATTACCCCAAGCTGCAAGAAATGAATTAGGAGCAAACTTCATGGATCTTTTTCTCAAAGAGATTTATGAGTGGGGAGTGATTCAAACCGATGCTCACTTCGGTAATTTCATGGTTACACCTGACTATAAGAAATGGATTCTGATTGATTTTGGAGCAACTAAATATGCTTCCGATAGTGAGTCAAAAAACTATCGAGATCTGATCACTTCTTGTGCTTATCGGGACAGAGATAAATTTTTGGGTACAGTTCAAGATATGGGTTATCTCTCCAAGAAGAACTCGACAAACCAAGATACACTTTGGGAATACTGTGAACTGATTTCAGAACCATTCAATCAATACCCCTACAACTGGGGAATTTCAGACATTCCCGAGAAGGCCATGCAAATGAGCCAAAAACTCGCTTCTGATATCGACCTTGGTCGACCTCCTGGAGACACAGTCTTCATTGATCGAAAAGTTGCCGGAGTCTTTCACGTCCTCAAACATCTCGGATGTGTCATCGACAGTAAAAAACTGTTAGCGAATTATATCGAAGACCAATCAAATACAAGTCAGGTTTGCTAAGAAAGGGAGGGGTGAAACCCCCTCCCCTGTAATTAAAAATCTTGATCGTTACAAGCACCCTCGTGATCGAGCTCATGCTTACTATGACCATTTTCCCATCCAGGTCTGCCCACACAAATAGTGTGTGCATTGCCAGGATTTCCAGAAGGAACATGACAAACCAGAATCTTTTCTTCAACGATCAAGTTCCCTTCATCGTCAAATTCATCTTCCTGGTTTTCAAGAAGAATTCTCTCACAAAGATACTGATACTCCTGTCCTGGATTCACAGCATCTTCGTAGATATTTCTCTCATCTTCGTCTTCTGAAGCATCATCTCCAGAATCGTCACCACCACTGGTTGTGTCATCACTGCCGGAATCACTTCCGTCTCCACCAGTGTCACCACCACCGCTGGTCGTGTCGTCGCTCCCGCCATCATCCGTAGTTGGAAGTGGACTCAGGACCGGGATACATTCCAGATAGTTCAAGTTGATATCAAGCATGGCCTGACAGCCAACACTACTTTCACATAGTGAAACAGGGTCATCAACTCCTGTTGTATCAACTGAACACCAATTCAATCTGTTTTTTTCGGCAAGCCCTTCCAAAAATTTCTTGTCATAAAATTCTCCTTGAGTGTTACAACCAACAAAGAAGATTACTCCAAGAAAAATTGAAATGTTCACCATTTGCAATTTCAATTTCCTCGTTTCCATGTTTTCTCTCCACCTTTTCTGATGAAAAGGCGTCTCAGTATCCGAAAAGACCAGACGTACAACTTTCCCGAATACTGTAAAATGCGTCTAAAAACCTCCTTTCGTTCTGTGTTGATCGTCTATCCGGCCATTTTGGCTGATTCTAGAAATTTGGCAATCGGGCCTTTGAGCACTTACAGCTAGCCTCTGAAAATAGTGACGATTCCCTGAGATTTGGTGAACTTGGAGCGCATAATTAAAATTTCCTGATGCCTGAAAAATTTGTCGATTTTAAAAGGGCCTATTTGAAAACTGCCACCCCAAATTGACACTTCGCGCAGGGCAACTTTCAAGATATTGGATATTGGGTGCTTAGGTCTTTTCTGGTACAGTAAACGTCGTCTTATTTTCGCTTAGAGGTAGTTATGAAGGCCAGTGACATTCGAACGAAATTTTCAGAATTTTTCATCTCAAAGGGACACGAGAAAATCGACTCTTCTCCTTTGATTCCCCAGAACGATCCTACATTGCTTTTTGCCAATGCAGGTATGAATCAGTTCAAGGATTACTTCACTGGAGCTGCCAAGGCCGCTAACCCACGAGCTGTGACTGTACAAAAATGCGTGCGTGCAGGTGGGAAGCATAACGACCTTGAGAACGTAGGTTTTACGGCGAGACACCATACCTTTTTTGAAATGCTTGGAAATTTTTCTTTTGGGGACTATTTCAAAAAAGAAGCTATTTCTTATGCATGGGAATTTCTCACTAAAGAACTTGGAATAGACAAAGACAAGCTTTATGTAACAGTTCACGAAAGTGATCAAGAAGCTGCAGATATTTGGCACCAACAAGAAGGAGTCCCTCGGGAGAGAATCTTCTTTCTTGGCGACAAAGACAATTTCTGGGAAATGGGAGATACAGGACCATGTGGACCTTGTTCCGAAATTTTCTATGATCATGGACCGGAACATTCGGATCCGAATGCCGACACTTCAAAACTCATTCTCAACGATGAAGTTCGCTATGTAGAAATATGGAACCTGGTTTTCATGCAATTTGAAAAATATATGGAAGACGGACAGATTAAGAGAAGAAGCCTTCCGAAACCTTCTGTTGATACTGGAGCCGGGCTCGAACGTATTGCTGCAGCCATGACCGGAAACTACAACAACTACGAGACTCTCCTTTTCCAACCTATCATTCAGGAATTGTCGAGAATGTCCGGAAAGAAATACGAAAATCATCTCGCCAATATGAGAATTGTGGCCGATCACGTTCGTGCCGCAACAATGTTGATCACTGACGGTGTGATCCCTTCAAACGAAGGACGCGGATACGTTCTTAGAAGAATTATTCGACGAGGGGTAAGACAACTCGAAGAACTTGGATTGACTGAACCTTCCATGCATAAATTGATTCCTCAAGTTTGGGAAATCCTGGGTGAAGAATATCCAGAAAATATGAGGAACTCTTCTCTTGCTGAGAAATACATTATGCTGGAAGAAGAAAACTTCAGAAGAACACTCTCCACTGGTCTTGATCTTCTCAACAAAGAACTTAAAGGACTAAAAGGCGACACTCTTTCTGGAGAAATTGCTTTTAAACTCTACGACACCTACGGTTTCCCGATGGACCTTACAGAAGTCATCCTCCGTGAAAAGAACCTCAAACTCGATACAGATGGGTTCGAAAAATGTATGGAAGAGCAAAAAGAAAGATCCCGAAAAGCTTCAGATTTTTCTGCCAGTGGAGAAAATCAAAAAGTTTTCTATGATCTCAAAGACAAGTTCGGAGAGACAGAATTTCTTGGCTACAAATCTCTAACTGCTGAAGTCAAACTCTTGGCCAAAGAAAAAATCGGTGAATACTATGCTTTGATTTTTGATAAAACTCCCTTCTATGGAGAAGGCGGTGGTCAAGCTGGTGACAGTGGAGAAATTCTCGGTGGAGATTCGATTATCGCCAATATTCTCGATACTCAAAAACCTGTCGACGGACTTTTTGTTCACTACTCAAAGGATGCTGATGGTTTAAATGTTGACCATCATTACACTCTTAAAGTGAACGCTCATCAAAGAAACCTTACGGCAAGAAACCATACGGCAACTCACCTTCTTCAAGCAGCTTTGATTGAAGTTCTCGGTGACCACATCAAGCAAGCTGGTTCAGCTGTTGCTCAAGACAGACTCCGTTTTGACTTCACTCATCCTGAAGCCGTCAAGAAAAGTGAACTTCGCAAAGTCGAAAGAATTGTGAACGAACAAATTCTCAAAGGGACTGATGTTTGCGCTGAAGTCATGTCAAAAGACAAAGCAATGCAAAAGGGAGCCATGGCCCTCTTTGGAGAAAAATACGGCGATGAAGTTAGAGTCATCGATATCCCAGGATTCTCCGTTGAATTCTGTGGAGGAACTCACGTTTCAAATACTTCTGAAATCGGTCTATTCTCAATTATCTCTGAATCATCTCTTTCAGCAGGTGTTAGACGTATTGAAGCCGTGGCCAGTAACGGAGCTTTTGATAGAGTTTCAAAAAGAATGGAAACTCTCGACAATCTCGAAGCAACTTTGAAAGTCAAAGGTGACGATGTCGTTGGTAGAGTTGAACAGTTCATGAAAGATCTTAAAGATAAGCAAAAAGAGATCGATGAACTCAAAGAAAAACTTCAGGCCCAGGCCTCAGGAGACCTCTTTGCCAATCCAGAAAGTCTTAAAGGCGACATGGTCTTCAAAGCAGTCAATGCTCCAGATGGAAGTGATCTGAGAAAACTTGGAGATCTCTTCATCGACAAAAACCCTAAGGGAGTCGTGTTGATTACATCTGTTAAAGGCGACAAAGCGTCTGTCTTTTTGAAAACATTCAAAGGAAATAAAGACATTAACTGTTCTAATATCCTGAAGGATGTACTTGATGCCAACGGCGGTCGCGGAGGCGGAAAGCCAGATATGGCCCAAGGCTCGGTTGATCCTGATAAGATCAGTGCAGTTGAAACAATGGTCAGAGAAAATCTACAGTGAAATGAATCCCCGCCGAAGCGGGGATTTTTTTATGATCGAGATGGGAAATAACCCACTAGACAAATTATATGAGTCAATCCAAGTGATGGCTGTCTAATATTAACAGGCACAGAACCACCATTCATTTGAAATGGAACCAACACTTGAGTTTCTTCCAATACAGGAATCTCTACTACAGCACCATTTCCACGTGCCTTACCGGCCTGAACAGTTTCACCCGTATCAACAAGTTGAGTAAGGTGAGCGTTTCCTGCTTGAATTGGCATATTTGACTGAAGTAATTGAGCTGATTCAGCTCCGACTCTTTCACCGATAAAAAATGGTCTAAGGCCAGGACCTTGACCCACACCAATAGCTGAACGTCCTCTCATATCAGGAAGTGCAAAAGTCGTTCTTCCATCTCCACCAAACTGTGTTCCTAAAATTGAAAAAAGGGCCGTATTTGAACTAATTGGCAATAGCTGACCATCTAGTTTAGCCCAACCACGTGGAGCAAAATTTCCAGCAAACATTTTAACTTCGCCTATCATGCACTCTTGGGCAAAGCCTTGAGTTGCAAAAAGAAGGGCAAAAACCATCATCATTTTTTTCATGAATACCTCTCGAATAAGTTGTGTAGACCTTACCTATCTTTAGGCAAAAGCTTAGTCCACCACAAAATCTTTCTTGAGGTTAATTTAAGGTTTTACTGGGAAATGAAGCCTTCTGTATAAATCAGCTCATCTTTCGCCCCAAGTTCCTTTACCTTAGCGGTACAAGCATCAACAAACTCAGTACTCCCGGCAATGTAAATTGAGGTATTTGATAGATCTGGATACTTCTCTGGAAGAATCTCCGGAATTCGTCCAAAACTTTTCCCTTCAACTTTTTGTTTGGTGTAAGTCACATTGAAGCGAAAGTTTCTGAATTTGGTTTCAAGATAAGAGAAAAGTCCACGGTCAAATACGTGGCTTTCATCTTTAGCAGAAAAAAGAATAGTGGCTGGATAACGGAATCCCCCTCTCATAAGGGCTCCACTGGCAAGAGAAGCAATTGGAGCAAGTCCTGAACCAGCAGCTAAACAAAGAACAGGAGTCTCAGCAGAAGGATCACCGATGAATGTTCCATAAGCACCATTCACTTTAACCCTGTCTCCAGCATTCAGGCTTTCGTGAACCCAAGTACTTGTCTGTCCATCAGGAACTTTTGTTATATAAAGAACAAGTTCACCTTCATTGTTGGGAATATTGGCTATTGAATAGCAACGTTCAGGGACACCGCGATCTTTATCACCCATTGTGACATATTGACCTGGCCAGAACCGGAGAGGCTCTCCAAGAGAGCGTAGACGAAGTTTTGCAATGGTTGGAGTCACCTCCATTTTTTCCATGACTATATAAGGCATGTTCTCTTTAGGTGGAAAAAGCTTTGGAAGAGCATCTGCTGTTCCCCATTCAATTTCTACAACATCAGTCTTGGCCTTCGCCATACACATGAGACCAAAACCTTGCTCTCGTTCTGACTGAGGAAGGGCCATGTCCAAGATAAAACCTTGTTCGATTTCCCCTCCACAAACTTTAACCTTACACTCACCACAGGCACCTGCTCGGCAATTGTTGGGAAGGGCATATCCACCTTGCTCAAGAGCAGAGAGGATTGTTTGTCCGTCTTCGACTTCGATTTCTTTTCCAGAGGGTTGAAGTATCACCTTCTTCATTCAGTTACTCCATGCATAAATAAAAAGGGGCGGAAAAACCGCCCCTCGATCTTCGAAATTTCAAAAACTCTATCAGAAAACCGGGATAATGTCGTCCATATCCACATCACGGATCTCTTCACCAGAAATTCCAACTTCAGGAATCGCTGGGAAAGGGATATTGAACTTATCGAGAACGCCTTTTAGGTTAAGAATAGCGTTTCTCCAGTTTTCTTTCTTAGCGTCGTAAGTAGGGATATGGAATCCAGCAGCACGACAGATTTCTTCACATTCTCTTTGAATTCCAATGAAGTCTTCTGGGATATCCCAAAATTCTTCAGGTGGTTCAAAAAGGATGGCAGAGAGGAAGAGATATCCCGCTCTGATTTGCTTAGTAATAATTGGCTTCTCTTCGACATCCATTTTTGGATAGTCTCTTTCCATTAGACTCATACAAATGGCCATATGACGTCCTTCATCACGCCCAATGTTTCTGAAGCCTTCTTGGAAGATAGGCTCGGCACAACCATTCGCCATTTGATGAAAAATTGTTGAAGAAGCAATCTCTCCCATCAAAAATGATGAAAAAAGAACGGCCAGTGAGTACCTAGGAACAGCTCTCTTATATCCATCCCAGTAACGTCCACCGTTGTAGTAAAGCCATTTAGCATTTTTCTGAGCTTTCTTTCCAATTTCAGTTTTTGGCTCATATTTAAGCGGGTCTGGATGCTCAAGAAGTTTAGTAATCATGAGACCACAGAATTGCTCGTGGTTTTGCTCATCACGAAGTACAGAAAAGAAACATCTTCTCACAGGATCTTCTTCATGAACTTCATAAGTCTTGATCAGAGCTTCTGCAAAGACTGGAGGTGCAGAAGCATCAAACACAGAAAGAATAGTAAACCAATAAGCGATACACTCTCTTTCTTCCCATGAGTAACGGCTTACATCAAAGGTATCCCAAGGAAGTTTGGCCGGATCCCAATACTCTTTTTGAGAAGCATCCCAAATCTCTTCCATCTTTTGAGTTTCCCTATGCCAAGTTAACGGATACACATTTGGTTGTTCCGTCTCTGGTGGGAATTCCATTGTTTTTGCGAGTTTTTCTTTATTGGACATAGTGTCCTCCCGTATTCATTTTTATCTTTATTATAGTCCCTAGGATTTTCATCATTTCCCTAGAGGTCCGTCAATATGACCTATCCCATACTTTAGCAGCTGATCTAACTCAAGTCCCTGAAAAATCATTGTGAGGAAGTAATGCTTAAGAAAAATATTAGCTCCAGCTAATATATGCAATTAGTCATTCCTTATATTTTTTACAATCAGTTTGAGAAATGACGCCATCCTTCATATCGTCGGCCCAGAGAGATTTGGGAGAGAGTGACTATGAAAAGACTTATGAGAGTGATGGCCGTATTGGCCGTTGTAGCGGGAACTGTTATCAGTCCAACAATTTCAGCTGAGGAAAACAAAGCAACCCCCAGTTGGAACATGAACAATCTTCACATGCAATTCTATGCTGATCACCTATGGTTGTTTTATCAATGTGGTGATTATCTATATTTCAATCATGAAGTAAGAGACAAAAGAAGCGAAAGCGATACCAGTCTGACATTCAACTGGCTGACTCATTCAACCATGCTAGGTCTTCGTTACTGTGATGGTTTTGGTCATTCATTTGAAAATCAAGCCGTCTCTTCAAGTTCACCTGCTCAGTCAGTTGTATTACCTGAAAAGATGTATTTGTTTTTCAAATCTAAAAACAATACTTCTATTATCCGATACAAAACTTATGCTGGTCGCCCGACAGGTAATCCCAACAAGTCAAAATGGAGCAATCTAAGAACATTGAATAATAGCACTGGTTCACCAATCACAACCAAGAGCTACTCCGCCTTTGAGGCAGGAGCTGAACTTCACGTTGCCTTTGCAAAAAATGGTGAACTCTTTGTTCGTATGCCTGATGCTCAAATTAAAAAAGTGAAAACTTCAAATCCTGTTTTGGATTCTTATCCAATCAAAGCTGTTTCAACGGTTACTAAGTCAGGACCAAGTGTTATTCTCCAATATGTTTCGAAGCAGCCTAATGGTGCCAATAGATATGAATTCACACTGATGAATCTGGGAGATTTTGTAAAAGGACATCTCGATCCACAAAACTTCACTCCGAAATTCTTCTTTGCACCTACTGAAATTCAATCATTGGATATGATCGCCGAGTTGAATGGAAATGTTTATCTTCAATACATTAAAGACGGAAAGAGACAAAGATCCAAACTCGACACTGAAAACTTTGAACCACAAACATTTAATCAAAACGAAAGTTTTACGACACCGTTTACGTCTAGCGAAAGCAAAGCTTATGGCACAATTCAGTTACCAGTAAATTGTAAGCTTAATTCTGATTGTAAATTGATCAACTTCAACTATCCTCGTGGAGCGAATTGGCTTCAGAGTCCTTCCAATCTTTTCCACTTAACCTATGCAGGAAAAGTTATGGTCAAGCCATTGGACATTACACCAGTAAAACAAGACCAAATGGAGCTTCTTGGGATTATCGAAGGACCACCTCCGGTTCCTCTTGAAAACGTACTGGCCTCTTTTGCAGCTCTTCCTCCTGCGTTCGTTCTAAACGCGGCAAGAGGACTATCAAGAATGATCAAAACCAATATTAATCAAGTTTTGACAATGACTAATACTGAAACGAAAGAAGAAAGTAGCGCTAGACTTCACGCCATCTCGGCAAAGGGTCAGATTCCTTTAGCGCTACCAATAAAAATGTCGGGCATGGCCTCAGTTAAAAACAAAGTTACAAACACACAGTCAGTAACAAGAACCACTACCATCAAGAAGACTTATTCAAATGAGATTCAACACACTTCCAAAGGTGACAATCTCGTCATGAAACCCGTTGGGAAATTGATCTTTTTGAAATATGACATCACTGGATTCGTTTACAAGTTTGTCGATGAAAACAATAATGTCATGGAAAATGGTCCATCACTTTATTCACTCAGCAAAACCAATGTTCGTCCTGTCATCAGACAATATGACATGATCGCAAGAGTGGTGAACCCAAACAAATACCAAAATCACATACAAGTAGGAAATCTCGAGTCCTATAAGAACATCCAAAGAAGAAGTTATTTGATGAACAAAGCAACTGAACTTGCTCCTGGTCACAACTATCTTTCTTTTACTTATAACAATGCTCTCGATCTTGCGACTGAAGTCAATATCGCAACAAGCAAAACGATTTCCAGATCAACTACCGACACCCTTTCTATGGAAGGTACTGTTGGAACTGGATTTGGAGAAATCTTTGGTGCAGAAATCAAAATGGCATCTGATGAAGAAAGAACGTATTCTGTTTCAAACTCCGCAGAGAATGGGATGGCCATCAATGTGGACATGGGATTTGTTGTGCCAACTGAAGACACAAGAGTGAAATTTTATGATTTTGAAGTTTATTATCTACAACCTTCAAAAGATAACCTTCAGGATCTTCTCGAAGAACTAGAAGATACAAAGTCACATTCCAATTGGAACACAAAAGCTTTTGATGCCATCAAAAGAGACTCCACTCCTTGGAAAATCACATATTCCGTTTCCAATATCATCAATAACGACAGTCTTGATGAAGACTACAAAGAAGATCTTTTGGGAGAAGGTCTGGCCCTGACTGGCGGACGTGGAGGAGATAATGGTGGTTGGAAATCAACTGACAACATGCCCAAAACACTCTTTGGGCTGCACGAACGGTGCATAAAGGATCAGGCCTTCGCAAATACTTTCGAAAGGGCTTGTCAGAGAGTGGCAAACGAGTTGCAATAGAGGCCGAATGACGGGAAGGCTTGCCCTTCCCTTTTTTATTTGGAGGCCTCATGTCTGATCAATACCAAAACATCACTTGGGATAACAGTAACGTCTATGCTGATTTCGATGACCCAAGACTTAATACGGATCTTGAAAATCTCGAAAGAGAAATTCTGACATTCTCAAGTGAAGCCGCCAAATTTGAAGAGGCCATCGGTTGTCCTGAATCTGAAATGACCAATTGGATTGAGCCAGCAAGAAAATTGACAAGAATGAGTCTTGATATTTCTGAAAACATCCAATTGATCAGTGCCTATGCCAGTTTCAAAACAAGTGTTGAAGCCGACCATAAAAAAGCAAAGGAAATATCTTCTAAAACACAAAGAATCTGGTCTGACCTTGCTAAGGCCCAGACACCACTTGATCTTTTTATTCTCAGATCAAGCGATTCTTTTTTTAATGAATTTATCAATGATGATCGCGTAGCCGAAACAAAATTCATGTGGGTACACTCAAGAAAAGAAAATGATTTCCTTCTTTCAACCAGAGAAGAAGTTTTGGCCACAGGTCTTTCCGTTGATGGGCTACATGCTTGGGGAAAACTCTATAATGAAATAGCCGGTAACATGGCTGTTGAAGTTGACGGAGAAAAAATGGGACTTGCTCAAGCGAGTTCAATCCTAAGAGGACCGGACCGAGTTGCTAGAAAAAATGCCTGGGTTGGAATAAACAATGCTTGGACTACTCATCAAGACTCAGCTGCAGCAGTACTGAACGCCATCAATGGTTGGAGAAACGAAATCAATAAAACGCGTTCATCAAAAAGAGAGCTTCACTACCTCGATAAGGCCTGTCATCAAAGTCGTATTACGAGAAAAACATTGAGTGCCATGATGGACACAGCCTATGACACTCGCAGTGTTGGTCAAAGAGCACTTAAAGGAATGGCAAAAAAAATAGGTGTCGACAAGCTTGGACCATGGGATATCCTAGCTCCTTGTCCTGCCAAAGGCTCAGACTCAGCACCTATCAGTTTTCCTGATGCAATTGAACTTATTGCCAAGGCCTTTGATAAATTCAGCCCTGATATGGGTGAATTTGCCAGAATGATGGCCGAGAAAAGATGGATCGATTCACTTCCTACTCCAAAAAGATCACCAGGGGCTTACTGCGGAGGCTTTGGAAAATTAAGAGAGCCAAGAGTCTTCATGACCTATACGGGAACCATGGGCAATGTTCTAACCCTTGCTCACGAATTAGGTCATGCTTACCACAATTGGGTCATGAAAGATCTTCCTCTTACTGCTACTCGCTACTCAATGACACTCGCAGAAACGGCAAGTATTTTTGCAGAAACTCTTGTAAGAGATGCCATTCTTTCAGAATGCCAAACAGATGAAGAAAAGCTCAACATTCTTTGGCAAGATGCAGAGAGTGCCGGTGCTCTTTTAATCAACATTCCTGCTCGTTATGAATTTGAAAAAATGTTGGTTGAAGAAAGATTCAAAAGAAATGTCCCTGCTGACGATCTCAAGACTCTGATGAATGATGCTTGGGCCAAATGGTATGAAGAAACATTAGTTGAATATGATCCAATGTTCTGGGCCAGTAAACTCCACTTCTCTATTTCGAGCATCGGTTTTTATAATTATCCGTATCTCTTTGGTTACCTGTTCAGTTTGGGAATCTATGCCCAAAAAGACAAGTATGGAGAAAAGTTTCCTGAACTCTATAAGAATATTCTTAGAGACACAGGAACCATGACGGCCGAAGATCTTATCAAAAAGCATCTTGACCAAGATATTGAGTCCCCAGACTTCTGGAAGGACAGTATCTCGATTGTCGAGAGTTCTATTACCAAATTTGAGGGACTTATCAGGTAAAACCTGAGATGGATCAGCTTTTTTTGTAGTACGGCCTTTGGACGAATCTCAAGGGACAAGCTTTAATAAGGATATGAGAGAATCAAACAAGGGCACCTACGCCAAAAAACTTCGTCAATCTGAGACGTTCGATCGCATCGTTGCCATTAGGCGCGACATTCATCAGCATCCGGAACTTTCCGGCAACGAGAAGAGAACTGCTGAAGTGATTGAAAAATATTTGATGGATCTTGGTCTCAATCCTTATCGTCTATGTGAAACTGCGGTCATTTGTGACTTACCAGGGAAGAACCCAAGCTTGCCTTATATCGCATTAAGGGCCGATACGGATGCACTTCCCATTCATGAAGAAACGGGTCTTTCTTTTTCTTCTATCCATGACGGGATCATGCATGCCTGTGGTCACGATGCTCACACTGCGATGTTGATGGGTGCCGCAGAAATACTTTCAAAAAGAGAGCCTCTTGAACATGGCATTCGATTGATCTGGCAACCTGCCGAAGAAACAGCGACAGGTGCGAAAGAATTAGTTGATGCCGGAATACTGGAAAATGTCGCTCTGATTTTTGGAGGACATGTTGATCGTCATTATGACCCTGGAATGTTGGCGGTAACAGAAGGAGCTGTTAATGCTTCTGCAGATATTTTTGAAATAGAAATCAATGGGCAACAGGCCCATGGAGCAAGACCACATGAATCACTTGATGCCGTTGTGGTAGGAAGTTTATTGGTCACTGCAATTCAGACAATTGTCTCTCGTGAGATTGATCCTTCACATCCATCTGTTTTGACGGTTGGAGAATTTCATGCGGGAACTGCATGTAACGTTATTGCAGGAAAAGCTCGTTTGACAGGAACCATTCGCTCTCAAGAAAAGGAAGTCAGAGACAGATTGGCCTCTTCATTGGAGAGAATCACTTATGCCATTGGACAACTTCATGGTGCTAATATCAAAATCAAAATCACACCGGTCACTCCTCCCCTGATAAACTCGAAAGAAATGACCTTAGTCGCAAAAAGAGCTGCGGCCCTAGCGGTGGGAGAAGAAAATATTACGACACTCAGGACTGCCAATATGGGTGGAGAAGATTTTGCTTTCTTTCTTCAACACGTTCAAGGTGCTTACATACGCTTTGGCTCTTTAGTAGAAGGACTCCAAGGACATCCTGCTCATTCATCTAAATTTGATGTAGATGAGCAAGCTCTGGCAACTGGAGCAGCATGGTTTATCGAAGTCGCCAAAGAAGCCAATACGTTTCTTCTTTCAAAAAGGAATTCCCATGACAAAGACTGAATTTCAAAACGTCATTGCCAGAGAGGCCAATGAAGAAGATGTGACTGCAATCAAAAAAATCTTTCATGAAAACTACAGTGATGATTATCCCTATATTGGATTCATGGATGAGCAAGGCCTTAAACATTCAGTCTACAATGACGACACAATCATGCTCGTGGCTGAGGACACCGACACAGGAGAGATCCTTGGCACAGCTTCGGTTGTTCTTTCCAGTGGTGCCTATAGCGACCTTCTTGGAGAATTCGGACGACTGGCGGTCAGTTCAAGGGCCAAAGGAAGAGGGATTGGAAAACTTTTAATGGAAAAACGACTTGAACTTGCTGGTCAAAGACTTCATGTGGGCATCGTTGAAAATCGTTGTGTTCATCCCTTCTCACAAAAGATATCGGCTAGCTATGGTTTTGTTCCTGTTGGATTTTTGCCGATGAAGCATGAATTCATCAACAGAGAGAGCATCGCTCTTTTCTACAAGCCATTTGGTCCAGCTCTTCGTCTTAGAAAAAATAATCCACGTATCATTCCTGAGGCCAGAGTTTTGGCCCAGACAGCTTTGACTAATACAGGAATAGAGCCGGATATAATTATTGATAGCAGTTCCCCTTCTTATCAAGAAGATCAAGAGTATCAGATAAAAGAATGGAGCTCAAACGAACTCCCTGCACTTCTTAGAATTGAAAGAGGACGAATCAAGAACTGTGAAGTTTTTGGCCCAGTCAAACTTCAATATGGATTTTTCAGGCTTTCTACAAAAAAGGCTCATTACCTTGTGGCCAGTGAAGATATCATCACCAATACTTCTGAAAGTTCTGTTGCAGGAGCGATTGGTTATATCCACGATGACATTGAAAAAAGTATCAGAATTTTTGAGCTTATAACCAGTCGTGAAGATTCAATTCGCCCACTATTCAATCATTTGATCAAGAATGTTGCACCGGAACTGGGAGTTCAATATATTGAAATTGATGTCAATTCACACTCTCCAAGTCTTCAACGAACTCTGATCGAGTTAAAATTCATCCCGACCGCCTATATCCCGGCCATGGTCTTTGATGGAGTAGAACGTGTTGACGTTATTAAGATGTCCCGACTTCTGGTTCCATTCAATGTAGGAAATGTTGAGTTTGGAACTGAAAGCATGCAAGTTATCGCAGACAAAGTCATCAACTCATTTATGAAAGAAGAAGTTCTCCCTCAAGTTTATGAAACAATGGAAAAAGTTTCATTGTTCGAAGGATTCAACGGTGAACAAGAAAGATTACTGGCCAGTATATTAAGTTACAAGGAATTCAAAGGTGGCGAATTTATCTACCAACAAAATGATCTTCCTCATGCACTCTATTTTGTTCTCGATGGAATGGCCGAAGTCTATCAGGATGAAGTCTTAGTTGGACAAGTTAGCCAAGGTGAAATTCTTGGGGAGATTTCAGCCATGACTGGAAACAATCACTCAGTAACGGCCAGGGCGACAGGAAAAGTCAAAACAGCTTTCCTAACTCTCTCGGCCCTTGAGAGTATCATGCGAAAAAGACCAGATATGGGAGCCATTCTTTATAAGAACTTGGCTTTGGGACTCGGTCAAAAACTGATGAGAAGTAATTTAACTGATAACAGCTGATTTTTTACTGCTTTCAATGAATCTTGCGACGATGATGGTTATAATGACCAAAGTTATGGAAAGATAACCTGATATATCGAAATTCTTCATTCCTTGATTAGTCTCAACAATAATCAAACCACCAATGAGTGTAGCTGTTGCAGAACCAAGAGAACGAACAGAATTCAAAAGACCCATGAATGTCCCCCTATCTTCTTGAGCGGGTACAGAAGAAATTAAAGTCATACAAGGAATCATTCTTCCCGAAACAATTGTCATAAAAAACATTCCCATCAAAACATAAAAGACGACTGACATAGGTCCTGCATTTGTATACAGAAGAACTGGAGCAATAGAAATCAATGCTAAAATCATATACATCTTGAATGATCCAAGACGATCAGTAAGTTTACCAAACAGTCTTGCAGTTAATACTGTCGCAGCTCCTCCAAAAAAATACATATATTTGATTTGATGAGTTTCAATCCCAATATTGCTGACAGCATAAGGAGCAAGAAATGGAATCAAAATAAACATTGTCATTGCTGCTAGGAAGATCAGTGAGTAAGCCTTGAGATAATCAGCTTTTGTTCCAATCCGAAGATACCTTTTCAACACTTGCTTTGCAGTACCTGATTTCATTTCTGGAACCAGATGAGGCAAAACTTTTAAAGCTGCTAGCCAAATCAATACAGAAAATGAGGCAATGAAAAAGAAAGTCCATTTCCATCCCATATAGTCAGCAATTGTCAGCCCCAATGGAACCCCCAAAACGGAAGCCACAGAAAAAGACGACATGACCACTCCCATCGCTGTTCCTCTTCTCACAAAGGGAACAAGGTCAGTAACAATAGCGAGAACCAAGGCATTGAGAATTCCTCCGAACACTCCTGTAAAAATTCTGGCCGTTAAGAGTAAAGAAAAGGAGGTGGCCATTCCACAAAGAAATGTTCCAATAATAAAGCCCGCCATAACCCAGCCGAGTAAAGTTCTTCTAGCGAATCGATCGGCTATCAATCCAAACATTATTCCTGCGATTGCTCCTGCGTAATTATAACTAGAAACGAGACCTCCAAACTGTGCAGGAGAGATACCAAATTCTTTAATCAGAACAGGACCTAGAGGCATCATGACGACAAAGTCGACTATATGTGCGAATTGTATGGCAGCGAGAAGTAGGACATAGATCCTCTCTTGCTTAAGGTCTTCTTGAGTCATTCTGCTACAATAGTCCTCCTGCAATCCTTCGTCATTTTAATTTGACGAGGAACAAAATTTTTTCACTCAGGTATACAGTAATTAAACCGATAATGTTTGTTGGATATACGGAAAATCTTGTCTCTACGCATCCTTGTGAAATTAAGAGAAAATAACATATGTTCAAAATTCTGTTGGTTGACCGACGTCCAAGATTGGAACTTACATTCAAAATAAACTTCAAGACTTACCTCAATGCGGAAACCGAGTCTGTTAATGAAGACAACTGGATCATGAGTCTACTTCCTGAGCTTGGTGCTTATGACATGATGATCGTCAACCCTTCTCAGTTTAGAGAAGACATACTTCAAATGATTGTTGATGAACTTGAAAGCCAGGACCTTGGCACAACAATCATTTGGCTTGGTGAATCAGAACTAAGAAGAGACGATGATCTTTCATTGAGTGAGGTCCCCTCAGTAAAAGAGCTCTTACAAAAATCAGCAACTGTCTTACACATTACTCCAGAGCAGATGGCACATCTGGAAGTTCCGGACTACTACCCTTTTCCAAGTGAAGTATTGACTCATCTTATCTATCTCCCCTGTGATATCTATCACAAAGTTGATAATAAAATGCAGTTGGTAATACCAAAAGGTGGTTTTCTCAGGTCAAAAGATGTTGAAGAAGTCAACAAAGGCTTTGATGAGTTTTTCGTCGTTGCCAATGAACGACTGAATCTAACCAATTCATTTACTGAACAATTCATGCATTTGAGACAAGCTTTCAAGTCCAAGAAAGTCGATATCAATGAACGACTGAGAATGATGGACAATGCCATGGACTACTTCTCGGCTGAATTCTCCCGCGAAGGTATGACCGACGAAGTTATCGATATGGCACGTGACTGTATTGATTCTCTCCTCTCCCTTTGCAACGAATTTGAGATGTCAGAAGATCTTCAACACAAACTTTTAGGAGAAGAGTTCTCTGTTCAGCTTCTCTACGCTCAGATCATCATCTTTATATCCATACATAGCAGTAAGCTATTGGGATGGATTTTTGAAGAACCTGAAAAATCAATTGCGACAGCTGCCTTCTTCCATGATCTTGGATTGAAAAGTGACAAAGAAACAGCGATTCGTTCGTCAGAAGAATTGAGCAATTCAGGCCTAGATGATCTTTCAAAAGAGAGAGTGAATAACCATGCCCACATGATGGCGACTTTTCTCAAGCAAAATAAGTTCACACCTGACGAAGGAATTAAAATCGTTAGAGAACATCACGGCTCAAAAGATGGCCGTGGGTTTAATAAAGATCTTCTTGGAATATCGAACATCTCCAAAATTTTTATCATTGCAGAAGAATGGGCCAATCAAGTTTTCACTCCGGGTAATGATGAGGAATTTGATAAATCAATCTCAATAGAATATCTCAGAATGAAATATCCTTATGATGAGTACATGCAAATCATTGATACTCTGGTCTTTTTGGATGCCAAAGAGCTGGATGAAATCTATCTCTTCCACAAGAAAGTAGAAGAAGAGGATAAGCCGACTCTCGATGATGTCGTGACACTTCTCAAAGATCAAAATCTATCAGAAACAACTTTTAATGATATTAGAAGTCTTAAGTTTTATATGGATAAAGCTGAAGATGTATTGGTCTCTTCTGAAAAACTCAATGAAAAAGAAAAGCGAACAATTAAGGGTGTCACTGATTCCATTAATGAATTTTGTCAGATCGTCAAAGGCAACGCCGACAATCCTAATGATTTTAGAGCACTCATTCCAACAGTTACTGAAAAAATATCAACTCTTCTTGGTAAGGTAGAATCGAAAGAAGCAGAATTCAATGACGCAATTGATTCGGCCAGATCGAAAAGCTTGATTGGAAAAACTGATCTTATGATTGCCATCGCCTTGAATGATGAAGATCGAATCAAAAAGATCATGACCAACCCAGAAAAAGCACAAGTCAATAAGCCAGACAGACAAGGGCGCCATGCCATTCACTTTGCAGCTATGGTAGGTAACGTAAAGGTCTTGAAAATGTTGATTGAAGCTGGTGCAAAAGTTAATGCTGTAGATGGAAAAAGACGCTCTCCCCTCTTCTTTGCAGTCCAAAATGATAAAAATGAAGCCTATGATTTTCTAGTTGAACAAGGGGCACGTCCAACGCAACAGGCCCTTGGAGGAGTTAATCTCGCCATGGTCTCAGCTTTCCGCGGAAATCTTAAAGTTCTGCAAAATCTTCTTACGGTGCATGGAGTGAACAAAAACTCTACTGACATGAAAGGCAAAAACGTTGAGCATTACGCTAAGAAAGGTGGTCATAAAGAAGTGATCGAATATCTCAAAGCATCCTAAAACTATTTATTGATCTTTCCTTTCCTGATTTTGAAAAAGTGTTTATTGAGAAATCGAAAGATTTTATCCTGCCAAGGTAGCAAATCTCCTTTCTGGTTATTGCACCAAACATGTGTAATTTGAACATTAGATTCTGTATCTTTTCCACCTCTTGATACTGGGATAATATGGTCTACGGATGAGTCTTCATAAACCTTGATTGCTTCTCCACACAGGGCACACGTCTTACTCTGAACCCACATGCTCCAACGTCGGTTCAATCGGCAGAAATTTTTTTCATCTTGATAGTCCATCTCTAAAAGTATGACATAATAGAGGTCTATGATTCAAAGTTTAAAAGACAGTTTCGACTCACGATTTTCAAAAGGGAAATGGTTTTTCACCTTGCCTAAAAAGATATCTTGGACTGGATTTTTCTTTGGACTTGTTTGGGGCGGAGGTTTTGCCTTTGCAGGAATCTGGACTTTACTCCAAAAAATGGAAATTGTTTCTGGTAACTTCACAGAATCGCCGCCCGGCATCGGTTGGGTTATTGGTCCTCTATTTTCCTTAATTGGCTTCATTGGACTTCTCATGGGCCTTAGTGTTTTTACAGGTAGTAGTCTGGAAGTATCAAAAACATCAATTAGAGGTAGATGGAATTTTTTATTTTACAAACCCCAGAAATTTGCAGTTTCCAAAATAAACTTGAAAGATGTAAGGATTGAAAAAACAGAAGGACATTTTTCTTATAAGATAGTTGTTGTTGAACCTTCCGATAAAGAACATGTTGCGGCCGAGAGTGATAACAGGCCAGCTCTTGAAGAACTGACCCGTTTTATCAGAGAGTACATGGAGTTAGACTAGAGACAATCACCGAATGCACGCTCTCCGATAGAAGCATGTCTGATATGAGTAAATTCAATCCCTCTAATTTCAGTCAAAACATTTTCTCTTAAACTTACATGGCAGGTTTTCTTCTCATGATCGAGACTGAAAACTCTCGTCAAAGTCACTTCAATATCAACTTTCGCAACAGGAGCTGATCCATCAAGAATATCTGTTGTACTAAATCCCCCATCTCCAGGAGTGAATTCACACATTCCAGCCGCTACACATGGAGCCCCTGCTCCTGTATTTTGATGATCCATGACAGTCAGATCAGCAAGAGCAGGAATAAGAACTTTCAAAAATCTGGCTCCGTAATCAGCTTCTGAACACAAAACAGTTTGTTCATTCAATTCAATTTCAACTTGTGCCACATTTTTTGAAATCGTTTTCTCTTTACTTTCAAATCTTGATTGCGCCTGAACGCTGGTACTTATAAGCACCATTAATAGAATCATGTATTTCATATTGT
>SBGE01000113.1 GCA_006226755.1 Deltaproteobacteria bacterium | reverse complement strand
TAGGTTCATCCAAAACAAAAAGGGACCCTTCACCTTGATAGGAGAGGTATTTTACCAAGAGCAATCTCTGATATTCACCAGAACTCAAACTTCTAACTTTTCTGGTTCCCGTGAGATGTCCCAACCCCATATCAATACAAATAGAAAGTTTCTTTTTCAAATCTCTAATTGGATAAGCTACATCCTTATATTCACTTGGTCCTAACGATTGAACATTTTCATAAATGTCACTCAAGGTCATACTGACCAAATCACCCATGAAAACTTTTTTTCTTCCACTTTCAATGTGTCGGGATGCTGCATGCTCTGAAAGGGCCGAGCTTTTACAATCAGGACAAGGATATTCGCTCTGAATTCCTCTCAAATAAATTCTAATCGTACTTTTGTATCTCTTGGCCTCTAATATTGAAATTAGATCTCTTAGTCCATTTCTTGTTTTGGAACCTTCCCAAATTTTATTCCATTCGCCATCTGTTATTTTTGAAAATGGCTTATCAAGATCAATTCCTTCTCGTTTTAATCCCATTAAAAAGGAGCGTGAATGATGAGAAATCCGACTATGATTTAAAGTTGCGATAGCACCTTGCTTGATCGACAAATTGGGGTTCTTAACCATTTTAAGTCGGTCATATTCAAGTAACATTCCATGTCCACTACATCTATCACATGCACCCATTGCGTTCAGGGGACTGATATGGTCGATGGATTCAATAGATATTTTCTTAACTTCTCCACCTTTTTTACAAACTTCCCCTTTAAACAAGTGGAAAAGTTCAATTTTTCCACTACCTTCTAAAGCAACCACTCCATAAACTTCACTGCTTTTAGAAGTTAAAATTTCATTCAATTTTTTTGCGAGCTTGTTAGCCGATTTGCCTTTAATCTTGAAGATCTCCCAGAACTGATGTTCTTCATTAAAATCTTCAACTTCTTTAATATCGTTCGAAACACTTTTTGATGGCGTCGGCCCATTTTCAAAAATATCTTGATGCTTGAATATTGATAGAAAAAATCTCAAAACATCATCATCTTTAGGCTTCATTTTCTTTACAAAATTTTCCAAGGCCTCGCCAAGATTTTGAGAATCATATGAGGAGTCGTGCTTTCGGCAATAATCCTCACCTTTTACATAGAAGATCTTTAAAATTGAATTAAGTGCATCAATATGTTCTAGAACATTGTATCGAGAGTTTATTATGGGATTGTTTTGTGGCAGACCAAACGCAGGAAGAACAGGTGAAATAGAATCAACGTCTACCCTGGTTGGAATATCAAAAAACAACCTCATCTTTGCAGGAAAAGAGTTTACAAATCTTCTTGTAGACTCTGCCAGTAGTGTGTGAAAGGCCAAAGAGCTCTTCCCAGACCCTGACGGACCGCAAATTGTTGTTATTGAATTAAGAGGAATCCTGGCATCAACGGATTTAAGATTATTAGTTCTAGCACTTTTGACTTCAATGTATTCCACAACCGCATACTGACATAAAAAAACCCACCTTGGAAAGGTGGGCTTTTGATAGAATAAATTTTGACGAAAAAGAAATTAACGTTTCGAGAACTGGAATCTTCTTCTTGCACCAGCAAGACCGTATTTCTTTCTTTCAACAACTCTGGCATCTCTTGTAAGGAACCCAGCTTTCTTAAGTTCTCCCCTTAGAGTTGGATCAACTTTAAGTAGAGCTCTTGAAACACCAAGTCTGATAGCACCAGCTTGTCCAGTTGTACCACCACCTCTAACGTTGACTTTTAAGTCATACTTGTCAGAAAGCTTAAGCAAGCTTAGTGGTTGGTTTACAACATATCTTGAAGTCGCTTTTGGAAAATACTCAGCGAATTCTCTTTTGTTGATAACGATCTTTCCAGATCCTTCTTTAAGGTAAACACGAGCTACTGAAGCTTTTCTTCTTCCTACTGCGTGAGCGTCGTAAGTCTTTCCTTTTGCAGCCATAACAATCTTCCTCTTCTACTACTAATTAGAAATTATAAACTTCAGGCTTTTGAGCCTCGTGATTATGTGATTCACCAGCAAACACTTTAAGCTTAGTAAGTTGTTGTCTACCAAGTGTGTTTTTTGGAAGCATACCTTTAACAGCATTCATAAGAATGAGATCAGGTCTTTTTTCAAGCTGCTCTTTAGCAGTTCTTTGCTTGATTCCACCAATGTGCCCTGTATGCCAATAATATTTTTTATCATCCCACTTTGCACCTGTGAACTGAACTTTGTCAGCGTTGATAACAACAACAAAGTCACCAGAATCAGTGTGTGGAGTGTACTTAGGATTTCTTTTTCCTCTCAAAATGTCAGCGATCTCAGTAGCAAGCCTACCAACCACTTTGTCTTGAGCATCAATAAGCCACCATTTTTTTTCAGCATCAGCAGGCTTAAGAACAAACGATTTTTGCGTGTACATAACTAACCTTCCACAATATATATTGTTTAAAATACAACTTCTTATAGTCGCAAATTTCAAAAGTGAAGAACCTTATATAGGATTTTTGGGCCTGTCGTCAAGAACTTACAAATTTTTTAAGTGCATTAAAAGAAGCCAATTGAGAGGTGAAATCGACCAAACTGTTCATTGTCACCATTGGGTTTGATCTGTCGTTTTAATTTGACGCCATAGTCAAAGTCCAATGAGCCCACAGGGGTCAGAAGTTTCATCGTCAGACCTGCAGATGTACGTAAATCCAATGGCTTAAAGGAATTAATGTAAACCCGGCCAGCATCTATGAAGGGGCCAGTGATAAAGTTGTCGGTAATTCTAAAACGTGGCTCTATCTTAATATTTGCAAAATAGGCCTTACCTCTAATGATGACATCTCCAATATCTTGTTGATTGCTCAAAATATTTATTTCCTCATTGGAGTAACCACGCACAGTGTCAACACCGTCCAATCTAAAAACTTTAATACTTGGAATATAGCCAGTCGTGTCTCCGGTTCCATCACTCTTAAGATCTGTAGAATTATTTTTTTGAACTCCAAATGATGTTGAAAGGGCCAGGGTTAAATTTCCGAGAGAATAGTAAAACTTGTTTCTCGAAACGATTTTTTGAAAGTCGACTATCAAATCATTATCTTCAATTGATCTCAAAGCTGGGTTTGCAATTTCCCAACTTAGACCAAAGTATGCTCCATATCTTGGATCAATTGGGTCATCTCTTAAATCTAAGTCGATTGAAGGAGTCACACCACCAATCTTAAAATAATCATTATCAATTTCATCAGAGGCCTGATATTGCGAGATTGTTTCGAACTGATATTTCAAAGCCCCTGTTAATTGATATCTTTTTGCTTTTTTCGATCGAAAGCTCCGAGACGTTGAAGACCAAAGGACCCGACTCAACTGCACCGAGCTTCGAAGAATATCTGCATCGAAATCAAAGTATCTTCGACGCTGATATTGAGCGGAAAAGTCGAGTTCAAACTTTGAACCTAGTACATGAGGCCAGTTATAATTCCCTCGAGCAAGGAACTCTGTCATCTTTTCGTATAGCACTCTTCTGGTAGCGTTAATATTAGACGAATCCAAGCGCTGGTTGACCTGACCCTTGAAACCAATGGTGTGATTATAGCCACCAATATTTCCATAATTAATTCCCATGGACAG
>SBGE01000196.1 GCA_006226755.1 Deltaproteobacteria bacterium | reverse complement strand
CCACAAATTTGTGGAGCTTCTTTTATATCTAAGTGTCTGAAATTGCACTGTATAGCTATCTTTCTCGGTTCTCAATTGAACTCGTTTTATAATCAGTACCAAGGAGAGCATCTATGAGGCTACTCATTCAGACGGGCATCAGCCCCTTAAAATTAATTCTTGTTATCCTCTTTTTTATCTTGGGGATAGGTGAATTTTCCGACGGCGTTTATGACGTTGGCGATTATGCAGTTCCTCTTCTTCTTTGTCTTATGCTTAATGATGTCTATATGAACTGGAAAAGAAGTCAAACAGAACCAGTTCAGATCAAGCCCGAACCAGTAGTTAAAAAATCTTTTCTAGAAAAAGTGAGTTCATTCTTTCTAGATGTCTGGTATTCGGGCTCTACCAAAAATATGAGTAATCAGGAAAAGGCGTTGAAGATCATTATGAACAATGTCTTCTTCATTCTCTTCCTGAGTCCGATCTTTATGGAATTTTTTAATCTCGAATATGTCATTAAAGAAGATGTCTTCAAGATTGGAGTGATTGTCTGGTCGGGTGCTTTCATGGCCATCAGTATAAGCGACTTTAAAAAGTCGCTTAAGATCTCAAAACTGATCTATACAAATCTGGCATTTTTCATTCTGATAGGAAGTTTGATTATTCTCTAATCTTCGCCTAGAACGACAAATTTATACTTCTTAAAACCTGCCTCAGCACAGGTGTACATCACTTTTTTGATAAAGCTGTACTTCATGGATTTGTCGATAATCAAATTGGCTATACCAGAGAACTCAGTGGCTCCACTGGCCGATTTTTCGATTCTCTTAATGGTATTTTTCTTACTGACGAGCTCGTTATATAGGGGAATGATACGGCGACGACCTTGATCAAGAACGGATCCAGGACGTTGATTCATCTCTTTTACAGTTAGGATCATCTTGTCATCAACCCAGATGGTGTCAGGGGAAACTTGAATATTTACACCTGTTGAGTTGACCATTTGTGAATCAGAAATCGGAAGTAAAACACCTTTAGGTACGTTGAGAACAACACCACTAGAGTTGTAACTTTTGAGAAGGAAGACCAGCATGATGACGAGAATATCCAATAAACTGGTGATATCCAGATCAAGGACTTCCTTCTTTCTTCTTCTTCCTCTGTTTCGGATAGATCGTTGCGTTCTCATAAACTATCTCAACCCTGGATGTTTCCAAATACGATATTGCTAAAGAGTTCTTTGACTTTGGTTTCAACTCCATCCTTATCTTTGATAAAGAGGGCCTCGTCAGTCTTCTTCAACATTCTTACCGCATCCATTACTTGAACCAATTTTTCATATTCAACATCAATTCTTGGTTCAAAGATGATTGTTTTTTCATTTGTGTAGGTTTTCTTGAGTCTGATAAGTCTTGCTCTTAAGGCAACCAGATCGTAATCACCATTTCTGTCTTTTCCAAATGTACCGACTGTTTGTGCAGGGACACCTCGTCTTAGAATCAAACCGTCTCTTTCAAATATCAATGTAAGGGCCAATGGTTTCTTATTGGAAGGGGGTTCTGAGTCAGAAACGATTGGAACATCACTCGGAATTTCATAGATCTTGATGAAACTCGCAGACATCAAAAGAAAGAAGATAAAGATGAAGACGGCATCGAGAATAGGGATCAGGTTTGGTCCCTTGGCTGTTACTCGATGTTTTCTTCTACTTGGTACTCGGTACACAAACTACTCCGTTTAGTCGTTTGAAGTGGACTTTGTTCCCAATAGGTCCATCAGCTTAACTGAAAATTCATCAATCTCATTGACGATCTTTTCAGATTTGGCCGAAAGAAATGTATGCAACATCATGATGGAAATCGCTGCCAGTAGTCCGAGAAATGTCGTGTTCATGGCTTTGGAGATCCCTGTTGCCAGTAGTTCTGCTTTTTGTGCAGGATCAGCTGCAGCAACAGCAGAGAATGATTGAATAAGACCTTGAATCGTTCCAAGTAGACCAAAGAGGGTCGAGATGTTGGCAATCAGCTGAAGGTAATTCAGTCTAAGCTCAACTTTTGGAATAACTTCAAGTGCAGTGGCATCGATTGCATTTTGAATTTGCTGTGATGGCTGCCCACTTCTTTTAAGTCCTGACTTCAAAACTTTTGGAAGAGCAGCAATACTTCCTGAGCAAACTCGGATGGCACCTTGAATATCATTACTCAAGATATATCTTTGTAGTTCGTTCATGAAGCTGGCTCCATCAACGTCCATTTTGAATGAAAGTTTCATGAATCTTTCTAAACTGATGGCAATACCAACGGCCCAAATGATCAGAATGACCCACATAAAAACGCCGCCGCTTTGAATAAATGCTGCGACACTATTAATTGATGTTGTAACGGTTGTCCCTTCCATGGAAGCAATCTCCTTGTTCGAAAACGAAGTGGCTTTTTAAGTACTTATCTTTATTTTAAATGATTTTGGAGAGATAACACCTGAATTTTACTTCGGGGAACAAATTTCCTGCTAATTGCTGGAGTAGAAGAATCAGTTGTTATAATTTTCTGGATAGAGAGTTCTTTCGATACCTTCAATAAAAGTATGAATAATTTTTATGTGAACTTCCTGAACTCTGTCTGAGACGCTCGATGGAACGACGAGTGGAATATCAACCATGTCTTTTAGTTGACCACCGCCCTTTCCTAAAAGACCGATTGTTTTAATCCCATTTACTTTTGCATATTCAACAGCACGTAAAATATTTTTAGAGTTTCCGCTGGTTGAAATAGCAAGAAGACAATCTCCTTCATTTCCCCAACCTTCTAAAAATCTGGAAAAAACAAATTCGTATCCGTAATCATTTGATACGCATGAAAGATGTGAAGGATCTGAAATGGCCATGGCAGGTACAGCTTTTCTATCGTCTCTAAATCTTCCCGTTAACTCTTCTGCAAAGTGCATGGCATCGCACATGCTTCCGCCATTTCCACAACTATAAATTCTTCCATTGCTTTTGAGACTTTCGGTCATTAATGAAATGGCCTTGTCCATCAATGTGATGTTCTCTTTGTTTTCAATGAATAATTTAATTGTTGTGAAGGCTTCTTGAAGAGAGTCTTGAATAAACTGAGACATTAAATAATCGTCCTGAAAAAAAGGGGAGTATGAACTCCCCGTTTTATTATGCCAATTCTTCCAAAGATTTTTTAATTTCGTCTTTAGACTGAAGACCAACTAGAGTTTTAGCTGCCTCTCCATTCTTGAAGAAAATCATTGTTGGAATCCCTCTGATTCCATACTTCTGTGCTAGTTCACTATTTTCATCAACGTTTACTTTTACAACAGAAGCTTTCTCACCAACTTCAGTGGCAACTTCGTCGAGAACTGGTCCCAACTGACGACATGGTCCACACCACTCAGCCCAGAAATCTACAAGCACTGGCTTGTCTGAATTCAAAACTTCAGCTTCAAAATTATTAACATCAACTTTTCCAACTTGACTCATAGGTCCTCCAAATACTCATCGGTCTCCCGATACAAACATTCGCAGAGATATTTCTATAATATTAGGGACTTGTTGTACAGCATGCTTATCTCAGGCAAAACTTGTCAAAGCCCGTAAATAGAAATAAATGCCTATTATCTTTAATAAATCCGGTAGGATAGAATATGACCATGGACAGAAAATATCTCTTGAAGAGTTCGATAAAAGTTGCACGAGTCTCTAGGCTTATGGCCAAGGCAATCGACCTTTTTATCGTTCTGATCCTTTCAATTTTTGTCTATCCTCTTGGAATTATTCTTTCTGTAGCCTATATTGCCATTTCTGACTCTTTGCAAAACGGCCAAAGTGTTGGAAAGAAATTTATGGGCTTCGCAGTGATCAGTTTGGAAGACGGAAAACCGTGTACGGTTAAGCAATCGGCCATTAGAAATCTTCCAATTATCATCCCACTGGCAATCGCTATTGTACCCATCTGGGGCTGGATCTTTGCCTTTTTAATTGGTGTTCCTCTTATTCTTTTGGAAGTTTATCTGCTTTATAAGTTGGACTCAGGGCATCGCCTGGGTGATGTTATGGCCGACACTTCAGTAATGGCCAATGATGGAACAGCTGCTCAGATCAAGAAAAGAAAAGATTCTTGGTTCGAAGAGGGTCAACCGACCATTCAATGATTTGCAAGTCGTCTTTATCCCTTGTCCCGTAAATGGTAGAAAATGATGATTCTATCAAGGGTTTTTCATGCACAAACGACTTATCATTATCGATATCAGTAATTTTATTTTTAGAGCATTCTTTGCCATCCGTCCTTTGACCGCTCCAGATGGGACTCCTGTTAATGCAGTTCATGGTGTTCTCTCGATGCTTTTGAAAATTTTTAGTGTCTATCGTCCAACTCACGTTTTTATCGCACGCGATACTGCTGGAGGGACATTTCGAAATGAACTTTATCCAGAATACAAGGCCAATAGATCTGAACCACCAGAGGACCTTGTTCCACAATTCGATTTGATCAAGAAGCTAATTCAAAAAATGGAAGTGCCTTGCTTTGAGCATCAGGACTTTGAAGCTGATGACATTATTGGTTCTGCATGTACTCAATGGAAAAATGATTTTGATGAAATCTTGATTGCTTCAGGTGATAAAGACCTTATGCAGTTTGTAGATGGACCGATCAAGATGCTCGATACAATGAAAGATAAGATTTATGACGCTGATGCGGTTTTTGAAAAGATGGGTGTGAGACCTGAGCAAATCGTCGACTATCTTTCAATTGTTGGAGACTCTTCAGATAACGTCCCTGGAATGAAGGGAATTGGTGCAAAGGGTGCAGCCAAACTACTTGAAGATTATGGAACGCTCGAAAATTGTATTGCTCATAAAGATGAAATGAAGGGCAAGAGAATTATCAATGCGTTTGAAAATCATTTGGATGATGCACTTTTGTCCAAAAAACTTATTCAAATCGTTACCGACATGGATATTGGTCACAAACCGACAGAAACCGAATATCGTTTTTATCCAACAGATGAATTGATTCAATTCATGGAAGAGCTCAATTTCAAATCATTCATTAAAAAATTGAATGAAATGAAATTAGCCGAGCACAGAGCTGCGGCCAGTGACAATCACGATGAACCTAGTTTTGTTGACCTTGTTCAAGAGATTGAAACTTTCAGCTTTGAGCATGTTGTTGTGACAAAAGAAAATTTTAAAGATGTTCTAGAGCAGATTAGAGCTTGTTCGGCGCTTTCATTACATACCGAATACACTTCGGAAGATCTTTTTGAGAGACGTGTTTTAGGACTTTCAGTTTCAATGGATGAAAAGAAAAGTTTCTATTTTCCTTTCAAACATACTGAAGGTGAGAATTTGACCAAAGAGCAACTTTTTGAAGTTCTCGATCTGACATGGGGTAATGAGAATGTGGAAATTTGTTCAGAGCATACAAAGCGAGATCTTTCACATGCCATTCAGATTGAAAGAAGTTTTATTGCTCAAAGATTCGATATAACCCAGGCTCATTATGTAGTTGATTCGAATGGAAAACATGGAATTGCAGATCAGTCTCTTTTTTATTTTGAGCACGAGCTTTTCAAAATAGATACAAAGTCGAATATCTTAACCGAGTTTCCCATTGAAGATGTTGCCAAGTTTGCAGGCGAACGAGCATGCATGACTTTGAAGCTGACATCCAAGTTGAAAGATGAACTAGAAAGATTAGAGCTTGGAAAAATCTATTACGAATTGGATGATCTACTAATTCCGATTCTAGCCAGAATGGAAAAAGAAGGAATTTACATTGATGTCGATTTCTTTAAAAAAATGGAAGTCGAATTGGCAGAACAGCTTGATGTCATCCAGAGAAAAATCGACAAGCATTCTGAAAAACCAGTGAATTTGAATAGTCCAAAACAAGTAGGACAACTTCTCTTTGAAGAATTGGCCCTTCCTGTCGTGAAGAAAACAAAGACTGGTTTCTCAACTGACTCTGAAGTTTTGGAAGATCTTGACTCTAGAAATGTATCAGAAGTTCCAGGTCTGATCCTACAATATAGGGAGCTTGGAAAACTTCATTCCACATACGTCAAGGCACTTCCAGAGTTGATAAATCCTCATGATAAAAGACTGCACACAAACTTTAATCAGCATGTTGCCGCTACTGGGCGATTGAGTTCAGTCAACCCGAACCTCCAAAATATTCCTATGAGAACAGAACTAGGAAGAAGAATCAGGAAAGGCTTTCTTCCAAAAGAAGGTTTTAAGTTATTAGGAGCTGACTATTCTCAAGTTGAGCTAAGAATCCTTGCCCATTTCAGTGGCGATCAAACCATGATCAAGGCCTTTAACGATGGTATTGATATTCACTCCCAAACAGCTTCTGAAGTTTTAGGAGTAGATGTTACAAATGTTACTTCAGAAGAGAGAAGTAAGGCTAAGGCCGTCAACTTTGGTTTGATGTACGGCCAATCTTCGTTTGGTCTCGCCAAAGCTTTGAAAATCTCAAGAAGTGATGCCAAAGATTACATCACAAGATATTTTGAAAGATTTTCGAAAGTAAAATCATATCTGGATGAGTTGAAAGAGTTTGCTGAACAAAATGGTTATTCGCAGACACTTTTTGGAAGAAAGAGATTTCTACCAGACATTCATTCTAAGAATCGAACAATCAAGGCCAATGCTGAGAGAATTGCAGTAAACAGCCCAATTCAGGGGACTGCTGCCGACATCATCAAGATGGCGATGATTCAGATTCAATCTGATTTAGATAAAAATAATCTTCAAACCAGAATGCTGTTACAGGTGCATGATGAATTGATCTTTGAAGTTCCAGAAGATGAAATTGATCAAGTATCCTCCATTGTCCGTCAGGGAATGGAAAATGTGGTAGAATTGGAAGTGCCCCTTGCGGTCGACATGGGAGTCGGAAGCAACTGGTACGATCTTAAATGAAGTTATTGATAAAAAACGGATTAATTGCCCTCATTTTTATTTTTGTTCTTACTTTCTCTGGTTTTCTTTATTTTAAGGGGGGAGAGTATATTGCTTCATTTTTTCTCCCCGTCTGGAGTCCTCCGGCCGTTACTGAATTCCCAAGTGTATTGAAAGTCGAAACTAATGATTGTGAAATTGCAGTTCCGGTTGAGATTGAAGGAAAAGTATATAAGTTTCTTCTTGATACAAATCGTCCTTTTTCCCTCGGTGTACTTGATAAGTTGGAATTCAAAAATAAGAAGTTTGAATTGATAAAAAATATTTTTGGTTTTGGACTGGTTCAGAAACTGAAGATTGGGAAAATGGAATATCGCCTGGTTCGATTGCCGCTTTTGGGAAATGGTAAGAGTCTGGGGTTCAAGTTGAATAACATTCCAGAAGGATACGATGGAGTACTTGGGAATGATTTTATTTTCAATGTTAACATGTCCATTCAGCTCACTAAAAAGTCCATCATAATTGATAAGCCTTTATCTAGACCAAAAGATCGCAAGTTCTCAGAGATCAAACTCAAAACTGATCTTATTCCTCTACTGCCAAGGGCCTATGTGAACTTTCTAGGAACAAACGTCGTTTTGCAGTTAAAGAATCTAGATTCAGATACAACCATAAAAATTGAAGAATCGGCCTATGCCCGATCTATAGAAAAATCTCCAAAGGATGAAGATCTTGATCCAACTGTTGGTCATTTGGGACTGTTGGCTCTCGATGGAGTACAGAAAAAAGAAGTCAATTTGATTGAGAAATACACCGGCGTCGATGGTGATCTAGGTTGTGGACTTCTAAAGAAATTTCATACAGTTGGTTTGGACTACAAGTCCGGAAATCTATTTGTCGTCAGATGACTTTGACTCCTGAAGTGTCTCTTCTAGAGTTTCGAGTTCCTCTTCTTTCTTTTCTTCTTCCTGAATGTGATAACCGAATTGACTCACAATATTTTCAGCTGTGATGATTCCAATCAATCTTTTGTCATTCAATCTACTGACGACAGGAATTCTGGAAATTTGGAACTTATTCAGTTTGTGTAGGGCCACTAAAAGAGACTGGTCTTGATAGATATGGATGATTTGCTTGGTACAAATATCTTCAATTTTTACTTCCTTATTACCTTTCGCAATTTGCATATTGATCTCATTGGTTGAGATCATTCCAATAAGGTGACCATTCTTTAGAACAGGATAACCGGAAAAACGCTTACCTTTTATGTTTTTTGAAACATCTTCAATTGTGTCTTTTGCATTCAAGCTGATCACATCATCAACCATCGCATCTTCCACTAGTAGGGTTTCAAGCACTTCATTATCTTCTCTTGTTGGGAGGTGAATTCCGTCTTGTTCAGAAATTTTCTCGTAAATTGATTCCTTGGTTATTCGACCACTGATCGAATAGCTAACCACATTGGCAATCATGAGCGGCAACATGATGTTGTAGTCTCTTGTGAGTTCGAAGACCATGATGATCGAAGTAAATGGGGCCCGTATCACTGCTGCAAAGAAGGCGCCCATACCAACTAGAGCATAAGCTCCTGTGTTGGAAGTAATTTCTGGGAACCATTGACCGGCGAAACTCCCAACAAATCCCCCCAGCATTGCACCAAGCATAAGCGTTGGAAGAAAAAGTCCTCCACTAACACCACTTGCATAGCAAATAGCGGTTAAAAAGAATTTGAAAGCAAATAACCAAAGGAGAACTTTCCAATCCTTTAGAAGTGAAAGAAGTGCTTCTTCAATAGTACTGTGGCCTGAGCCCAAAGCTTCTGGTTCAACATAAGATACCAGTGCCACTAAAAAGAAAGTCATCATTATAATGGTGAGACGATGCCCCTTGAAAAGTTTCAAGCTCATAGCGCGAGTTTTGAGTACTGTATTCATCCAAATGGGGCCCAAGAAAGCACAGCTCAGTCCAATGAGTAAATAGAACACCAACTCTTTGGGATCTTTTAGAGTGTAGGCCAATTCACTGAACATGGCATGGTTACCTTGAAGCGCGGATGCTGTGATCGCTGCTGTCACTGAGGAAATGATGATGGATCCTAGAACTTTAGCATTCAAGTCTCCAACGACTTCTTCAAGAGTGAAAACCACTGCAGCGATAGGTGTGTTAAAAGCCGCGGCAATACCACCAGCTGCACCAACAGCAACCAGGGCTTTGACTCGTTTTTTCGACATTGAAAAAAAGTTTCCAAAGAAGGATCCAATGCCTGCAGCAATGGCTGCTGTCGGGCCCTCTCTTCCTAAACTCACTCCTGTTGAAAGACTCAATATGGAAGTGAGAAGTTTGGCTATGGTTGGACCAAAACCAATATTTCCGTGGTAAACCGCTAGGGCCACACGCACACCAGGAATCCCTGAACCGGAAGTTGAAGGAAACATTCTTGTTGTAATCCAACCACTCGCGAAGATCGCAATCCCACCATAAAGAAACGCTTCCAAGGTGAAGGCCCTATTGGTACCGAAGAAATCCGTTAGAAAATAAGTAATTTTGTGCAGAAAAACAGCAACGATGGCGGCCGAAACACCGGTCAATAGGGTCAAGGCGAAGTACGTCCTCTCTTCAGTAATTTCGTTCTGAATCAACTTTTTGAGGATCGGAATCTTCCACAATTGAGGTACTTTCAAGCCAAGTGAGCCTTTTAATGCGAGGCAAATGCCTTAATGGATGTGTTCTATTCCTTTAATTACACCCATTTGTAGAGTCTGTGTAGTGGGCGAGATTTGCTAAATCGTTGAAAACATTGATTTGGTTAAACTTTTTTAAAAAAATCCGGCTTTTCTTTTGAATGAGGACCCTTGACACCTGTATGTTCGCTATTACTTTATGCGCAGATTTTTTAATTCAACAACATATGCTTCACGCTAAGGAGGAGTTATGCAAGTTAGACCATTACAAGACAGAGTACTTGTTGAGAGATTGGACGAAGAAACAAAAACAGCCGGTGGAATCATCATTCCAGACAATAACAAAGAAAAACCAGCTCAAGGAAAAGTTGTAGCTGTTGGTTCTGGATACAGAAACAGCGATGGAACTTTGGTTGCACTAGAAGTTAAAGAAGGTGACACAGTTATCTTCGGTAAATACTCAGGAACAGAAGTTAAAGTAGAAGGTCACGAGTATCTTGTTATGAAAGAAGACGAGATTCTTGCTGTTCTTCAATAAGCTGAATTTAAAAAACGATAATAAATTATCTATATAGGAGATAAAAATGGCTAAGGAACTAAAGTACAGCGAAAACGCTAGAACGCTTATCCTAAATGGTGTTAACCAACTTGCTGATGCAGTAAAGGTTACACTTGGACCAAAAGGTAGAAACGTAGTAATCCAAAAATCTTTTGGTGCCCCACACATCACTAAAGATGGTGTTTCTGTTGCCAAGGAAATTGAGCTTGAAAATAACTTTGAGAACATGGGTGCTCAAATGGTTAAAGAAGTAGCTCAAAAGACAAATGACGACGCTGGTGACGGTACAACAACTGCTACTGTTCTTGCTCAAGCTATCTATAGAGAAGGTGCTAAGTTGGTTACAGCTGGACACAACCCAATGGATCTTAAAAGAGGAATCGACACTGCTGTAGAAGCTGTCGTTGCCAAGCTTAAGGAAATGAGCAAGCAAATCAAAACTAACGAAGAGATTTCTCAAGTTGGTACAATTTCAGGAAACAATGATTCTGAAATTGGTAAACTTCTTGCTGAAGCTATGGATAAAGTTGGAACTGAAGGTGTAATCACAATCGAAGAATCTAAGACTGCTGAAACAACTCTTGATGTTGTTGAAGGTATGCAATTCGACAGAGGATACCTTTCTCCTTACTTCGTAACTAATCCAGAAAAAATGGAAGTTGCATTCGACAACCCAAACATCCTTATTACAGATAAAAAAATCTCTAACATGAAAGAGCTTCTTCCTATCCTTGAAAAAACAATTCAAACAGGAAGACCGCTTCTTATCATCGCAGAAGATGTTGAAGGTGAAGCTCTTACAACTCTAGTTGTAAACAAATTGAGATCAACTCTTAACGTAGCTGCTGTTAAAGCTCCTGGATTTGGTGACAGAAGAAAAGAAATGTTGAAAGACATTGCTGCTCTTACTGGTGGAGAGGTTATCTCTGAAGAACTTGGTATGTCTCTTGAGACAGCTGAACTTGCTCACCTTGGTAACGCCAAGAGAATCACTATCGACAAAGAAAATACAACAATCGTTGATGGTGCTGGAGACAAGGCTGCTGTAGACGCCAGAGTTGCTCAAATCAAAACTCAAATTGCTGACACAACTTCTGACTATGACAAAGAAAAGCTTCAAGAAAGACTTGCTAAGCTTGCTGGTGGCGTAGCTGTTGTTAACGTTGGTGCTCCAACTGAAACAGAAATGAAAGAAAAGAAAGACAGAGTTGAAGATGCTCTTAATGCTACAAGAGCTGCTGTTGAAGAAGGTATCGTTGTTGGTGGTGGATCTGCTCTACTTCACGCAAGTACTGCTCTTGATGGTCTAAAGGCAAATACTCCTGAGCAAGAATTTGGAATCAAGATCGTTAGACGTGCTCTAGAAGAGCCTCTAAGACAGATTTCAGCTAACGCTGGAATGGAAGGTTCAGTTGTTGTGAACGAAGTTAGAAACAATGGTACTGTTACTTGGGGTTACAATGCACGTGACAACAAGTACGAAGACCTCGTTGCAGCTGGTATCATCGACCCAACAAAAGTAACTAGAAACGCACTTCAAAACGCAGCTTCTATTGCTGGATTGATGCTAACTACTGAAACCATGATCGCTGATCTTCCTAAGGAAGATTCAATGCCAGCTATGCCAGGCGGCGGAATGGGAATGCCAGGAATGATGTAATTCCAAGCATTACAAATTGTGAATATCAAAGGGCTTCTCATTGAGAAGCCCTTTTTTTTTGGTAACTTATCTTATTATGGTCAAAATTTTGAAACAGCGATGGAATTTTGACACCTAAATGTTCCTGGCCAACAAAGCCTTGTTTGGCCCATCACAAAAACTCATTTTTTTACTCACAAGTTATCCCCATCTGAATTGCTAACTCATTTGAAACAAGTTCGGAAAGAAATTGTAAGTTCACTCTTACAGCAAAATTTATTTCAGTGCGCGGTGCAGGAGTCAAAATTCAGTTTCATTTTGAAACCCCCATCTAGCTTTGATTTCGAGCATTTGGCGTTATGCCCCTATGATCGTAGGGGCATAAGGGCCCTAACAATCTATGACAAAACTAACTTTCGAATGCTTGGCCCGTCAAAAAAGTTGGCACGATCTTAGCATGTATAAAAAGCATCAGGGCCACCAGGATGGAGGCACTAAAGAATCAGGATGACTCGAACTTAAGAAGACAAAAGGAGCTCCAAGGATGAAGCGCTTTGTAACTAGACTTGCTGTTGTAGTTGTTATGTTGTCAGGGAACATGTTTGATGCGAATGCTGAAGCGAATCTTAAAGCTCACGCCGATTGCCCGGATAAATTCACCGGGACAGTTACCAAGGTTTCAGAACTTGATGCTCCTTTTGCCTCTTTAGACCGACTTGAAGTGGAATTCAAAGTTGATCATTCTACTCAAGGTCAATTCCGCCCAAAAAGAACTTTGAACGTAATGAAGACCAAAGAGCACTCTTTTAAAAAGGGTATGAGTTATAAGCTCGAGCTCCAAGACGATCTCATTTGTAATGTTAAACAGGTTGTGACCAGAACCTAAATGGTTGTTAATAGCTTTTCGTGCCTATGGATGGGTATCGAGGATAGGAAGAATACTTGATCCGAATGAAACAAGGATGTTGATTAAGGATCGCTCAATCTCTCTCTTAGTTAGTGGCTTTTTTCAGTGTAGATGCTTATCGGATTTGTCCTCCCGGTAAGCATCTTCCTATCCCCCTCAAATTCATCTAAGCCGGCAATTTTTTCCCCTCAGATTAATCAATTCAACCCGATTCCTCTAAATGTCGAATAGTACGATATGGTACGAACCGATGGAACGAGTCACATTTTTTATCTCCAGCTCACTGAAACTCTTAGTGAAGATTTCTTTGTTTTTACAAAGTTGTTTGCCAAGTATCGAATCAAGTTGGTTCCAGTGAAGCCAGGCGATTTTTCTGAAATGATGGATGGAACGAGAAAGCATCTGTTGGTTGTTTGTCGCGATCTTCAGAGCCAAAAAACTTTTTTAAATTTCAGATCCAAGTTTCTTGATTACGCTTTGTTGAACAACAAGGTTTCAATGTTTCATGTGACTAGTTTTTCCAGAATTCATATTGCTCACAAAGTAGAGCAAACCTATGGTTACTTTTATAAGAGGTTACCTGCAGGTTATGAAGAGTTATCAAAATTTATAGCCTATACATATTATAAACAGACCGAAATCAACAGAAAGTGGCCGGGCGGAAGAAGAGCGAAACTTCCAGTGGCACTTAAGATCTGAGATTTTGTTCAAGGAGTGAGCCATGAAGCCCAGAGTGGATGAAACGGCCCAAAGATTGCTGACATTGATCAAACTCGATGCAAAGAGGTTATACGAGCGCATACGTTATCGCGCCCCTGAGTATCTTTTTATCTTCTCTAGTAAAAGAACGAGAGAACACTTCAAAGAGGTATTTAAGAATAGATATAAAGATGTACGTATTGAAGATTTGAAAATGGTCGGGCAGGAAGTCATCATCGCTCTTGATGAGTTCTATTCACTTGTTGACGAGATTCACTGGTATGTGAATTCAACTGAAGATATGCCAGGAACGGTAGATGATAAAGTGAATAAGTGGATTGTTAAACTCACACCAGTTTATCAAAAACTATGTCTTTACATTGATGCTGATCTTGGAACCCAGTCTGAGGAAGTTGAGCCGGCACATTTAAATATGATGACCACTATTGCTGGAGCCGATGATTCAGAAGAAGTCGATTTTGAAATGTCTTCTGATGAAGAATTTGTTTCTGAAGAGTTTGGTGATTCTGATTCTTTTGGAGAGGAAGAAACATTTGGTGAAGTTACAGACTTCTCGGACTCATCAAGTGATTTTGACTCAGGGGATGAGTTGCCCACGGTCGATTTAAGTGATTTCGAAGACGACGACATTGAAAATGTCTCTTGATTTTCAAATCTCAGTACTCTGTGATAATCATATAGTATGAAGATCATACTCTTATCCATCCTTTTTTCCGTTCAAGCTTTTGGACAAAACCGAGAGGCCCTGTCGCCTAAGCGTTTTGAACTTCTGTCTGGGATTAGAAAGGAGAGTAAGAATAAAGACACCAAAGCTTTTTGGGATAAGAAGTACTCCAAATCAAATTACGTATTTGGTAAGAAGCCAGCCCGTTTTCTCTCAAGAAATTATGATTTCATTCCTCAAGGGGCAAAAGTTCTTGATATGGGAATGGGCGAAGGAAGGCATGCCGTTTTTCTAGCGAGGAAAGGTTACAAAGTCACAGGTGTCGATATCTCTTCTGTTGCTGTTAAAAAGGCTAGGGCATTGGCTCGGGAATTTGGTGTTCGAATCAATACCGTTGTGGCCAGTATGGAAAAGTACAAAATCAAACCTGGAACTTTTGATGCCATAATTTGCTTTTATTATGTTGATCGAAAACTCAACGAGAAGATGAAAGAGTGGTTGAAGCCAGGAGGAATTCTTATTTATGAAGCCCACACGGATAATCAACGTAAAGTTGAAGGATCCGAGCACTTTGATAAACGTTACCTTCTTCGCCCCAGTGAACTACTGAGTTTGTTTGGTAAAGATATGCAGATCCTCAAATACGAGGAGCCAATGCATATGCCTGAGTACACTGCCAGCATCATCCTTCAAAAGAAAAAGTAATTACCCGCCCATCTTACTCGGGTAGCTCTTTCCCGAGCTTTTATATTCTCTGAAGTTTGGCATAATGGAACTATGAGTAAATTAGCTCTTGTGTTTTTATCCCTATTCTCTTTGTCTTCATATGCATCAGCCTATCGAAGCAGTGACGGACTTTTTTCTGGAAGAGTGAGTAGAGTTAACACTGATGCGGGTCTGATTCGATTTAAAATAGACTTCAACAACATGAAGTATCTTAATAAAAAAGATAAAGTTGAAATTTGGACCGAACTCAATCCTGTTAGAAGATGTAAGGCCTACGTTGCTGGAAAGAGTCCAGAGCATCTGCTTTTGAAAGTTCCAGACTTTAAATTTTGTTCACGCTTCATTCCTTTCAATTCAGGACAATATCTTCTTTTTTACTCTGAGGATCTCAAGAACAATTTAAAGATGGGAAAAGAGCTTTATGAAATCCTTCTGAAGAAAAGACTGGCGCTCGAGGGGAAAATCCGTAGAAGACAGAAGGAACTTGATTCACATATTGAGAAAGTTAACGCTACCAACCAGCGCTTTGAAATTCTTAGAGCAAAGCTTGAAGCAGAGTGGCGAAATGAGATTTCTAACCTTGAAGAAGATAAATCCAATGCCTTACGCAGTTATAGTGCACTGCAGATGAGGATGGACGAAATAAAATTCAAAATGGAGCAGTACAGAATCGAAGATGACAATTTGGTTCTTGATCGTTGGTCACTCGATCCCCGCCTCTTCTATAAAAAGTAGTTCATTAATCTCCAACTCTTTGATACAGTTTTTCGACTCGTCGGCGACTTTTTGCTATGCGAAAAATGTGAGAATTTAACTCTTTAAAGAGGTGCGATATGAAAATCAGAAATCTAGTTCTGCTCTTAACTTTTGTTCTAACAACAAACGTTTTGGCGGCCAAGCAATTGGGCAACGCTAATGCTCCAAAATTTGGGACATTCAAATATAACTTGGAGACTGCTCCAACGACATTGAATGCACTTTCTTCAACAGATGCTTATGCTTCAAGAGTTCAAGCTTATGTCCTTGAAAGTCTACTTGAAAGAAATGTTGATACTTATGAATGGGAACCATCTTTGGCAACCAAATGGGACATCTCAAAAGATGGAACGGTATTTACTTTTACTTTGAGAGAAGGAGTACAGTGGCACGATGGAAAACCATTGACTGTCGAAGACGTGAAGTTTTCTTTTGATGCAATCATGGATCCAAAGAACAAATACAAAACAGCTCACCTAAAGTCTTATTATGAGAACATCAAAGAAGCTAAAATTGTCGACCCTAAGACAATCCAGTTCATCGCCAAACAAAAGTATTTCAGTAACTTTGATACAGCTGCTGGTTTGACGATTGTTCCAAAGCACCTTTATGAAAACCCAGATAAAGAAATGGAAAAGAAACTCAACAAGACTCTTGTTGGTACAGGTGCTTACATTCTTGACAAGTATGACAGAGGCAAGAACCTCGAGTTGAAACTTAACGAGAAGTGGTGGGGACTTAAAGAGAAGAAAGGTGTAAACAACTTCAAGAAAATTTCTATGAAGTTCGTTAAGGAAGATACTAAAGCGATTCAACACCTTGAAAAAGGAAACTTGGATTTCATCGGTCTTCAACCAGAAAAATTTGTAAAAAATACAACTGGACCAAAATGGGGGAAGAGTGTTTTCAAAGTGAAAGTTGAAAACAAAGCTCCTAAGGGGTACTCATTCCTTGCCTGGAACAACAACAATGTTCTTTTCAAGAACAAAGAAATCAGAAGAGCAATGGCCCATCTCTTCAATAGAGAGTTGATGATTGAGAAGTTCCTTTTCAATATGTCTATGCCAGCAACAGGTCCTCTTTATCAGCAATCTGATTATGCTGATCATTCAGTGAAGCCAATTCCTTTTGATCCAAAGAAGGCTTTGGAAATCCTAAGAAAACAAGGATGGAAAGATACTGATGGTGACCAGATTCTTGATAAAATGATCGACGGTAAAAAAGTTAGTTTCAGCTTCACAATTCTTGAGCCACTTCAAGACTTCATGAAATATCTGACTATCTTCAAAGAAGATGCGAAGAAAGCAGGTATTGATGTAAAGCTTAAGTTTGTTGAGTGGAACACCTTCATTAAACTTCTAGACGAAAGAAAGTTCGAAGCAGTTCGACTTGCTTGGGGTGCTGGAGCTGTGGATTGGGATCCAAAACAAATTTGGCACTCAGACAGTATTGCCAATGGTGGTTCTAACTTCATTTCTTACAAAAACCCAAAAGTTGATAAGTATATTGATGAAGCCAGAATGACATTGGATAAAAAGGCTAGAGTCAAAGTTCTTAATAAAGCCTTTAAAGAAATTGCAGATGATGCCCCTTACGTTTTCCTCTTTAACAGTAAATTTTCTCTTTATGGTCACACTAAGAGACTTAAGAGAGTTAAAGACACTTATAACTACGGTATTGGCACTGGTTATTGGTGGCTTAGTAAGTAATAAAAGAGGAAGAATAAGTTGTTTAATTACATCCTAAGACGTTTGCTGATTATGATCCCCACACTTTTGGGGATCACTCTTGTTGTGTTTGTTATTATCAATCTGGCTCCAGGGAGTCCGGTTGAGCAGAAGATTCAGCAACTTCGTTTTGGAGGGATGGGATCAACTGGCGGAAGTGTTGCTGATGCTGGTAGTTCTAAAGACAACGCAGTATCAGAAGAAGTTGTTGAGGCCCTTAAGAAGCAATATGGCTTCGATAAGCCTCTTCATATTAGATACTTTATCTGGTTAAAAAATCTGGCCAGGTTAGATTTTGGAGAGAGTTTTACTTACGAAGAACCGGCGATTGATATTATCGTCAGTAAGTTTCCTGTCTCCTTACAGTTCGGAATCATTTCTTTGATCATGACGTATCTTATTTGTATTCCGCTTGGGATATTCAAGGGGATTAAAAATGGAACGGTTTTTGATCTCACTTCAAGTGTCATTCTCTCCGCGCTTTATTCAATTCCTGGATTCATGCTCGGGATTCTACTTCTGGTCTTCTTTGCAGGTGGAAACTTCCTAGAATGGTTTCCTCTTGGGTCGTTGGTTTCTGATGGATACGACGATCTAACCTTGTGGGAAAAAGTCTGGGATAGGATTTGGCACTTTGTGCTACCGCTCGCTTCTTATATGGTGGGACAATTTACTGTTCTAACCATTCTTATGAAAAACTCTCTTCTTGATGAAATCAAAAAAGATTACGTCAGAACCGCAAGAGCTAAAGGGTTGAGCGAAAAGAAAGTTTATCTGAAACATGCGACGAGAAACTCTTTGATTCCGATTGTGACAGGTATTGGTGGTTTCCTTTCGATTTTCTTTGCAGGATCACTACTTATTGAAACTATTTTCGAACTCGATGGTATGGGCTTGATGTCTTATCGTGCCGTATTGGAGAGAGATTATAATATTTTGATGGCTTCAGTTTTTATCCAGTCATTTCTAATGCTGGTTGGAAACCTGATTTCAGATATTGCTTATATTATTGTAGACCCAAGGATTGATTTCTCATGATTGAGCGTTTTATTGACGATGATTTAACATTGAAAAGATGGAGACGTTTCAAGTCGAGAAGAACGGCTGTTTGGTCAGGTGTTGCATTGCTTGTAGCATTGTTTTTGACTTTGATCGCTCCAATCCTCGCTAACAGTAAACCACTTTATATGTCCTATAATGGGAACTCTTATTTTCCCGTTTTTGTAGATTACCACCCAAAAGATTTTGGAATTAAAGACAGTCTTGTCGTGAACTACAGAAAGCTTTCCAAAGAGGAAAGCGCTTCTTCTGTGTGGCCAATCATCAAATGGGACCCATTTGAAAGTAATAAAGAAGTGGATTCTTATCCATCTGGCCCTTCATCTTCTAACTGGCTTGGAACTGATGATAGAGGTAGGGATGTCATGGCCAGATTGCTATATGGCTTCAAGTACTCTATCTCCTATGCTTTCTTTGTTTGGCTTTTAACTTTCTTTCTTGGAACCATCATCGGTGGAGTCATGGGCTACGCTGGTGGGAAAGTCGATTTCATTGGACAAAGATTTGTGGAAGTTCTCTCAACTGTTCCACAGTTCTTTCTACTCATTATTCTTATTTCCATTTTCACTCCAAACCTGTGGTGGCTTGTGGCCATCTCAAGTATTTTTGGGTGGATTCCAATTTCGTACTATGTGAGAGGGGAGTTTCTTCAAAATAGAAAGAAAGATTTCGTAGAGGGTGCACGAGCACTTGGGGCGACTCACTTTTCATTGATCTTTAAACATATTCTTCCAAACTCACTAACTTCAGTGATTACATTTGCTCCATTTACCATTTCAGCAAATATTGTTGGTCTGGCTTCTTTGGATTATCTTGGATTTGGACTAGAAATTCCAACACCAAGTTGGGGAGAGCTACTTGCTCAGGCCCAAAAGCACATCAGCGATGGTTGGTGGCTTGCGGTTTTCCCATCCTTGGCCCTCTTCTTCACCCTTACGTTCATGAACTTGTTGGGTGAAGGTGTAAGAGACGCCATGGATCCGAATATGTCCAATTAGAATTTGAAATACCTATCGTAAGCATCATCTCCGCCTAGGTCTTCAAGATCGTCTGCGGAGATTTTTTCTTCCTTAGGAGCTTCTTTATAAGCTTCAGCTACAACTTTTGTACTAAGTTGATCAGCATTTTTAACGGTCTTTTCCTCTTCCTTGATTTTCTTGTAAAGCTCTGGGGTATGGGTTTTGATATCGTCTAGAGTAACCTTTACAGCTTTCTTTTCGAGGGTTTCAATTTTCTTCTTCACTTCCTCATTAACTTTGGCCACTTTGCGCTCTTCTGGAGTTTCCTGCACGACACTGTTTTTTTGAATGACAACCAATTTTTCCTTGGTCGTCTTTTTTACTTTAAGATCAGTTTCGATGACTTCTTTGGCCTCAGCTTTCATATTTTTCTTTTCGTCTTTGACGATTTGATCGATTTTTCTCTCTACTGTAAATTGAGCTGAGTAACCTGTTTTCAAAGTCACTTCTTTTTTAGGTTCAGTACTTTTTCTTACAACTTTAATATCCTCAGCGGCTTTCTTAACGATTTTTTCAACTGGTTTCTCTTTAAGTTTTACTTCTCCACGAATAACAGAAACTTCACTACGATTGTATCCTTTAGCGTCTACATAAAAATCTGTTCCACGCACACCCATTGAAACGTTTCTTGTTTCAACTTTCATTTTGTTCCTGGGCCCTTCTTTTGAAATAATTGCTCTAAGCTTTCCTCTAGTGAGGTTAATAAGACTTGAATCATCCGACTTCTTTGAAGGAATGTTTAATGAGTATTCACTTCCTGGTCCAATCATGAACTGATCACCATTATCAAAAATAATTCTGGCTAGAGATGCTTTTCCTGTTCGAACAATTTGTCCTTGATTGACCTTGTCGCCGACACCAGGTTTGGAAAGTGTGTAATAGAGGCCATTATATTTAACGTGAGGTCCCTGACCAGTAACGCTCTTCGTTCCTCCAGATAATACCTCAACAGAACCACGCATTTTGGAAATCGTTCCAGTGTGAGTCGCAGCAAAGAGACTGGAGGACAGTAGTAAAAAAGTCAGAGATAACAAAAATTTTCCTAACATAAATTTCCTTTCCCAATGAATGAATTCCATTACAATGTATTTTATATCTAATTAAAATCTATTCAATAACGAACTGGAGAGTGAA
>SBGE01000209.1 GCA_006226755.1 Deltaproteobacteria bacterium | reverse complement strand
TCGCTTGGTGACCTTCTTCCAAAATCTGCTCAAGAGTTTCCACTAAAAATTCAATTTTGGTGGAGGATATATTGTCGATTCGAGCCGTTTGTCCCGGCTTGTCTACTTGCCACAAGCACGACTGCCTGAGCGTAAGAAGACCTTTAAGGATTTCACCATATTTCTTTTTCGAAGGTGCACTTCGAATTTTATTTTTAATCGATTCGAGATTATTTTTGTAGGTTTTCCATTCATCTTCATTAAGTTCGAGAAGAACATTGTTCTCAATCTTTGGAGGAAGATCCGTCAATACCTGTGCTTTTGTCCGTCTTAAAATAAAAGGAGAGGCCGTCTTCCGGGCAAGGAGACGGGACTTGGTGGTCGAGCTTGTTCGAACAAATTGAAGATCTCCCCAGATTCCTGGGATCGACAGATCAAGAATGTTGTAGAACTCCGCTAGATCGTTCTCAACCGGCGTACCCGTAAGGCAGATACGAAAATCGGCATTGAGCTTTCTGGCAGCATAAGCTCCAAGACTTCTGATGTTTTTGAGATGTTGGACTTCATCCAGAATCAGACAGTCAAAATGTTTATCACCGAAAATCTCTTCGGCCTCTCTTTTCATTACTCCATAAGAAGTAAGAATAACCTTGGCATCATCAGGAAGATTACGCTCTCCTCCGTGATAGATGTGAGGTTTTATATCAGAAAATTTTTCAAATTCTTTTTCCCAATTAAGAAGAATTGAAACCGGACAAACGATCAGGATTCTTTCCATTTGCTCATACTGACTCGAGATAAAAGCAATCGCTTGAAGTGTCTTCCCAAGACCCATATCGTCGGCAAGACAAGCGCCGAGTTTGTTTTCGTAAAGAAAACGTAACCAATGATAACCGGTTTTTTGATAACGTCTCATCACACCTTCAAGGCGCTCTGGAATGGGATACTCGGGAACCTCTTCGAGATTCGCGAGCTTTTCGCAAAGTTTTTCTTCTTCAGGAGTCAAGGCTCCATCAATTCCGAGTTTTTTAAGTTCAAAAAGTTCAAAGATACGGGCGCGATTAAAAGGAAGAATGAATTTATTCTGATCTTCCGGAGCTTCTTCTTCCTCAATTGGATTGCCGTTCGGATCGACTTTTTCCTTGGCCTCATACTTGGTGTATTTCTTCATGAACTTTAAAAGTTCTTTTTGTTCGCGATCAATAAGCACGAGACCATTTTTTGTCAGTGCTAAACCTTGGTCGAGGTCGGCTTTCTTAATGATATCGAGATCCATGTCACTGACATTAAGTTCGAGATCAAACCATTTGGTGGACGAGCTTCGACGCTCAAAGCGGATGCGTGAACTCCAGCGACTGATTTCGTTTCTATCGTAAAAGACTTGCACTCCAAAAGGGTGAACGTCTTGATGAAATTTTGAAAGCCCATTGAAAAGATTAGAACTTGAAATTTGCAGCATCAGTGTCCGTGTTTCCGGGTTGTACTCTGAATAGCGAAAGATCATGTCACCAAAGTTTTCCACCATAGAGACATAGAATTTTTTTAAGAAAGAATTGTCGTACTGACAAAGTTGCTTCTTCCTAGCGTCGTAACAAAAACTTGTCGGTGCATCTTCAATAAATTGAATATGATTGATCCAATCAGCTTTCTTGGTCGAAGAGCTTAGAATCTTTTTATAGTTATCAGGAGCACCAAGAAAATATTCCGATAAAGATTTGGCAAAATCATAAGCATCTTTTTTGCGTCTAAATGATCCAAGGATTCCACCTTCAAAGGCAAAGTCTGAGAAAAAATCTGGAGCCGTACAAGATTCTTCTTTTTCGTCATGAAAATTGATATTGAACTGAATTTGTCCTTTTCGCCCAGAAGGTTCAAGGGAAACCATGCAGCTCGGTTGAACTTTTTGAAGTTCGTTAAAGTGTTTGCCGTCCAACGAAAGTTCAATATAACGCTCGAGTTTTTCACTCAAAGTCAGTTTCAAAATTGCATTGATATCGAGAGTTCGCTGATAGATACGAATCTTTCTGAAAAACTCTTTGAGCTCACTGTTAAGGTGAATCGCTTCTCCAGTTTTCCAGTTGAACATATACAAGTTTTCAAAGAGAGTGATCTCTTTAACTTCATTTCCTTCATCATCTTTCCAGCTGAACTTAAGGCTTGGGAAAACTTCAGCTCCTTCTTCACTTACTTTGAATTGCTCTGGGCTAGTGATATGAACCAGAATTTTACCTTTGAAATTCTCAGGCAACGGAAAGTTCACCACTTTTTTATTGTGAAGGACATATTGAAGAGAAGAGTAAGTCGGGGCCGGAGGCGCACCAAGAAGCTGATGAGGTCCGCCTATAATTGTTCCGTATTCGAGAATGCTGACACCTAGACCAGAAGCTAGCGGGATCGAGGGGCCAGAGTCCATGATCGGACCTGTTCCATCTTCTCTTGCATTGTTAAATAGAAAGAGAAGAAAGAGAGCTGCCGTATGACGACAATGATTTTGTTCAGTCCACTGATGACAATCGCAATTGCTGGTAACGGGTGGTGTGTCGGTACCCACGTAACGACTTTTATAGACAACTTTGCACTCGTGATTTTTATCTTCACGTACAAGGCCCGAACAAATGAAATATGTGTCCGGAGTTCCTTTAGTGAAGGAGAGCGAAACTTTAGAGAGCTTCAATAATCTCATAGCATCGTTTAAGAGATTTTTTTTGAAGTAGTGTTCTGCTTCGCCGGTTATGTTTTTTGGGAGCTCCAAAGGAGAATCCATCAAAGTTGTTGCCTTGTGTTAGTTAAAGCTTTAATTATAAACGATTTTTTCCGTTCTTTATACGTCGAAACTTTTTACGCTTCTTTGGTAAAGAAACAAGATTTACGGCTTTTGGGTTATACTGAAGGATTGGTTTGCGCATTGCCCGCTCTCGGCTCCTGCCTCCGCTGGCATTCATGTCATCCTGACAATTAAAAAGGCTCCTTTCGGAGCCTTCAATTTTAGTTGTCTACGTAGGACTTGAGGAGCTTGGCCCTAGATGGGTGCCTAAGCTTTCTCAGCGCCTTAGCTTCGATCTGACGGATACGTTCACGAGTTACGAAGAAATCCTGACCAACTTCCTCAAGGGTGTGGTCTGATTTTTCACCGATACCAAAACGCATACGAAGAACTTTTTCTTCTCTTGGAGTCAGAGTCGAGAGTACTGAACGAGTTTGCTCGGACAAGGTCACTGACATCACAGCATCAGCTGGAGAAATGATTTTCTTGTCTTCGATAAAATCTCCAAGTGATGAATCCTCTTCTTCCCCGATTGGAGTTTCAAGAGAGATTGGCTCTTTAGAGATCTTTTGAACTTTCTTCACTTTATCGACAGGAAGTTCCATACGCTCAGCAATTTCTTCAGGGGTAGGCTCACGCCCAAGTTCCTGAACAAGTTGTCTTTGAGTTCTTACCATCTTGTTGATGGTTTCGATCATGTGAACAGGAATACGAATTGTTCTTGCTTGGTCAGCAATCGCTCTCGTAATGGCCTGTCTGATCCACCAAGTAGCATAGGTCGAAAATTTGTAACCACGACGGTATTCAAATTTATCAACAGCTTTCATTAGACCGATGTTTCCTTCTTGAATAAGGTCAAGGAATTGAAGTCCTCTGTTGGTGTATTTCTTGGCGATAGAAACAACAAGTCTTAGGTTGGCCTCAACCAATTGAGACTTGGCCTTATCAGCTCTGTCTTCACCTTCAAGAATAATTTTGTAAACTCTTTCGATATCTTCGAATTCCATCCCTGCGTCGAGCGATAGTCTTCTAAGCTTTCTAAGAATGTCTTCTTGGTTACGAACAAGCTGCTCAACCTTGGCGTCTGTTGTAAACAGGTCCTTGGCAAGCTTTCTCTTGAATGCATCGTCCTCAATGATTTTGTCATAGATGACTTTGTACTGATCAAGATCTTCAACTTCAAGGAACTTGAAGATACGAGCTTGTTGATCAAAAAGATCTTTGAATTGAAGATAGTACTTCTTCACTGGCTCAGTGAATGAGTTGATGATCTTTCTGTTGAAGGTAAGGTCAGCAAGAGTTTCACCGATCTTATCCATTCTCTTTCTTTGTTCTTCAGAGAATTTTTTCAACGTTCCATCTTCGTTGGCCACTTCATCAATCAATGCACCAAGCTCATCACAAACTTTGTAAATTGTTGTCTGAGTTTTCTTGATGTCAGCTTGAGAAGAATCATCATCAAGACCTCTTACAAGTTCTTTAACGAACTCTGGTTGGTTTTCTTGAGTTTCAATTCTTTCTTTAAGTCTAACGATTTCACGAAGGGCGTGTGATGAAGCAAGTGAAGAAAGAATAATTTCTCTTTCACCTTCTTCGATTTCTTTGGCGATTTCAACCTCACCTTCTCTGGTAAGAAGGGCAACTGAACCCATTCTTTTCAGGTAAAGTTTGACTGGGTCGGTTGAAGCTGACTTAAGCTCTGCTTTTTCCTCTTTGGATAGAGCTTCTTCGATAATTTCGGTTCCGTCGAGACGGATTCCTTCTTCCTCTTCCTCTCTCGAGTCGTCCTGAACATCAATGCGCGTTTCGTGAATTTGATTCATGATCTCGTCAAGAGCATCTGGCTCTACGATACTTGCAGGAATCGCATCATTGATTTCCTCAGGCGTGAGGTAATTTTGGTCTTTTCCTTTAATCAAAAGCTTTGCAAAGTTTTTTGAATTAAGGAATGCAGCTACTACGGACATTCAATGCTCCAAGTAAATTAAATATTCTTCTGGGACCGCAGTCCCGATAATTCTTTGTCGATCTTCATCAACTGTCTCATCAAATCATTGAGCTCTTCTTCAGTTGTACAGTTGGAAGTTTGGTCTTTAATCAATGCTCTTCTGGTCTTCAATGAATCAACTTGTAGTTTGAGTTTTAAGTCGTTCAAAAGTTTATCGATAATCTTTTCATTGAGAATAGAGGGTTGATGCTTGATCAATGCTTCGTTAACTGCCTGGCTCAACTCCTTTGAATACTGACCCGAACTTGTAATTTTTGAAACCACCGATTTGTATTCGCTTTCATCGATTTCATAGATGATTTCTTTCAAGCTCAAAATATATTCTTTTACCTCATCCGTAGTAACAAAATCAAGCAGTTCGCCGATTTCATCGCGCTCTAGGCACTCTGGGTGTTGGACCAAACCTTTGAGCAAGGTGACCTCAACCGGATGAAGTTCCCCAGATTCAAATACAGTCATTTCATTATACTCAGGGGCCGTCTCGATTTCCGAGACAAGCTCTTGAATTTCCTCAGTTTTTTGTGGCTCAGGAAGTTTGACTCCCTCGAGGAATTCCTTGTAGCTGGAAATAATCTGGGCCGAGTCACTGGTTAGACCCAGCGCTTTCGCAAATTTGATTAATCTTTCGGTGGCCATCAAACTACTACCTAGCGGTGCAACAATTTCGAAGCCTTCTTCCAAAACTTTGAGTTTTTGGTCCAAAATTTCGGGAATTCTGTCCGGAAGCGTGCGCTGGAGAAGAATGTCGATAAAGGGTTTGGCCTCGTCAATTCTCTTTTGAAAGGCCAAGCTTCCAACATTTTGGACAAAATCATCAGGGTCTTTCTCGGGTGAGATGTCGATAAATTTTGGAAGAACATCAACTCGCATACATTGCTCATTGAATCGAGTAGCGGCCTTGAAGCCGGCTGCATCGTTGTCTAGAGCGAAGTAGAAATTTTTTGTCATGCCTTTAAGCGCATTCAAAGAAGCGTCTCCCATGGCAGTTCCCATGACGGCGACACAGTTTTCAAATCCTTTGGCATACAAGCTGATCATATCCATATTTCCTTCGACCAAGATAACCGCTTCCTTGGCCCTAATGGCCTTTTTTGCAAGGTGTAGGCCATAGAGGATATTTGGCTTCTTAAAGACGAAAGATTCCTTTGAATGCATGTACTTAGCTTTCTGATAGTCGTGAATCGCACGACTTTGAAAGCCAACAACATGGCCATAATGATCCCAAATCGGGAAAATAATCCGGTCTCTAAAGGTATCATAATGAGACCTGTCTTTAGCTCCTGCAGGGGCTTTCGACGGATCTGAAACTCTGATTAAACCTATTTCAACAGCTGTTTCCAGAGCAAATTTTCGATCAGTTTCACTCTTGATCGAGTTCAAATAATCAGTCACAGAACTATTGTTCGGAGCAAAGCCGAGTTTGAAAGTGTCGGCGACTTTTTTATTCAAGCCCCGATTAGTGATGAAGTCATTGAAAGGCGCGAAGTGACCGGTCTCGGCAAGTTTTCGATAAACGAGTGTCGTCTTCTCGAGAATCTTTTCTGCCATTTCAACTTTTGGTGATTTATTTTTCTTTTGAACATAATCATCAAAATTGATTCCATGCTTTTCTGAAATTTCTTTCATGGCATCCATGAAATCCATGTTCTTATAGTTGATGACAAAATCGATAGCATTCCCACCAGCTCCACAAGCAAAACATTTGTAACGCTTTCTCTCGTCACTGATGTTCATGGAAGGTGAGTGGTCATCATGGAAAGGACATACTGCTAGAGTTGATGTACCTCTGCGTGTGAGACTGAGATAGTCCCCGACGACTGCGGTGATAGGAACTTCATCCACAATTTTTTGTTTGAGATCGGCCAGTGTCAAACTCAATGAGAACCCTTCTTTGAAATCAACTCAAAACCTTTGATGTTGATTCCTTGCTTAAGGAATATCTTTTCAAATTTTGTCTGGAAGCTCGCCAGGAAATGATCTTGTTGTTCGTTCCACAGATCTGCTGTCTGCATGGAAATGGTGAATTGATCCTGGTCTTTCAAAACTTCACACATCCACTCGTAATAAGCGTCGTGATCTGTCTTAATAAACATTCTGCCACCTGGTTTCAAAACTTGGTAGGCTGATTGCAAAAAAGGCGCCTGAAAGAGTCGCTTTTTATTATGTCTTTTCTTTGGCCATGGGTCTGGAAAGAAGTAGAGGAGTGTATCCACTTCACCGTCTTCGAAAAGAAAAGAGATTCTCTCTCCCTTGGCGCGAAGGTAACGATAATTATCAATCTTGAGTCTCTCGAGTTTCTTGCAAAGTTCGTAAGATCTTTTGAATCTGTAATCCATACCGACAAAATTTACGTCAGGATTGTTTTCACAATACTCACGCATGAAGTGTCCGTAACCAGTCCCAACTTCAACCACTAATCGAGCATCACGTTTGAAAACGTCAGAGTTCCATTTTCCTTTGTGAACCTCGGCCTCTTCGTCTCGCATGACGAATTCTGAAAACTCAGTGAGTTTCTCGTGATAAGGATTTCTGTGCTTATACTTAAAGTTTTCCAAGTAGGCGTGATCGACCATAATTTGAATTTCCGCTATAAAGATTAAAGGTCCCCTTAGGTATCAAATCTGAGACCCTTGTGCAAGGCGCATTTAAGGAGATTTTTGATTCTTCTTACAGTACTTTCTTCAAATTTTCAGCTACATAGGCGACATCGTCTTCTGTAATGAACGGGTTCATCGGCAGACAGAGGACGGTTCCGGCCATCTTTGAGGCAATGGTCCACTCACCTTCACTAAATTTATTGAAGACTTTTTCCTGATTGAGGCTTCGCTCATAAAACGGAGTGCAGCCAATTCCAGCTTCTTTGAAAGCTTCTTGGGCCTTCGCTCTGATGCCAGCATCACCAAGGAAAACTGGATAGAGATGCCATGATGAAGTTTCAAGATAGCTTGCATCCACCAAGTTAATTGGAAGATCTTTGAGCGCTTGATGATACCAAGCTGCTATTTGTTTTCTCTGTTTGTTTTCTTCTTCGATCGTTTCAAGTTTGAGATCAAGAACTGCCGCTTGAAGATGATCACATCGTGAGTTTCTTCCCATCAATTCAAGCTCACTTCGTCCGTGATTTCGAATTGTTTTAATAATCAAAGCAAGATCATCATCGTCAGTTAGGATAGCTCCAGCATCACCGAAGGCCCCTAGATTTTTTGTAGGGTAGAAAGAAAATGTGACAAGGTTTCCACCTGAGCCAATCGGCCCTGAGTGAATGAAACCGCCTTGTCCTTGAGCTGCGTCTTCAATCACTGGAATCTTTCTCGTCTGACATAATTCATTGATGGTTTTCATGTCTGCAGGAAGTCCGTAGATATGAACGGGCATCACAGCTTTGATGTCGTATTTTTCAAGAACTCTTTCAAGAGACTTGGGACACATGAGTCCTGAGTTTGGAATAACGTCGACATAAACTGGAATCATTCCCATGTTGAGGATGGCTTCACCGGAAGCATAAAAAGTGATTCCTGTTACTGCGACTCTGTCACCAGGTTTTAGGCCGTAGGCGAGCAGTGCAATTTCTAGAGCATCGGTTCCATTGGCCAAAAGTAAACAGTGTTTCGCTCCCTGCATCTTGGCGAATTTTTCTTCAAAAGAAAAATTGTATTCACCTTCAACAAATCCATTCTTGGAAACAATTTCTGCGAATCTTGCATTGATTTTTTCCTGGAAGGTTGGGTTATGAAGTTTATTAAAATCATAAAAGGGAACTGTTCTGCTCATGACATAATCCTCAAAGCATAATTGCTAGAGGGATCTTATCAAATGGTGACTAAGGCTGCTAGTGGACAATTTTAATGCACTGGGGAGATGGTGAAAGAAGGTGACAAAGATGACCGGCCGGGCTGCTCATTGGCTAGCCTGGCGGGCCATTGATTAAGCTGATTTTTTATTTTTTTCGGGCTCTTGTTTTAACATTTCTTCAATAATACCGGCGGCTTTTTTCAAAGATTCCGGATCCTTGAGCAACTCTTGGATCTTGGATTTGTATTCTTCAATAAGCTGTTTATCTCTCTTATTTTTCTCGGCGCTTTGTTTCGCCGTTTCATCCTTTTCACTTTTTTTGAAAAGGTTAAGATAAGATTTTTTCTTACCGGTCATAGTTCAATCACAATCAAATAAATTGATTTTGATTAAGCAACTTCTTCTGTTGTCTTGTAGTGCTTTGCAACTTTTTGCATGTGCTCTTCAATCACTTCGAAAAGCTCAAGCTTTGTTTCCATTGGATTCATACCTGTTGGAAGTGCAGAGTAGATGAAGTCATTTTCAACTTCAGTAAACACGTACCAAGTTTCTCCAAGCTTTTGGAAAAGTACTTCTTGCTCAGTAGTTGTTTGTGTTGTGTTGCTCATTGGGCCCTCCTGGTTGTATTGGCTAGTCGATTCCTTCGACAGTAATAGCTGATGCTATGCTTATCGTGATATGGCGCCCAAACTTTAGACATTTTTAGCTTTTTTTTTATTTAGTAAGGTGTTGAAATTATTGACACTTTTTACTTTTTTGAAGAAAAAAGTGAGGGACGAAATTGGTCGGTTAATAACTAGAATGGATCCCAAAAAACAGGGCCATGACACCGCCGGTTGGAATGGTGTAGCCATCACTTTCTGTTTGCCAGAAATCCTCATTCACGATTGTTTGAGATGAAGTCAACATGGTGTCGATGTTGAATTGAAAGTTTGCTCCAAAAAGAAGATCAACTGTTGGAACAAGATTTGATCGTGTGACGAGAAGTTGAAACTTTGGAGTAAACACAAAGCCAGAATAAATTCGCTCTTCTGATCCATTTCCACTTTGAGAAACTAAAACTCTTTGCCAGTTGATAGTGATACCTGAATTGAGTGAAGCGCCCCAATTATCACCGCGATAAAAATAATAGGAAAGCATTGGGCCTGCACCTAACTCTGCGTAAAATTCATTCGCCTCAACTCCATTTTCCAAAAAGAATTCATTGAATGAAGTGTAGACGTGTCCCATGCCACCAAAGTAAAAGCGATCGTATTCATCGAACGCCACTTTCCTCGCAAAAGTGAATTCACCACCCAGTCTTCCTGAGTAAGTCTCTCTCACAATATCAGAAGTAAAATTGTAATTAAGTTTCCTTGCCGGACCAAAGGCCAGTGCTGCTGAAGCTTTCATCCCTGTTACTTCGTACAGAGGGTATTTTCTTGGAAGTGGTTCTTCGAGGCGATAATCAGTGGGATCATTTTTCCAAGGAACTAATGCGCTTTCTTTCTCACGTTCGTCTTTGTAGATCAGTTTGACATATTTTTTTTCAATGAAAGCAGTATGTCCAGACTTGTCGAGAGTTTGAAAGAATCCATCCTTGTCTACGCCATCAGAAACCTTATTGTAATCTTCTGAACCTTCATCGATATAACCGGTAAATGTTACTTGATAGTCTGCAAGTCCAAAGTGTTTGTCGTGAATATAGATGACTTGCCCTTTCCTCACATGTTGAACAGGTCTGGTGTTGAATGATTCTTCTGGTAGAAGCGGAGCTTCGTGGGTAATCACAAGTCCTTGTCCAGCTAGAGCGCAGTTAATTGAAGCCAAGAATATCAACAAATGTTTTTTCATATATCGAAATCCCATTGGTAGCCCAGACCAAACGCCAAGTAAGTTAGAGAACTCCTGTCACTTTTTTGAATGGTTTCAGCGTTTGAACTCTTCAGAGTCATTCTTTGTTTTTTTATCCCGGCATGAAAAGTAAATTGTCCGATTCCGGTTTTCCAAACTCCGATACCTTCAAGGTTCCAAAGATTACTTCCAAAACGAGCTTGAATTCCACCATCGACTACGGCGTTGAAGTTCATGGATTTTTGAAAGTCAGTATGAAGTTCCCATGCCCAAGATTCACCATCTTTGAAACGCCACTTTAATCCTGGTCCAAAGTAATAACTGGTCCATTTGAGAATGGCTCCATCTCCTGTATCAAAAGTTCCTGTTTGAACTCCACCTGTGAGTCCAAAATAGACTGGAACTTCCCAACGAAAGAAGAAGCGATAGTCCCAGCGATAAGCTGTGGCCACAGTCCCTTCGGTATCAAAAAAGTCAGCGAAGTAGGGAGCGGAGATATTCTCAACGGTGTAATACAGTCCATTTTGAACTTTGAAATATTTATTGGTGGTATGCCATTGTGTCCTCGGAGGGAACTCCTCGTGGGCAGGAAGATCTGTGAGAAGATCGAGATCCCTGGAGATATCGACCAAGTTATGAGTCCTCGTTTCAAAGGCCAATTCTTTTTTACTGTTATGAACATAACTGATCAAAGAGCCGTTGAATTTTTCTTCGGCCTTAACAATTACTTTTTTCCGAACGCGATATCGCTTTCCAGTTTTCATGTCTTTGATGATTGATCCTTCTTTCAAGACAGCACTAAAAGGTTCGGGTTTCCATTCCGGAGGGCGCGTTGGTCTGATTTCTTTCCTTGGTGGTTTGAAGGGAGTGATATCGTGATCGGCCACGTCTTTGAGCTCATCAATTGTCTTAAGTTCGTCATCAATCGGTTCGAGATCTTCGAATTCAAGCTCGCTGATTTGAGTGCGACTGCTGTTTTCAATTTCAGAAAAGACGTCCACCTGTGAGCGCACTGATGTCGCCAGACCTAAAAAGAGGAATAGAAAAATGAGGTTTCGCTTCATGCTAACTAAGGCTTTCCCGTGGACAATCATTGTCTTCCTAAATTATAGCAAACATCTGATTTTATTGTAGTTTTTCGCCTGTAACTGTTACACAGGGAAGTGCCTCTGGTGTTGCTTTGTGTTATAAATTGTCTCGAAAGGATGATCATGTTTAAAAAAGCTCTAATTTCAATAGGTTTGCTCGCTTTCTCACTTGGGACTCAGGCCGAAGTGAAGATCACTCTTTCAAGTAAAATCAAGAACGCCCATGAAAAGGCCATCAAAAAAGATCTTAAAGTTCTCTCTGAATTTAAATTTTCCGAAGAAGGATCTGAAGACACACTCTACTATTTTGGAATTGAGTCGCTGACTAATCAGGATCTTGAAGAATGGCTTGATGCCAGAGTTAATTGGATCATTCCAGAAACGGAAATGGATAAGTTGAAAATTGTCGAAGGTGAAGCTGCAACTTATCCTGACAATGGAGTGCCAGTGGTAGAAACTCCAGATCTCAAGCCCCAGGGCAAAGGTGTAGTCGTGATGAGTAATATCGGAACGGCACTTTATTTTGCTGGGAAACAATCTAAAAAACATATGGGGTTGAAAATTAAAACCAGTATGTTCAATAGAGATAAAGTCATGATTGATTCACCTCGAACTGGAATCATCATGATTGGAGAAGGTCTTTTTATGAGACGTCTTCAGATCAATCGCCAAAACGATGATTCAGTGGCGAACTCTCTTGGTCGACTTCAAACCATGTTTCATGAAGCCAGACATAGCGATGGGCATGGAAAGCATCTTGGCTTTTTTCATGCCGTTTGTCCTGAAGGTCACGACTACGCTGGACTCAATGCTTGCGATCGAAATATGAATGGACCTTACAGTATTGGTGCAAGTCTCATGAAAGAGTTCATTAAGAATTGTGAAGAATGTACAGAGGGTGAAACAGAAGTCATGAAGCTGGTTTGGATTGATTCTTTGAACCGTGTGATCAAAGACACCGAGACCATTGCTGAAAATACAAATGTTGAAATTAAAGCATTGGAAGTTGATATCGCCCTTAAAGAAACTGTTCTTTCATTGGCGAGTACTGAAGCTGAAAGAATCAAAATTACCGCTGAACTCGTCGAACTTAAAAAGCAACTCAAAGAACTGGCGAGTAAAGAAGGACTTCTTCAGGTTGTGCCTTCTCCAATACTAGATCCAGCACCTGAAAGCATTATCAGATAATTGCCAAGTATCTTTGGCTTAAGGTCTTTAAGTCCCTGAAAAACTCACTGGTCAACATCAGAATTTGTTTGTTTTTGATTGGTTTTGAAATCAAGGCATACTTGCCCGGCAGTGGAGTTGGCGACTACGCGCTAACGACTACAATGGGGGTAATTTATGAACAAGCTTATCAATCAGGATCTGTTTGATAACACCATTCAGGAGATCTGGTGCGGTCCGTGGAAAGTGCATTACCAGTATTTCTGTAACCCCGGCAAAGAACATCTTCCACCGATGATGATTCTCGGAGGAGCCTTTCAAAAGTTTCAAGCCTTCAAAAAAGATGTGCGCATATTGAGACGAGAGTTTCCTGTTCTTTTAGTTGATCTACCCGGCCAAGGCGGAAATGATCAGCTTTCCGGGGAGATGACTTTCGAGATGCTCTCTGATCTCTTGGTCGATTTTCTAGACAAGCTTGATATTGAACAGGTGATTCCAATAGCTCTTTCTTATGGGAGTGCCATTGGGTACTTCCTTGCCAAGAATCATCCTAGGAGAGTTCACAAACTGATCATGGGGGGAACCACAACTGAAATTCGCCCGAGTGTGAGTCTCCTTCTTGAAGAAAGTATCAGAGCTCTCAGGAACAACAAAATGGAAGATTTTGCTTCGGGTGTTGTTTTGAATTTAATGAACTATTCAAAAAGAAAAGTGATCAAAGGTGGAGAAATTATCGGAAAAAAACTTCTTCACAATATTCAAAATCTCACTGAAAACGAAAAAGTTCGATACATTCACAATACCAAACGTCTTATGAATATGACTTTGCCTGAGAAAATTATCGATGTTGAAACGTTGGTTATGGTTGGTGAGTATGACAACTTCACCACCCCTCACGAGTGCTTCAATGTCTCGAGAAGATTTCGACGAAGTCGCTTTGCGATTGTTCATGGTGCTGATCATCTGGCCAGCTATGAGAGAAAAGATGCGGTCAATGAGAGCTTCCTCTCTTTCGCTCTTGGAAAAGATCTCAGGAAAATTTCCGGAGTCACTCTTTGGGATAAGCGAGAGTATCCACCAGAACTTAGACAGCAGGACCCTAGATTTGAAATCGGCGTTCAGGCCTTCCTTGATGCCGAAAATGGATTGGTGATTCCAGTTATCGTTCGCGACATCAATCACCATGGTGTGAAGTTGGAGTCTTCATTCTTTGAAGCAGATGCCTATCTTCAAAAGTCTTGGAGGCTCAAGATCCCAATCCTCGAAGTGAATCATGAAGTGATTTTATTCGAGCAAGAGGGGATGGAGTTTCGGGGGATTTTTAAGAAATGCTGCCTTGAGTCCAATCTCGAGATGGAGCGGATGGTGACTCAATTGGCCCAAAAAGGATTTTCTCAGATTCCGGCTTGATTCAAGTCCTTAAAAATTGGGAGTGAAAGATGAGAGAAATCTCATCTTTTGCTCTTGGTCAAAATTGCCTTGATGGTGTGCCAAATGGTATGAATTTAAGGCTATGGACAACTTTATCCTAAATGTCGCACTCGGGCTCCCAGGCTTTCTTTTGGCAATTGTTTGTCACGAGGGCGCACACGCATTAATGGCGCTTCGTTATGGCGATGACACGGCCAAGATGGCTGGGCGTCTCACCATGAATCCAGTTGTTCATTTTGATATTTTTGGAACAGTTGTTCTTCCTTTAATCGGTGCTGCATTTGGTGGTGTGATGTTTGGTTGGGCAAAGCCAGTTCCTGTCGATACACGTCGTTTTACAAGTATACGTTCTGGAATGTTTTGGGTGAGCTTCGCTGGACCACTGGCCAATATCGTTCTGGCTTTGTTTTCTGCGATTGCCTATGCCTTCATGTTGACTCAAGTCACTGAAGATTTCTTTTTCTACGGACCATTCACTGGAATGCTCAGACAAAGCATTCTGATTAATATCGTTCTTGCCACGTTTAACTTGATTCCGTTTCCTCCACTTGATGGATCGAAAATGGTTTCAAGCTTTTTGGATTACGAGATGGCGAGAAAGTATGAAGAGCTTCAGCGTTTCAGCTTGCTTTTCATTTTGATTATTTGGACCACACCAATTCTTCAATACATTATCAGCCCTGCCATTATGATGGGGAACGGTATTGTTGGATTGTTCATCAGCTTATTTAGTTGATGAGATAGACACACACAACACACTTCCTGAACGGATTTCAGGGACGGAGAGACAGACATGTTAGACACTTCGATTCAGGTCAAGACAGACCATTTTGACGGGCCATTAGGACTTCTCCTATTGCTGGTTCAAAAAGAAGAAATGGACATCAGAAATTTCGATCTGACTGCCATTACCCAACAATACTTGGGTTACCTGGCACAGATGAGAGAGCTGAACTTTGATGTTGCCGGAGATTATCTTTACCTGGCAGCGACACTTCTTCTTCTCAAATCAAAAACAGCAATCTCTGAAGAGGAGACTCAGAACCTCATCAATCAGATGGAAGGTTCTGGAGAGTTGAATATTACTTCTCAGTCAGAGTTGATCAGAAGACTTGAGGAACTTCAGCACTTCCAAAAAATGGGTGAAAAACTTTGGGGACTTCCAAAGAAAGGACATGAAGTTTTCGTCAAGCCGAAGATCAATAGAAAAGAAATCACCAACTCTATTCTGGCTCCTATTGAGTTAGACAAGCTAACGCTTGCGATGATGGATTTCCTTTTCAAACAAAAGAGAAAGTATCAAGTCGTCAGACGTGACAGATTATCAATTAAAGAAAAACTCGCCTTCATGAAGTCTCACCTCAAAGTGGGGACTCAAACGACTCTTGATGATCTTTTGAGCATTCACGGGGAAGAGGGAATCGATAATATCGTGATCACTTTCATTTCACTTCTTGAAATGGCGAGACTCAAGCGTCTTGAGATTTTCCAGAATGAAGATCGCTCAACTGTTTACGTCAATGTCGTTAAAACACTTGAAGACTTTGATGTTGATTCGGCGAATGGCTTTGAAGACGAAAATGAGCCATCACCAGAAGAGAAGAAAGCGGATGCTGAATTGGAAGCAGCTATTCTAGAAAGTGGTGACGAAACTGCTTTCGAGGCTAACGAGTCGGAAGAAATCACTGAAGAAACTGACGAGATGGAAGATGACTATGATCCAGATTACGATGCCGATCAAGTCGAAGAGCTTGCTGCCGCAGAAGAAGAACAAACAGAAACACAAAATATTGAACACACACAAAGCACCGACGAAGGCCTTAAAAACCTTCAGACTGAAGCCCCAAAGCTGATTCAGTAGTCTTAGGAGAGAGATGAATATGGAAACGCACAACATGGAAAACATTGAAATCAACATTGAAAATATCAATTTCACTGAAGAACATTTCGATTCGGCTCAAGCTCAAGAAGAGCAGGGGAGCGAAGAACTTCAAGCGAGTGAAGTGGTAGCCACAACTTTTGAAAAAGAGTGGGAAGCCCGATACGTCGATCTGACAGAACTTAGCGCTTTAGAAAGTCGTGAAGTTGAAGATCTTGAGATTGATGAAGAAGAGATGAGTCTTGAAGCTAAGATTCCAAGTGATTCGGATCTTGAATACCCGGCACTTCTAGAAATGGAGCTTGATTATTTTCACGATGAAGATCAAGAAGATAAGCTATGGCAAGCAAGAACAGGGCTTAATAAAAATACACTTTGTGGAGCTATTGAAACCATCATTTTCATGAATGATAAACCAGTTGCTCTTTCTAAAATTAAATCTTTGATCGATGAAGATCTGCCACTTCGTGTGATTCACGAAGCAATTGAAAGACTTCAAAACGAATACGAGCAAAAACATCACGGAATCAGACTTCAAGAGGTTGCTGAAGGTTATCAGTTTAGAACTAAGGCCACTTATTCGAAGTTTGTTCAGGATCTCTTCAAAGTAAGTTCACTTGTTCTTACTCCAAGTGCTCTTGAAGTGCTTGCCATCATTGCTTATAAGCAACCAGTGGCCAAGACTGAAGTCGACAAGATTAGAGGAGTTGATTCTTCTCACATCGTAAGACAGTTGATGGATAAGCGACTTGTGAAAGTGAACGGAAGAAGCGATGAAATGGGAAGACCAGTTCTTTATGGAACGACTCCTGAATTTCTTGAAGTTTTCAATCTGGCTGATCTTTCTGAACTTCCTCCTGAGCATGAGCTTGAAGAGATGTCCAAGTCTACAGTAGGTAAGATTTCTGATATCAAAACGATCGTTCATGCTGGAGATAAAGAACAATTTAAATTTGATGAAATCGATGAGCTTGATGCGCTTGCAGAAAGTATCAAGGCCATCAATGCTGATACAGATTTCACCAATGCTCTTAAAATTGAAGAGAAGAAAAGAATTTCGGCTGAAGGTGAAGAAGTTAAATCTGCCTTTGATCTTCTAGAAGAATATGTAGAGCAACAACTTCTTAAGGCCGAAAATATGGCTTCAAAAGAAAGTGATCTGTTTACAGCTGTAACTTTCCCGGAAGTAATCTCTGATCTGACAGCTGGTCCATTCAATGTTCCTGAAGAGGAAGATGATGAGTTTGAAATGATCGACCTTGAAACAGGTGAAGCCATTATTGAAGACGAAGATGAATCTTCTGATGAAGATAATGATGATCAAGTCATGGAAGCGGAAGAATTTCTACTTCAAGATGATAATGAAAAAGAAGAATTGGCCAAGGCCCTTGATGATGCCTTTGAAAGACTGACTGGAGAAAAGCTTCAGGCAACTCCTGTCGTCCACGAAGGCGAGCTTGAGGAGGATTTCAATCAGGTAGATAGCCTAAGTGATGAAATCGATCAGCTGACTGATAAGATGGCCTCTGAGGCACGAGATCTGGATATCGATCTGGATTGGCTAAACGGTGAATTCTCTCAGGACACTGAAATTACTTCAGAGAGTGACGACAACAAAGACCTATGATTGACATAGTCCGCCAAGCGTTCTAAGTTTGGCGGACACTAGCTTTCAAAGCATATAAATACTTGAAACTACGAACCGCCGTGAGGCAGATTGGAGGACGAAATGGCTACCCAGCTAAGATTACAAAAATACATCGCCGATTGTGGAATTACTTCGAGACGTAAGGCCGAAGATCTTATTGTTCAAGGTCGAGTTAAAATCAACGGAGTAACAGTTACTGAACTAGGTTCTAAAGTGAACCTTGGTGAAGATATAGTCTTTGTCGACGGACAAACGCTTTCTCTAGATCACGTACAAAGAATCTATGTGGTTCTCAATAAGCCCCGAGCTTTTATGACAACTCTAAATGACCCTGAAGGAAGACAAACTGTTATGGATCTTCTTAAAGAGTTTCCAGAAAGAATTTATCCAGTGGGAAGGCTTGATTACCTTTCAGAAGGTCTTTTGATCCTCACAAACGACGGTGATGTTGCTAACATGATTATTCACCCATCTAACCAGGTAACTAAAGTTTACGAAGTAAAAGTATTTGGTGTGATCTCTCAAGATATCCTTAGAAAACTTAGAAATGGTGTTCAAACAGAAGAAGGTTTCTTGAAGCCAAAAGCTGTTCGTGTGATCAAGCAAATGAATACAAAAACATGGCTTGAATTCAGACTTACAGGCGGAAAAAACAGAGAAATTCGTCGTATCTGTGAAGCCGTTGGTTTGACTGTTGATAAGCTTAGAAGGATTGCTATCGGTGGCTTGACCGTTGATAAGATGGGACCAGGAAAATACAGAACCTTCACAAAGAGACAACTTCTCGAAGAGATCGGTATGGATACTAATGGTCGCTTGATCAAAGATAAGGAATTTCAATCCAGCAAGAAAACTGTAAAGCTCACTAGGCGTTCTCTGCCAGAAGGAACACTTGCTGATGATCCTAACTTTCAAGTTTATAGAAAAGAAACATACTTCACTACTATCAAGACTCTTGAGCAACGCAAGAAAGAAGAAGCCAAACAAGAAAGAAGAGAAGCTTACGAAGCCAAAGAAGAGGCCCACCAAAAACGTGTGATCAAAAAGAAAAACAGACAGCGTAAGAAAGAAGCTGAAAAAGCTGAAAAAATGTCTGTTACTTGGCTTAAATAAAAAATACCCCTGATTATTTTTGATTAATCAGGGGGAGCTTTTATCTTAGTGGAATATATTCAGCATTGAATTTATTTTCTTTTCTGTAAATATAAGGACCTGCTTTTGATCCTGCAGTTTGCGATCCACTAGAGTCATACCACCTCTCCCAAACACTTATAATTTCATTACTTATTTCTTCATTAATGTCCAGACGTACTGAGTCTCTGAAATTTGAGGAACAACCAGCTTGAGGAGTATTTCCTAAGTAAACTGGTTTCCCATTGGAAATCCCTTTAGAAAAATGAATGGTACAAGGATTGGCATCAAGACTAAGCTCATATTCATCATTCCATCTTTGAGGGTGACTGCAATAATCGAAAAAATCACTATCGGAAATAGGATGGGATTCAATTAAAGGATTTGAATATGTCTGTTTAGGATCTATTGGTTTGACTCTATAGAGAGAAGATCTTGATATGGCCCTTCCTCTTGAATAAATAACTTGATTGGTAATTAAGCTGATCGATTTATCATATGAGTTATTTTTGATTTTAATTGGACAAGTTTTACTTCTTACATATTGAAAGTTTTCCGAATCATCGGTGTATTGTTTTTGATTTGAAGTTTCTCCAACTAACATTTTAGATAATTCAACAAGGTTCGGATATAAATCTGAAAAATCTAATCTTTCAAATAAATAGGGACCATCTATTGAACCCCAAACTTGATTGTTGTTGCTATCCCAACCTCTGTCGAGAGACTTGAAAAAACCTCTTGAAATTTCTACATCACTTGAAACATAAGAAGCACCATTCATTTCAGATTTACATCCAGGAACACCTGTACTACCAACAAAAATATCAAGGCTTTCATCCTCATAGAGATAAACTGTGCATTTAGGATCTTTTGAGAAAAGATTACGTTCAAAAGAAGGAGTTTCTCCTTCAGTACAAGTATTACTTAGATCAATATCTACTATTGGTTCATAATTGTTACTTGTTATGACATCTCCTGATAAAGAAAGTTCTACCAAGCGGGTTCGGTAAGGGGATTCTTGAAATAACGAAATGGCTTGTCTAAGAAAAAGATATTTTGAACCGATATTTCCGTTGATTATATTAACTGGGCAATGTCTTACTGTTACATCGAAAAATTTTGAATTATAGATAGACTGGTTTCCAGAAGTAAAACTTCCATTCAAATACGAGTAAAGTCTGTCTAGTGTGTCAGCATAAGTGGCCTTAACTAGAAAAAAATACACTAATAATAGCTTCATTATATATCTCCTCTTTATGGGAGAGTTAATAGCATTTTGGCCCATGAATAAAACTCGCATTGGGATTATGAAACAAACCAACTCGTGTATCTGTTTGATTTTATTTGATTTTTGTTATGTGAAGTATTTTCACTGCACTTGAAATGGTGATGTCTATATAATATGAGCATTTACTCACTTTTTGAAAATTTGAGAGTAGAAGATGAAAACAGAAGAAAAAATTCAACCCAGAAAAAAAGCTCAACAATTTAGATCAAAAGAAACTGTAAAGGCGATCATTCAAGCAGCAACATACATTTTGCAAGATGAAGGTGTGAAAGGATTTAATACCAATAAGATTGCGAAAAAGGCAGGAGTTTCGATTGGTAGTTTGTATCAATACTTTCCAAATAAAGACTCCATTTCTAGTATGCTCTTTGAAAATTTTTTTGAAACTCAAATAGAAATTGTGACAAGGAATATTATGCAAGTGAAAAAATGGTCACAATTAGAAGAAAAAATTTTCGACTTAGTAAAAGAATTATCAGATTATCGATTAAGTGATCAAATGATAAATAGACCTTTGGCTTTGGAGATATCAAATAGTTTATTTAATAAGCTT
>SBGE01000010.1 GCA_006226755.1 Deltaproteobacteria bacterium | reverse complement strand
TACAGTCTCAAAATCTAGATCTCAATACAAAGTATCCTGTTTTGTATTTTGAACCCTCCAAATTTGAGGATGATCGACAAACAGAGGCCAGTTGGAAACTCCATTCCAATTTGATGCTGAAAATGGTTCGCTCTCATCGAGTCTTGGCCAAAACTACCAAATATTATCCAGATCAAGATGAATGGAATCCAGAATACCTTAGAGAGAAAGGAAACATAGTTTTAAGCAGCGGCCTTATTCCTGGAAAAGAAACTTTTGTTAAAGTAAAAATTTTTGATAACAAGAGAACCAATTACGATTTCGAAAATTTAAAAAATGAGCTTAGTACAGCACTCGATGGAAAACTGGATTCAATTGATATTCAAGTAGAGGAACAGGAGAGTCGTGAAGTTCCTAAGATTGAAGTTGAGATTTCAGTTGGAGAAAATCTAAAAGAAGCTGTTGAGTCTAAAACGCTACAAGAAATTGAAAATATTTTATCCAGTAACTTTTCAAATTTGGTGAAATAATAGAATTTAAAGAGAGAATTCAACCCCTCATTGAAAAAATCAAGGCCATCCCGGCTGGGTTTTTCGTCTTCTTTGGTCTTTCTCTTCTTTATCTCAATAGTCTTCCTCTAGATAGTAGTGACAATGGAATTTGGACTCGTGTTGGTCTTCATTTGTTGGAGAATGGGGAATTTCTTCGAAAAGATATTTTTAGCGTTCTGCCAACAAAAGAGTTGATTTACCCTTCATGGGGAGCTGGGATCATCTACGCTTTTCTCTATAAAATGGGAGGAGTATTCTTAATCAACTTGTTCCACAAATTCATTTTTATGATATTTGTCTATTTGACTGGGAAAGAACTTTTTCGAAAAGGAGAACTCAGGCTTCGTGATTTGATTATTTTTGGAGTTCTTTTTTATAATTCATTCTTTTTTTTAAATCGTCCTGCTCAACTTGCAATAATTCCTTTTTTTCTGTTTTTGAAGTTTAATTTGAATCCTTATTTTTCAATAAAGAAGAAACTCATTCTATCTTCAATTTTGACGGTTTTCTGGGTGAATATTCATGGATCCGCACTGATTGCACCTGTTCTTTTTTATGTTTTGAATTCAAGTAAGATCGAGGGAAAGCTGTTGTTATGGTCTCTGCTCCCCGCTGGTCTTCTCCTGCTTAATCCTTTTGGCTGGGAAATCTTTTCTTTTGCTTTTGACTCTTTCCTCGTCAGTCGAGAAAGAATGGTGAATGAGTGGGAAGCAGTTGCCAGTAAAAGTTTTCCTCTTCAGGCCTTTGTCTTTTTTACAAGTATCGGTATGATTTTTAATCGTTATTCAATTGGTGGAAGAAAACCTCCGTTATGGGTATTCTTTCTTTTGATGTTGGGAGTTACAGGTATCAGACAAACTGTCTGGGTTTCTTATGCCTTGGCCTTCTGGTTCAAGAGTTCAGGACCTGAGAATCGAAAATTTGCTCTTGGCAATCCTGTTGTTTTGTTGACGTTGAATTTTCTGGCCATCTATACTTTGTTTCCCAGTGGACAAAAATACCTTGGTGAAAACACACTCTTAACATTGAATCCAAAGTCTCCACAGATTCTCGTTGATAAAATTATAGAAACTAAAAATAGTGGTCCCATCTTTAATGATTTGGAGTACGGTAGTTATTTTGTACTTAAACTGCAGAATAAAATTTTTCTGGATTCGCGTATGACCATCTATGCAGATGAAGCATATTCCGAGTATCAAAAAGTTGTAGAGGCCAAAGAAGGGTGGGAAGAAGTTCTAGAAAAATATCAAATTCAATTTGTTGCTCTTCCTCTTAATCGTAATCGTATCAGGGCGTCTTTAGCCGCTTCATCTAAATGGGAAATATTCTTTGCTGATAAAGATTATTTCTTGGCCAGGAGAATGTGATACTTAAATGGCATCTTCAAAGAATTCGTATGCTCGCTGGTCAAGATCTTTGACCCTTTCTTCCAGAATTTGAAGTCCCCGAGTTTCTCTTTCGTAGTCCAGTTCTTCAGGGGACTTAGAATTGCCTTTTCCCAATTTTTTTTTGAGGGCCGAAATCTTGCCATCAATTTCATCCATCTTTTTTCCATTTTCAGTGATGTTTTCTTCTGTGATCTCAAGTCCTTTCAAGATCAAGTCTTTGGTTTTTTTATCGAGAACGCCCTCAAGTTCAGATTTTCTTTTCTTGATCAGCTCTTTGCCCTCTTTGTTCTTGTTGGCGAGCTCTGCTTTCTGTGCTTCAAACTCAGCAATCTGGTTTTTTAATACCGAATTGCTCTTTCTACCTTTTTGTTGAAGCTTCATTTCCATTTCTTGAATTTTTTGACGTTTTTGTGAAATTTCATCCTGAAGTGATTTTTTCTTATCCATTATTCTTTGGGCATTTTCTTCTTTTGTATAATCATCAGGACTTCTAAACTTTGTATCTTCTCCTAGCTTTTCTGAGAGTTCATACAATCTTTGAAGTTCCTGGACACCTTGAGCATCGCCCTCTGCACAGTAGGAGGGCCAATAGTATTGAACTCTTTGTTCCATCGTTCGTAGCTTTCTCAGGTCGCTCATGCTTCCACCTGGCATAGTTTTTTTCTCTCTCAGCATCTTTTCCAGATTGCTTAAAAAATAGTTGGTGTCTTTGTTTCTTCTAAGGGGATAGAAAAACTTACTCATTAAAATAAAGAGTTCGAGTTCCCCAACTGGAATGGCGTGGAGGATATCTTTTGCCACATTTTTCGAACCATATGTAATTCCAATTCCATATAACATGCCATTTTTATCAAACACAGGAGCACCTCTTGGAACTTCTTTTTCTGAGAGAATTCTAAGTAGCATATTATTGGTGAAGTTATTAAGTTGCGTACTTGCATAAAGGGTATCGAGATGTTTGATCTTTTGATCATTTTCTAATGTAATGAGTTTTTGTTCCACTTTAGGTTTCTCTTTAGCAAACCTGAACCAATAAAGTGAGGTGTAGTCGACTTTCATCAAACAGACATCCATTTCCATTTCGAAACCACATCTTGAAAGTTTTAAGTTAGAAAGTTCTGTACCGTCTTTGTTGAACACTCTGATGTTATAGAGGTGGGGGTAGCGAATGCCTTCTCTGACTAGCGAGCGCGAGGTCAGAAATTCTCCATCTCCAGAGATGAGCGCTCCGTAACCTGAGTTCATTAACTGCTTTCCCTGATAGATACTGATTTTGACGATGGCCTCATCAACACGAACTTTATTACCCTGTGCATTAGTCACTGGACTAAAAACAAAGAGTGAGATTAATGTCCAAATGGCAATTCGCATTTCTTATGAATTCCGATAAGTTAAAGGTAATACCAAACAAAAATAATCATACTCAGCAAAAGGAAGTTTTGATAAGCTTTTCAAATATTTCCATCACTTGAGTCAAAAAGGATGTCCTATGACGACCCCTGAATCCAGAAAACCTGGGATTGGTATTTCACTTGTTCCTATTATAACCCTAATCTTTCTTTTGATCTTGAATGTTGTTCTTTTTAAAGATGACGCTACGGGGGGGCCTAACCAGTTAGCGTTATTATTTGTCGGAATGATTACTATGGGAATTGGTCGTCTTTATCTTAAGATCCCTTATAAAAAGATTGAAGACAAAGTAGTGGACTCCATATCACTCGCCCTACAGGCCAG
>SBGE01000233.1 GCA_006226755.1 Deltaproteobacteria bacterium | reverse complement strand
GGTTTTGCCGAATATGCGGCCACTAACTACGATTGCAAAATCACTGGAGTGACAATTTCTAAAGAGCAGTATGACTTTGCCGTGAATAGAATCAAAGACGCTGGACTTGAGGATAGAGTAACTTTATACATGATGGATTATAGAGAAATTCAGGGTAAATTCGATAAAATCGTTTCTATCGAGATGATAGAAGCTGTAGGTCATGAGTTTTTGCCAGAATATTTTCAAACTATTCATAACAAACTTACAGATAATGGTGTTGCCGTTATCCAGGCCATCACCAGTCCTGATTCTCGCTATGATCAATTCAGAAGAGGTGTAGACTTTATCCAAAAGCATATCTTTCCTGGGTCGCTTTTGCCATCAGTCAGCGCTATGGTTAACTCTTGTCGCGAGACGACACTTCAAATCTACAATCTTCGAGATATTGGACTCAACTATGCCAAGACCTTGAGAATGTGGAAAGAGAGTGTCGACGCTCAGAAAGAGGAAATTCGAAAGCTTGGAATGGATGACGTCTTCTTTAGAAAGTGGGATTATTATCTATGCTATTGTGAAGCTGCTTTCAAAGAAAGAAATATTAGTACTGTTCAGTTGACTCTAATTAAACCGAACAATACAACTTACAAGAAACATCTATGAGTTATGGGATTCACTGGTTCAGACGTGATTTGAGAGTTGCAGGAAATGTTGCTCTCCAAAAACAGTTCAAAAAACATGATGGTCGTGTTGTCGGTATTTTTTGCTTTGATAAAAAGTTTTTGGCACGTGATGATTTCTCGGTGAATCGCTTTCAGTTTTTTCTAGAAACCTTGAGAGAACTCAAAAAAGAACTCCGTGCGATCGGAAGTGATCTTCTTCTTATGGATGTCGGACCTGACCAGGCCTTCAAATTACTTTTTGAGCAGATGAATAAAACAGGTGTCGATCTACCCTCGACAATTTCTTGGTCAAGAGACTATGAACCCTTTGCCGTTGAGCGTGACGACAGGATGAAAAAGTTTTTTGATAAAATGGGAGTTGATAACTTCGATGAAAGAGACCATTTGCTCATTGAGCCACACGAGCTAGAGAAAGGAAAAGGGGAGGGCTATCAAGTCTATTCTCCATTTGCTCGCAAATGGCTTTCTTTATATGAATCGGATGAGATTCAGGCTCGAGTTAAGCTTTACAAGAAAGGTTTTACTTACCTTAGAAAATTAGAAAAAGGTGATGCTGAGAAAGTTTTCAAGCTTACTTGGAAGAAGCTATTCAATGGAAAAATGGACATTGAAGATCATTTGGACGAGTACATTAGAGAAAACTTAAAAAAAGTCGATGTCGAAATTCCTCCTAGTGGCTCAGTTGTCGCATGGAAGAAGATTCTAGATTTCAAAAAGAAAATTGATGAGTATGGAGATAAAAGAGACTTTCCTCAGTTGGATGGAACATCGAAACTTTCCATGTATCTCAAAAATGGATCCATTACAGTACCACAAATCATAGCCGTGTTTGATTTGGAGCCTTATCAAAAGAAAAGCTCTGGTCGTGATGTCTACCTGAGTGAGTTGATTTGGCGAGAGTTTTACTACCATATCCTCGCTAGATTCCCAAATGTTGAGCATGAGTCTTTTCTTGAAAAATATCGTGATCTCAAGTGGGGTAACAACAAGAAATGGTTTGAGGCTTGGAAAGAAGGAAAAACAGGTTTTCCAATTGTTGATGCTGGGATGAGAGAACTCAAAGAAACCGGCTGGATGCACAATCGAGTTCGAATGATTGTCGCTTCTTTTTTGACCAAGGATCTTTTGATTGATTGGAAGTGGGGGGAGAAGTATTTCATGGACAAACTTCTTGATGGAGATTTGGCCCCCAACAATGGAGGTTGGCAATGGGCAGCTTCAACCGGTTGTGACCCTCAGCCATATTTTCGAATTTTTAATCCTTGGCTTCAGAGTAAAAAGTTTGATCCTGATGGAGTTTACATAAAGAAGTTTGTTCCAGAGCTTGCAAATGAAGATCCAAAAAATCTCCATCAACCGATTATCGGACATCACAGTTATCCTGCACCTATAGTAGACCACTCTATTCAGAGAGACTTGGCACTTTTAATGTATAAAGAAGTTTAAGTTGTTTTTTGAGATAAGAATTTCCCAAAAGAGTACATCACCCATGCGTGAACAGGGGCTTGAGATAATTTATAGATATACCAAGGTAGAGATGGGTAGAACTCATGTATTGAGGAAAGTGTATATCTTCCGTCAGAGACTTGTCTGAATTCTAGCCAACCAGTGTTTTTAGTCTCTGAGAGCAAACCTCCAATAATGTGAAATTTGACCCTATCTATTTCTTCAGTCTCATTAACTCTTTGTAATTGAAGTAAAGGAGTTTTTAAGTTGGAGAGATTAAAATTAATTATGTCATTTTCTTCTGAAACATTGATTAAGAATCTGAATTTTTTAGGCAGCCAGGAAACATATTTTTTTGAGATTTCATCATTAGTAAGCTTTTTGGGGTTAGGAAGTCTTTGAATGGATCTCACGCTTTTATCTTGTTTAATTCTCTTGGCAAATTTCCTATTAATCTTTTCCCTATGAATCATCTGTAACATGTCTTCATACTTTGTATATTTAATACAGTCCTCTAGTAATGGATCAGGAATGGAAGTAGGGAGATCACACACTAGGGAGTCTATTAAAGGAGCCACTAGTTCATAATCGGCTTCTCCAAAGATTTTTACCCATAGCTTTGAAAAAGAAGTGTAATTAACAGGTACGGGAATTAAAAGCTTCTTCTTGTGAAAATGCTCTGCTGTTTTCCTAATAAGTTTCTCATAGGTAAGGGATTCTCCGTTAACAACATCTAATGTCTTGTTGAAAAAATCCTGATCTCCAATACTTTTGGTAATTGAGGAAATCAAATCATCTATATAAATCACTTGTGTTGTACTTTGAGTCCACTTAGGAAGAACCATAGCAGGTAAATTTAAAACCAGATTTTTCAATATCTCAAACGAAGATCCACCGTCACCAACCACCATTCCTGCTCGTAACACCGTTACAGGGATATCTGAGTGTTTTAAAACATCTTCAACTTCTCTTCTGCTTTCCAGGTGTTTACTGATGTTTTTTTCTGGAACTAGGCCTCCGAGATAGATGATTTGTTTTACATTATTTTTTTTACATGCTCTTGCAAAATTATCTGCGAGCAATATGTCGGTATCTTCAAAGTTTCCTTGGAATAGTCTTGCAGAAGGCATCATTGAGTGAACCAAGTATATTGCGACATCAGTATCAGAAAGTGCTTCTATTGTACTATTGAGAGAGTATAAATCCGCTGCGATCCATTTTAAGTTTTCTATATTAGAGCTTTTCGATTCTCTACTTATGGCCTTAATAGAATGATTCCTCGAAATCTTTTCGATTAAATTTTTCCCTACAAAACCGGATGCTCCTGCAATTGTTACTCTCAATTGATAATCCTATTTTAACCAAGTAGGTTTTTTATCTGTCTTGGCATAGCTCAAACGACCAAGTCTAGAAGTAGTATGATAGGAGTCAAGGCCTGAAACACAAATGACCTCTTGTGATTCAAGATCGATGAAACCATCTTCTTGAAGCATACCTGCTGTTAGCCAAACGCTTTTAATTTTTGAAATAATCATATGTGTCCCATTTTCTTCAATTGGGATTTCTCGGACAAACTCAAGCGCCATTTTTAAAGGGGAGTTTTTGACAAAAGGGGCTTTGAAATCTTCAAGATATTCTTCATCAAGCTCGCACTCTATAAATTCTGATTGATCTAGAGAGTAGCGCGCACTGGTTTGATGGGCCCTCTCTACAAAATCTTTAGAAATATGATTTAAGGTACATATTCCAGTTTCTCTTATGTTTATCAAGGTATGTCTTGGGGATACATCTGGTCGAATGATAAATCCAATGAGCGCAGGATTTGCTCCTAAATGAAAGGCAGAACTGATGATACTGACATTGGTTTGCCCTTCATTGGAGACTGTTCCTATCAAATTGGCAGATTTGAAACCCGATAGAGAATTGATAAATCTAGCCCTGTATCTTTCTTCAAAAGATTTGAATTCTTCTTCAGAGATTTGAATCAGCTTTTTCATCTTAGAGGTCTTTATGTAGCTTCAACTCTTTTGGGTAAGGAGTGAAGTAATAATGGTTTTCCAAATAATCTACTTTGTACTTTTCTATGAAAAAACGAAGAAGTCTCAAGGGAACCATATAAGTATGAATACCTTCTTTAAATTCTTCAATCAAATCAATGATATGTTTCTTTTCATCTGAAGCAAGATTGTTTTTCACATATCCCATGATGTGATACAGAGTATTTACTCTGTTATTGACAGAGGCCAATGTTGACATCGCGTTGAAAAACTTATCTTTATAATCTGAAAAGACTTCCTCTGGAGATCGATTTTCATGATTGGCACAAATACGTCCGAGTTCTCTCAAAGCATCCTGATCATGTTCCATCAGCGTGTATTTATAGCGTTTGTGAAAATCTTGTAGTGCTGAAATTTTGTTATCGAGTTGACTGAAGCGCCAATGTGCGAAAACTTGTTTGATGAAATGCTCCCTTAGCGTCGGGTTTTTAAAACGTCCACTGTCAACTTTGGGAAGATGTGGATAGTTTTTTTCTAAATTGGTGGCATAGAGACCTTGTAGTAGCTTGACCGACCCATTCTCGTCTTCACTAACAGTCTTAACATTTCCTAGACCACATGAAGGAGATTTCTTCATAAGGACAACTCCATCGAGATTTTCCTTATCCATCTTGCCATTCATTTTTTGATATGTTTCTTGTGCTTTGTCTGTAAGTTCAACTCTGGAAAACTTGGAACGAAGATAAAGTTGTTCCTTATCTTCATCTTTGTAATAGAGATGAATTTCTTCTCTTGGGACACCAAGACCCATTTCAACCTCAGGGCAAAAAGGGTAGAAGTCTACATATTGCCCTAGTTCTCTAATGAGCCATTTATCTTGAGTATGTCCACGGTTATAGCGGACATTTTCACCTAGGAGACAAGCACTTACACCGATTTTAGGTTTGCTTTTCATCTCAAATCCTTTGACTACAATCAAGCAGTCTTAAGTTCAGCTTTTGTGGAATGCTTATCCGATCGAACAGCATCTCTTAGTGCATCTTCCAAATTTTCGTATTTGAACCGATAGCCTTCTTCTGTGAATCTTTTAGGTAGTACTCTCTGGCTCCCAAGAAGAATCTCAGACATCTCTCCAAACAAAGTTTTTAAACCAAACCCTGGAACAGGAAATATAGTTGGGCGTCCAAGAACTTTTCCAAGAGTTTTAGTAAAACTGTTATTGTCTACTGGGTTTGGTGCTACAGCATTGTAGACCGAATGATTTACTGGATTTTCTGCCAAGAAAAGAATTTGTCCAACTAGATCATCGATATGAATCCAACTCATAAACTGCTTTCCATTACCAAGTCTTCCACCAACGCCCATTTTGAATGGTAGTAGCATTTTTCCAAGAGCTCCACCTGCGGCAGAAAGAACAATTCCAATGCGAAGTGAATGAGAAGTCATTCCTGGTATTCCATGATTTTTTGCCAGGTCTTCCCACTGCTTACAAACATCGGCTAAAAAACCATTTCCAAGTGTACTCTCTTCCGTCAGTGTTTCTTGTTCACGGTCTCCGTAAATCCCGATCGCTGAAGCACAAATGAATTTCTTTGGAGTCGTAGAAGAAGCTTTGATTGCGCTCATTAAGGCCTGAGTCCCTTTGACTCTTGAATTAAGAATTCTTGCCTTTCTGGTGTCTGTCCATCTACCGTCTGCAACACCTTCACCTGCCAGATGAATTACTGTATCAACTCCCTCAAGTGCTCCCTCTTCAACGGTCCCTAAAGTTGGGTCCCAGTTAAAAACCTCCACTGAGTAAGGATAAGTATTTTTTGTGTTATTCTTGTTTCGTGTAAGTATTCGTATTTGATCTTTACCTTGGGCCTTGAGAGTGGCCACTAGTCTTGACCCGACGAGTCCTGTTGCACCTGTGATTAAAATCATTTCGAACTCCAATTGTAGCTAAACCTCTTACATGTTAGATTTAACTATTGTTTAGGTTTGGACGAGCTTTGTTGTTTAGCTCCTGTTTAACGTCTATTATAAACAAAAATTTAACAACAATCAAGTTAGGCAGGATCTAGTCAAATGGAAGCTAAGTATTCTATCAAAGTAATTTCAAATAGTTGTGGTGTACTTCCCCATACATTGCGAGTCTGGGAACAGCGATATGGAGTGTTTAATCCTGAACGTTCAGATGGTGGACAAAGGCTTTATAGTGACGAGGACTTAAAGAAGGCCAAGCTTTTGTCTTACTTGATTGGGAAAGGTCACACGATCTCAAAATTGGCCGGCTTTTCTTTGGATCAGTTAGAGGGTTTGACTGAGGTCTTTAGCGATCAAAGACTTGAATCTCAAAATCTACAAATTGGCGAACATCTTAATAAGTCGCTTTTAAAACATCTTAAAAAGTTTGAATTGAAAGAAGTTACTCAGGAACTTCAGTTTATTCGTATGACTAAAAGTGCGAAGGATTTCATCTTTCAAGTAGTCCTTCCTGTTATGCGAGAAATTGGATTCATGGTGGCCAAGGGTGACTTATCTGTTACACAAGAACATATCATTTCAACTCTCGTCAGAGAGCAGATATCCCAAATTCACCTTCCTAATATCGGAAGTCGAGAAAGGGAAATGGCCTTTGCTACCCCAGAGGGAAATCTTCATGAACTTTCTATTTTGATTGGGGAAGTTCTCTCACGCTGTAATCGAGTACCAACTCGTTATCTTGGGCCGGCCCATCCCGCGGATTGTTTAGCGATGGCCTTGAATGCCATGAAAAGTCCTTATTTGGTATTAGGAGCAGTTTCTTCTGATCTATGGAACTATGACAAACAGATACTTCCTTTTTTGAAAACTCTTGATAATCATTTGAATTACCCTCTGAGTGTATATCTTGGAGGCGGAAAAGAGATGGAATTTCCAGTCTATAAAAATATAAAGTCAGTTATACCCCTTGCAACCTTCGAAGATTTCGACGTGATTCTTGAGAAGGAAATCTAGATGCTTGAAAAGCTTATTAAGTTTGCTGAGTATTTTCCCTATTGCGTGACAATTGTTGATGTCAAACAAACTGGAAGACCTTGTCTTTATGCCAATAAAAAGTTTTTTGAAAATACAGGATATCATCCACAAGAGGCTATAGGGAGAAATCTCGCTTTTCTCCAGGGGGAAGCTACCCAGGAAGAAAGTCGAAACTTTATGCGTAAAGCATTCCGCGATGGTGCAGCTTGCATTCAAGATCTAATCAATTATAAAAAAGACGGAACTCCCTTTTTGAATCGTCTTTTAATGGTGCCACTTGAACAAGCAAACAGAGGGACTCATATTTATATTGGCATTCAAAATGATGTGACAGAAAGTCGAGGATTTGAACATGACAATACGCTTTTAAGTAAGGTCACTGATGGAGAAATCAAACATCATATCAACAATGCACTCACTATCATTTTCTTCACATTAGAATCAAATTTAAGAAAAGCAAAAAGCCCTGAAGAGATCCAGCATAGCATTTTGCTTTTGACGCAAACTTTTTCCAGAATAAATGAGTTTATACTCAACGCTGAAAACATATCTGAACTAGATAATTTTGATCCTAGTTCGCCGATGAAAAACTAATTTCAGCTAGTTGGAAGCCCTGTCATTCTTACTTATCTCTTAACTCTTAATGTGAGGATTGTTATAACGCCCACATGATCCGTTTCATATTTTTTCTATTTCTATTCTTTTCACTTAATCTCCAGGCCATGGAGATCAGACTTGAGGTGGGACAATGGAAGTTCAAAGAACGCTATGGACTTTTCAAGATCAGTGAAAAGATTGTTCAAAAATGTGAGCAACCTATATCCAATGTTGGCATTGTCGCATTTAAAGATTGTCCTTATGTGGTTCTAGTTGAAGATGAAGAGATATTTGTTCAAGGTGTTTTGCCTGATCAAGAAGTTCGATTGAAAATCAGGATAGAAAAAAACTATGATGAACTTTTCTATGGAATTGGTACTCAGTTTACCCATTTGAACTTGAATGGTCGAAGATTCGAGTTCCTTTCTCAAGAGCAAGGAAATGGAAGAGGAGAGCAACCTATTTCATTTCTTCAAAGAATTGTTCGCCCAGGACTTCAGGGAAATGAAACCACGACTTATGCATCTAGTCCGATTGTCTATAGTTCAAAACTAGAATCTTGGGTTTTTCATACATACTCCTATGGAACAGCTGACTTCACTCACAAGAAATTTAATGAGTTTTCGTTTTTAACAGATCGCTTAAAAATTTCAAAACAAACAGGACAGAGTTTCAAAGAGCTTATCGAAAAGACAACAGAGCACACTGGGCGCATGAGAGCTTTACCTGCTTGGATTCAAGAGGGAGCCATTGTTGGATTGATGGGCGGAAAAGAAAAAGTACAGGACCGCATTTCAAAAATCAAAGAAGCTGGTACTCCTCTTGCGGGAATCTGGTTGCAAGATTGGGTAGGCCAAAGACAAACTCAAATAGGTCCAAGGCTTATTTGGGACTGGCAAAGAGAAGACTCTCTTTATCCTGATCTCAATTTTGATGAGACTCCTGTTCTTGGCTATTTTAATCCTTTCTTAAGCCCCCTCCCCGAAGGCGAGGATCGAGATTCAATGTTTGAGGAAGCCAAAGAAAAAGATTATTTGGTTAAGATTCATGGTAAGCCCCATGGGACTGATAATGGTGGTTTTGATGGCTTTCTCGTCGATCTTTTCAACAAAGAGGCGAGAGAGTGGTTAAAACAAATCATCAAACAAAGAGTTCAAGAAAATAATTTTAAAGGATGGATGGCCGATTTTGCTGAAGCGATGCCTTTTGATGCTGATGTAGAGGCCAAGAAAAACGAACAGCATCACCGCTACATCGAAGAGTGGGTAAAGCTCAATCGTGAAGTGGTTGAAGAACTAGGTGCAGATGAACTTACCTTTTTTAATCGTGCCTCTCATTTGAAGGTTCCAGGGTACTCAACACTGAATTGGTTGGGAGATCAAATGTCGACATGGGGAAATAAAGATGGAATGCACTCATCTTTGATCGGACTCTTGAGTGGCGGTCTCTCTGGTAATACATTGAACCATTCTGATATTGGTGGATACGTTAGTTTTTGTATGCGTCCTTTTGTTTGTATTAAACGCTCTGAAGAAATTCTGATTCGTTGGATGGAGATGAATGCATTTGGTTTGGTGTTTCGGACACATCTTGGTTTGAAACCTAGTATTGCAGCTCAGGTCGATTCGAGTGAAGCAACTCTCAAAGCTTTCTCGAAGTGGGCTAGTGTCTTTAGAGACCTGAAAGAATACAAAGCTCATTTCTTAAATCTTGCCAGCAACAAAGGGATTCCTGTTGTTCGACCTCTTTTCCTCGAGTTTCCAGAAGACAAAAAAACGTGGTCTATTGATTCTCAGTTTATGTTGGGGGATGCTTTAATGATGGCCCCGATGCTTAAGTCTAAAAAGAAAAGAAGAGTTTATCTTCCTAAGGGGAAATGGTTCTCTGTCTTTTCAGACAAAGTCTGGTTTTCAAATGGTGAATTCTTCGATGTTTATGCACCTCTTGGAAAACCAGCCGTTTTTGTTACGGATAAATTTCCGAAAAATCTTCTTCAGAGAATTAGATCTTACTGATTACCATTTTTGAGGAACTCGATTCACTTCATTGACGTTGTAACCTTTGAGTTTGATCTCTTCGATGATTTCAGAAAGCTTCTCGTCGTCCATCTCCCAATGATCGGCCATGATCCAAAGGTATTTTTGGTTCGGAACTCCAATGGCTGTCCAGCTGTAATCATCAGCAAGTGCTACAACCAGATAATCGAATTTCAATGGCCAAAATGGGCTAACTTTCCAATGAGCGTTTGTTGTTTTGTTTTTGATCCATGCTTTTTGAGGAATCTTTTTGATCTTCCCATCGAAAGAGTCTTTGTTGAAATAGAAGTCGATATCAATTCTTTGCTTCTTTTCATTCCACGTATAATCCTCAACAGCATTGTGGCAGCCCTTTTCCATAAACGTGAGGCGGCCAGCGATGACATACCATTTCTTCATAAAGCGATCGAGTTCTACTTCTGAAACTGTATGAGTGTAATCCATAGAAGCACATCCCAGTGAAAAGAGTGAAAGATAAAGACCAAGTATGAGTTTTTTCATGATTCCTCCATGTCCCTTTATAAAGGTAGTAGCATGAAAATCCTCTAGGCAAAAGCTAGTCGGCTTAAGAATTACTTATTTCTTCAACTCATTCTTTAAAATCTCATCAACTTTGGCTGCAAAGATGAAATCACTTTCAACCAAGGCATCGATTTTGTGGGTCCAGATTTCAATATCGAGATGGCCAAAACCAATATGAAGTTCTGGGTGATGCCATTGCTCGTCGGCCATCTTGGCTATCAAGATGGCTATTCGCATGGGTTCTGCCATTTCCTTAAGCTTCACTGATCTTATGATGCGAGTTCCTTCATGAGTGAGTTTCCAGTCGGGATGAATCTCTAGCAAAAGCTTGTCGCGCTCATTGGGATCAATTGGGGGGACACCGCCCTGGCAAGGTATACATGTTTTAGAAGATAGTGACATAAGGACCTCCATGAATATGATTTCAGAAACTTAGTGAAATTGGGAGCGTAAAATATTTTTGGGAATGGTTGTCAGAGCGTTTTTAGGCCAGTAGCGTGCGACAAAATTGAGAGGTACACATGAAGAAGATCATTGCTATCCTATTGGCTTCATTTTTATTGGTGAATTCGGCCATGGCCGATTGTTCGTTTGAATACGAAAAAGAAATCGCAAGATATGTAGAAAAAGTGGAAAGAACTCAAAGAGCAGGACGCATTTCAACTGCTGCTACATTTTCTGTGATGTCAGTTTTTTGGGGAACGATGGGAGTGATCTTGGTTGGGCCTGCCGGAGTCTTGATTGGACTTCAATTTGGATTGATCGGTGGAGCTCCGGTCGGTGGAACATTCTGGGGAGTGAAAAAACTCAAACAGAAAAAACTTAACTCGATTATGTCGGCTTACAGTGTAGTTCAAGCTGCCAACGAACTTGCTGACAGTGATGCTACTTCATTGAACAAGATGTATCGATCACTCAAAAAGAGTGTTGAAGGGCTGACTATGGATCAGCTTAAAAACGAAGTGGTTTACCTCAACGATACCAAGCAGTTGTGTGACGGATCGGTAAAAAAACATCCACTCACATTCAATCAACTCAAAAGAGAACTTAAGAAACGTCTAAAATAAGGTCATAGCCCGAGTATTACACTCGGGCTCTTTAAAGAAGACAGTCTTTTTACCCGAAAAGATAGCATGAGCTTCTTTATCCATATAAAAGGCAAAACATTGAAAGTAGGGAAACAGGTCATCATTGGCCGGGGTTCTCCTTTTGAAAATCTGCTCCCTTTCAGGGACATTGCCCGAGCTCATGCTAAAGTCTTAGAAAAGGCCAGTGGCTACTTCATCAAAGATCTCGGTTCCGAGACAGGTACATTTGTAAATGGTGAGAGAATCAAACCAAACGTACTCGTTCAAATTGAACCAGAGGATCAAGTTTGCCTGGGAGAACATGAACTTCAACTTCTTCTTGAATGTGAAGAAGGTCAGTATGAAGTCGTTCGAAGGTTCAAAGAAGATCAGTCCACCAAGAAACATAAAATGTGGGGAGTGTTTGCTATTATTGTCATCCTATCCAACATCACGATTTTTCTCGAATCCAAAACCTGGAATCACAAAGATTTTCTATGGTCCATTTTCTTTGCCCTCCCTGTTATGGGTGTGATCTCTATTTTGGAGAAATTCATCGATACCAAGAAGATGAACGTTCAAGAAATTTACTTCGGAGCAGAAGGGCTGACCCTTCATTATCCGGATAAGAACATGTCGATTCTCTACGATGATATTGACCGCGTTTGGGATTCAAATGGAGCGATTTATATCAGTGCTCATGATCAGTTGTTCAGAATAGGAAAGGTGAGTGGGTATGACAAACTCCTGCGCTTTTTCAAAAAGGAATATCATCACATCTATGGAAGAAAAGATCTTCCGATGCAAGGAATTATCGTTTCTCTTTTCGTAATCTCACTTACGACTTACTTCTTTTGGCCTCATATTTCCAAACATCTCGGACTTGCGACTGATGCATTTGTCGCTACAGTTATGTGCTTTATGATCGCGACTTTGTTTTGGATGGGAACAAAAAAATGGTTTCAAAAAAGTATTGGCTTTTATAACAGTAAAACATTTAAAGATACTCAAAAAGTTGGGATGCTCTTTGCAACTGTTGCTGTCGTATACGGATTTATCTATGCCTTTGAATACAAGATTCTCTCCAATCAGCAGCAGTACCTCAGAGAATGTGTGCAAGAAGACTTGGGGGCATGTGACAAGATTGATTACTCATGGATTCATCAGTTGAAAAAAGAAAAATACAATACTCTTCAAATCAGCTCAAAGGCATGCGATCTCGGTTCCGGTCCGGCCTGTAAATTCATTGAAAAAAATGTAGTAAGAGCACCTGCTTCGATGGGTGAAATTGAATACGAGTAGAATTATCTCTTTTCGAAGATGAAGTTGTGCCAAATGACATCTTCTCTTCTTCCTTCATCTTGATCTTCTTGAAACATTGTTTTTGCTCCAAGTTCTTCAAAGAGATGAATGAGCTCATCTGCAGGTATATGAGTAAAGAGTCTTCCATCTTTTTCGCGACCTTCATCATTGATCACTTCTGATTCACGAAAATTTCTGATGGAAATCAGAATTCTTCCACCGACTTTGGTGACGCGAAGGATATTTTGAACGGCGAGAAAAAGGTCTTCTTTTGGTACGTGCATAAGAACGGCAGAAAGAAGAACGTTGTCGTATTTTCCGTCGGCCACAGTTTTAAGTTCTGGGAGAGCATCATAGTAAACAGGAATGTCAGTGAGGTATTTCTGACAGTGTTCAACAAAAGAAGCCACCGCATCGAGACCTTCTACTTGATAACCACTTCCTTTGAGGTAGGCCAAGTCGCGGCCAGAGGCACAACCTATATCAAGAGTGGCACCACCGCGTTTAAAAAACACGGCCATTAATTCATAAAGTCGACCAGGTTTGATGGTTTGGTAACGACTAATGAAATCATTGGAATGGGAATCATATTGGGTGAGTGTGCTTTTATCTGCCATATACCGGCAATCTACCCCAGTTTCCGATGTTCTGCACCCTGCATCAGGCCATGGGGTCGAAACTTGGATACCATTAATAAAAACAACAGGAGATCATGTATGTCACGGATGGCGACACTTCTTTATTTTTTTCTCATTTCCACCAGCTTTGCTGCCCCTGATATTTCAGATTTGGATAAAAATCACTGCCAGAACCTGATTACAGATTTGGGGCAAGGACGTTTTCGAACCAATACAGTTTTGGTTTATGAAAATGAAGGAGTTGATTATCTGATTCAAAGAAGAGGGAGTGATTATATTTTCTTTTCTCCTGATGGAGAGTTTCCTCTTAAAGCACCAATGCAAACTCTTCGTGACTTCATTGTCCTCGGTGATCGGATTTGGACAGTAGGGCTTGGTGGTTTGATGGAGTTCACTTTAGAAGGTGAACTTGTTCGTCGTTATCTTGAGACCAAACCAAGAGGGTTATACTACCATCCCGGAGGCAACGTTCTTTTCCTTGCCAGTTGGGGAGACGGTCTTCAGGCCTTTGATATGAAGACTAAAAAAATTCTTTATACTCACCCAATCAATACCAGCAATAATAATGGCAATTATTCTGGAGCTGTCGCGATCACTGGAGATGGGCACAACAATCTTTATATTGCTATGACTGGGAGAACTCAGTATGGCTTTAATGGCGTTGTGACTTTTGACCTGACCAGAAATCAAGTAGGAGAAACTGCTGAATACGACAAGCGTCGAGCTGGTGTGATTGATGTGTATCCTCAAATCTATAATAGAGCTGATGAAGTTATTCTCAATAATGGAGGATGGATTCACCGAATAAAGAAATCTGATCTTCAATCAAAGAAGAAAATCAGACCGACTTGGAAAGCAATCCCACATATCATGGGAGACTATCGTCAATTCATCAGAATTGAAGGTGATCTGATTTTTGATCGCGATGAAGTCTTTGGTTGCGGAACTTATAATATCCGCGACCTTAGACAAACGAAGTCCGGGGCCTTCTCAACCAATCTTTAGCATTCTCTTTGCATTCCTTTGACACTCCTGACACGTCTTTTTGGTAAATTAGACCATGTCAGGAGGTCACGATGACTACAGAACAGAAAATTTTGGAAAAGCTCAGTGAATTGTCTGAACTGAATGAAATCAGTACCCGGCATACAAGGGCGTTTATCGAGGAGTGTTCACGTAAGAAAAGTGAACTCAAGGATGAGTTGAACGACCTGATTATCATGCTCAAAAGAAATGGAACTGATCATCCGGATTTGAAGAGATATGTTCGATAACTCTCTTCTAAAAAAGGAGAAAGAAGATTAAAATCTCCGAATGGAGATTTCATAATGAAAATGGCAACACTCTATTTCAAAACCCAGTTCACCTATTGGTTAATCCTGTTTTTGGTTTTCGTGTTGCCGTTGATCCTATTCTTCCAGTTTTCAACTTATCCACTTCCCAAAGTTCAGTATGTTTTTCTTGGAGCGCTTTTTGTTTCTCAATATGTTTTTTACCGAGAAAAAGAATGGATGAAATCCAAGGAAGCGATTGTTATCGCCCAACTTAAAAAAGAGCTGAATAAAGTTCCCTCCACTCAAGAGATTATCAATCGTCAGCATCTTCTCTCCTCTTTTCGAAATATCGTGATCGCAGAAACCGCCTTTGAAATTCTTTTAGTCATGTTCTGGTACAAACAGTTCTGAGGTTTCTATGTTGATCATGAGAAAATATAGAAAACTGGATTGGTTTGATTTCATTGATACCATGACACGTGCCCTGAACAAAAAACCTGAAAAAGAAATCTATATTGAATTCATCGATGAACTACGCATGAGAAAATTAGAGTCTCTTTCCGAAGGGGCAGCTTTTAAAATGAAAACCAAAGCACGGGAACTGATGACAATGTTTGAAGAACGCATGGCCGAAACTAATTTTGCAGGGGAAGAGGATTTGGCCCAAGTTAAAGAGTTGATCGAGGACATCCTATGTTAGAGGTCAGGGAAGATTCCAAACTAGGGAAGTATGTTATTTCACCACTGAGTAATAAACCCGAGCTGGATTATATGATTCTTTGTCACAGCGAAACAGAGGCCAAAACCCTGTGCTTTCAGGTTACCATGGGAATGATCAAATCACCGGTAGACAACCCGCTTCTTTATAACGCGGTTGGAATTCACCCCAATGGACACACAAAACTGTATCAATTAAAATTGAACGCATGAATGCAGAAGAAATCATCAATCACTTTCAAATGGAAAAACACCCCGAGGGTGGATACTACAAAGAAACCTATCGTTGCTTTGATAAAATAGAAACAATGAATGGTGAAAGAGCTATTTCAACCGCGATCTACTTTCTTTTGCATGAAGGTGAAAAAAGTCACTTTCATAAAATCAAGTCAGATGAATTTTGGCACCACTACATGGGCGGACCACTAAGACTTCTAGAGATCACGCCAGAAGGTCAATTTTCTGAAACGATTATCGGAAAAGATTTGGAAGCAGGTCAAGTTCCTCAATATTGTGTGAATGCCGGTAACTGGTTTGCAGCTACTCCTTGTGATGGTTCAGATTTCACTCTATGTGGCTGTACGGTCGCTCCAGGTTTTGATTTTGAAGATTTTAAATTGGCCAAGAAGAAAGACCTTCTTCTTCGTTACCCTCAACTTGAAGATCTAATCGGGGACTTCAGTCTCAATTAATTGCGGATAAAATACATTGAAATACGTTTCTGAAACGATCTCCCAGATCGTTTTTTCGTCTCGACTAATTTTCGCGTTCTTTTCGTTGAACTGTTCTAGTTGTTGCCTGGAAATAAAAAGCTTCGGAAGATCGGGAGGATTGTAATATCCCTTGGCCACTGTCTTGGCCTGGTCCGGTTGAACTTCCATTAAATTGTCATAAGCAAGTTCAAACCTTGTTCCATCTGTACCCATTAAAAGGAATTGACCATTAGGCATGGTTTTATTCGACACGACTTCATAGAGCTGTTTGTTGCAGGCTCCATATTCCCAATAGCGATCCATAAAAGGCACGAGTTTGTCCAGATCATCATGGGCTCTTTTCAAGTCTTCAGGTTTAAAGTCACAGGGAAGAACTTTGACTTTTACGTTTCCAATGAGCTTTTCAACTTTGTGTCTGGGAATGTCATCCAGCGCCTGACCATTTACTCTGAATGTATGAACGGTTTGGGAAGCACCCATAAGATTGTTCCAATGGTGGCCAATGTGACTGGTGACTTGAGTGTTCATTTTCGCTGGAAGATATTCAGATATATATCGATGAAACAATTTATCCTGACGCTTGAAATGGGTGTACATCTTTTCATATTCTTCTTTGTACTTGGAAGCGAAAGTCGGATTGTCTGAACAATTTTTAACTCGCTCTTCAAAGTCTTTCAGCTTTTGCTCAAGACCTGCATTGAGCTCGGTATCCTCCTTGGGATTCTCTTTAATCTCTTGGGCACAATTAGAGCTGGCGCTCTCTGGCATTTTCATATGATAGGGTTTGCCTAGTACAGTCTGTGTGTTTTGAATGATCATGATGTTATCTTGATAACTGTTCTGGGCCTGAGCAAATGTGATCATTAAAAATGAAAGAATAAGATTCATATGTGGATTATATCATGCCACATTTAGTCCCTTTCTTTCAAAATCTTCTTCGAGCTTCTGCCTGGCCGACTTTTCCAACTGAGAGACACGTGCCGCACTCATATTTAATGCTTCACTGGTCTCTCTCTGGTTTAAGTCGTTGAAGTAGCGAAGCCGAATCACATTGGCCTCCTGGCGGGTCAGTTTGGAAATACTGCTCGCCACTTTCTTTCTTGTTTCGACCATTCCGGCGAGGCGGTTAGGATCAGGAGTGCTTTCATCTTCGAGAGAGAACTCTTCATCGTCCACAATCTTAAGTCCGAAATTTCTAGCCGCTCTGATTTCTTCAAGTTTTTCCAGTTCAATATCTAGCTTTTCACACACCACATCTTTATTCAAAACTCCTTGGTTCTGATTCAGATGTTCTTCAAGTGCTTTGATTTTCTTTCTCATGCCACGAGAGTAAGGATCAATTTTTCGAAGCTCATCAATCATAGCTCCTCTAATACGAAAACGAAGATAGGCATTCAAATTGTCTCCCTTGTTTTTATCAAAACGTTCATAGGCCCCAAGTGCTGCTTCAACTCCAATGGAGACTAAATCATCGAATCCAAGTATTCGTTCGTTTCCGCAAAAGATGTCGTTTGCTATCAACTTACAAAGTTTGTAGATACGAGCAATGGTAAACTCATCTAGTGATGTGCTCATGCAGGTCCTCCCTCGTTACTTATAAGTTGGGAGTGAATACTTGATTGTCAAGGTGCGTCAATTTGGAAAATCTGGGCCTATCTGACGTTTAAAGTCTTGAAAGTACGTTCTTTCATTTTCCAAGTACTGTTCTGCTGCACTTTCAGTACAGTTACTTTTCATCTGCATCCAAAGTTCACTTTGCTTTTGGCGCATATCTTTGTTTTTGTCCTGATTCATGACTTTGGAGTAGTGTTGAAACTGGGGTTTGGTGGGATTAAGTTTATTGAAAATTTTAGCAAAGACTGAATATTCGATAGGTGACCACCAAAGATCGATGAATTGTCCCCGGAAACGAGAGTTATTATTGGCCACCATATTGGCATAGTCACTTAGTTCAGTTTTGTCCTGCAGTTTATTTTGATAGCTAATCAGAATTTTTAAAGAACGGTTGTAGTCCGGATAAGGTAGGTTGCCAAAGACCATAATACTTCCATTGTGAAATGCGTACTCATCGAGAGAAGCAGACCAGAACTGGCGAAAGAGCCAATTCATATGGGCATCGAAAAATCTGGTTCGAAGCATGCTTTCTATTTGATCAGCAATTTCTTTTTTGCTTGTGATATTGGGAAGATTGAAAAAATAGTAAGCTCCATTCTCAGGATTCATCTTTTGAAGTTTTTTGAACAGTTTATAGGAAGCTTTATTATCAATACCCTTATCATTATAAAATCCTGAAAGAACCATGGCTGAAAAATAGATTTCCCTTTCAGTAGATTGATAAAGAGGCTTTTTAGCTGAAATCATTTTCAAGATTCGAATAACTTCGCTCATTTCATTTCCAGCTTTTTTTTCGAGGACTTCAATGTAGGCGGGCAGAAACTGATCCATAGCTTTTGGGTTTTCAAACTCTTTGATGGCCTCACAGGGCCTGTTTTCCATCATGATCTCGACGTACTTCTTTTTCCACTCAAGAGCAGATTTTAAATTTAATTTTTTGAAAGGATTGCTGAGCTTGAGAGGGTTTTGCTTGCTGATTTCTTCGGTTTTTTGCTCGCTGTACGGTTGGTGGATTATATTTTGAGAAGTTTCGTTCATGGGTGTTCTGGTTACCTCATTTGTGTAGCTCATGAAGAAGATTTTCAGCAGGATTACGCCAATCATGGTGAGTGTAATCAGGGCAATTATGCGGGTTGTATTCTTGGAAAACATGCTTTCATTTTAACCTAAGGCAAGTTTTGTAGGCAGTTGAAAATAAAGAGGAATCGAAGGCCTTCTAGCTAACCTCTTGAATTTTAAACTAATGCAAAATTTTCATAAGCTTAGACCCAGAGTCAGAGTATGATGACTTTAGTCGAAAACAATCTTTAGGAGAGGGTTAAGAGATGATGAAATCGTTGATTGTGTTGATACTTCTGACTGTTATGATGTCCAGCGTTTTTGCCTCTGAACCTTTTATCTCGAAAATTAAAATTCAACTTCCAAATCAAAATTAAGAAGCTCCCTCTTTCGTTGGCGGGGAAAGAGGGAGCGCTAGATATGGGAAGCGAAGTTTCTTATTGAACTTCGATAGAAGCTGAAACATCCGAAGCGCTACAGCTTGTTTGGAGGGCAACGTTTTGTCCTTGAGCATCGAAGGTATAAGCAAGATCTACAGCTCTACCATTTACTCTTACTTCATAGTAATCTCTGTAATTTGATTTAACTGCTTCTACAGTTTGGATTTCCATTTTTTGAGGTGCTGTGTCTCCACATGGCTCACAAAAATCAAATGCTACAGAAGATTGAGATAGGATTTGAGCTCCTCTCTCTGCATCTGCCTTATCAAGAAGCTGACACTGGTCGGCCATGGCGGAAAAAGATAGGGCAGCAAAGATTGTAGCGAAGATCATTTTTTTCATTTTAAAACTCCTGATTAAATTTAGCGTTTCGCGTGATGAACGGAGAATAAGGGAAAATTGGATTTCGCTCCAGAGTTTGGAAAAAAGGGGAGAGAATGGCTCCCTTGGTCGGTTGAATTTCGGGAGCGGGTGGGAACGATTGCTTAAGAAATCAATATTTTCATGGGGTTACCCCTTCGACACTTTTTCATGTGCTTAGACCCTCATGTTTAATGCATGTCTATCTGAAATAAAATTTATTCAGGTGTACAATACACCATGGTCAAGACAGAAGCACTTTTAGAAGGTTCTCTTTACACTCTCGATTCGATGATCGACTCCACTCCCTCTTGCCTCAAAGTCATCAACAAAGATGGTAAGCTCATCAAAATGAATGCAACTGGATTAAATTTGATCGAGGCCGAAGACTTTGAAAGTGTCGATCATGCCAATGTCTATGACATCGTTGAAGAATCCCATCGCGAAAAATTTAAAGATTTTAATGAGAAAGTCTGCTCTGGTAAAAAAGGGCGTTTGGTTTTTGAAATCGTTGGGTTGAAAGGAACTCGTCGTTGGATGGAAACTTATGCAGCTCCATACAAAATGCCCAACGGTGAAATCGCACATATTGCGATTACCAACGATATTACTTACTTGGTTGAAAACGAAAAGGCGATTCAGAAGCAGAAAGAAGTACTCGCTGAAACTTCAAGATTAAGTGCTCTCGGGCAATTTGCCAGTGGAGTCGCCCATGAAATCAATAATCCTCTCTTTGTGATTTCTGGTAAAGCATCTAGGATTTTGCGAAAGTTGGAAAAGGGAGAAGCGTATTCTCAAGATGACTTGATCAAAGAACTTACCGATATCAAAGAAACGACTAAGAGAATTGAGGATATTGTTCGAAATTTGAAAGATATTTCCGGCCGGGGCGGAAATTGTGAGTCTTCTGCCCAAAATGTATGTCTGATGGTTAAAAAAATTGTCAGTTTGACTCATGAGAGACTTCGAGTTCATGATATTGACTTGAGAATAGACGTTCCAGAGGATCTTGAATTGGTTTGTAATTCTGTACAAGTCTCTCAAGTATTGATGAATTTGATTAATAATTCTTATCAAGCCATCGAAAAAAGTCCTCAAGATAAATGGATTCAAATTTCTGCTGATATTAAAAAAGATAAGTTGTGTTTATGTGTGACAGATAGTGGAAATGGAATCAACCCTGACATTCAATTAGAGATGATGAATCCCTTTTTTACGACAAAAGAAATTGGAGAAGGCACAGGGCTCGGACTTTCAATTTCCTCAACGATTATGCAAAACCAT
>SBGE01000125.1 GCA_006226755.1 Deltaproteobacteria bacterium | reverse complement strand
TTCGGAAAAGAGTCCAATACCGTGAATTTTTGATACATCTAATTTCGAGTTTATCAACAGCACTAATCAATCTCCTGACGCCTTTATTCAAATTATCGTCAATTTTCAAAGTCAGAAATAATCGAATTTTCATCATTTTCAATTAGATAAAACCTAACAAAGCCCCTCTATCTATCTGTAAACACATAGACAGAGGGACCATGAAAGTCAGGCAGTTTTAAAGAAGTAATCCCGATCTAGAACGAAAAGGCGGTGCTCCTTTTCCTCAATCAGCTTTTTCTTCTTTAATTTGGACATCATTCTTATCAGTGTCTCAGGAGAGGTCCCGATCATTGAGGCCATCACATGCCGGTGTAAATGAACATCAATTCTCAGTTTTCCATCTTCATATTGACCAAATTTTTCAATCAATTCACCAAACAATCCACGTAGTCTTCTTTCAACATTGTGGAGGTATGAGGATATTAACTTTTTTTCCATGACTTCAAGTGCTTTTGACTGCGCTTTGATAAGATCAACGAGAAAGCTTTTATCCTTATTCATAATCATGTTATAAACAGCACCTTTTCCAACTGAAACGATCAGGGAAGGCTCCAACGCTGTTGCTGTCAAAAAGTGTACCCCATCCCCCATACTGAGGACTGTTCCAAGATTCAAAATATCACCTTCTTTTTTGATATCTAGAACCACTTCATTACCAAACTGATCAAATTTACCAAGTTTTATTCTTCCTGTTTTAACAAGATAGAGCCCGGTAACAGGAGTGCCTTCATTGAAAATTGTCATTCCTTTAAAGAATCTACTTTCAAAATGAGACATCCTTAATATTTCTTTTTCGAGACTTTCTTGAATGTATTGCTTTTCCATTTTTTACCTGCACCGTTGTACGAATTTTGTTCACTTTCCCAGTCAAATTCCACGTCTAGATTTTCTTCAAAATTTTTAATCTTATCGTGTCTGACTCTTCTTTGTTTCCATTTCTTTGTTTTACTGCTCATATCTACCTCATGCTGATACTTTATTTAATGCATACCTATGATTCTTCCTCTCGAGGCTTCTCTCATTAAGTTCTACCGGCACATGAGAAAAACCATCGTAAGGCATAACCAAAAGATGCATTTCAGATTTTTTCAAAATATTTTCAGTGATGGACTTAGACCACCAGCCGTCAAAGAAGGAATACTTTCTACAACCAATAACTAAAAGGTCATAGGATCCTTCATGTGTTTCTTGATAAATGGCATCAGCAATTTTTTTATTACTCTCACTGCTGATAACACAAGTTCCAACATCCATACCTGTCTGTCTTAAGTACTCAACATCTTCCATCGCCGCGATAACTTTTTGATTTGAATCATCTGAACGGTAAATCTCATCCAAGTATCCAAAACTCACACCATCAAAGAATTGTCCATATGTACTTTCAGCTTCTAATGGTGAGACATGGAAAACCTGGACAGATGAATTAAACACTTGTCCCATCATTGCGACCCATTCACGAGAAAGACCTTGGTACAAACCATGGGCCCACAAGATATTACTAGGTTTCACGACAGGAAGCTGTCCCACAAAAAGAAGAGGACAACGTACTCCACCCGACAGCATCCATTTATAAATTTTCTTATTTGTTTCGTTAGCAACTACAACCAAATTAATGTGATTTTCACGTTCCTTCTCAAATACACTTATTAGCCCTTCAACATCTTTGGCAAAAGAAACTACAGGTTTTAAGCCCAGAGACCCTGCCCAAGATAATCCAGTCTCAATGACTCTTTGATCAGACGACAATCCTTGTGTGACAATCAAAACTTGAGAATGCTTCATGGCCTTCCTCCTTTAAAGGGGCGGGAGAATTCCCGCCCAGGCCTTTTAAGGGAGGCAGTCTCAACCAATGAGACTACTTATCCCCTATAGTTGAAATTCTTATCGCAAGAGTAACGCCAAAAATGACGCCAATGTGATTTCAGTAATTTACAAATATGAACACGACAAAAGCGAACTATAAGTTCTTATTTAGTGAACGCTATAAATATGATAGGATAATTTATGTGAACTCAAAGTTCACAAAAGGTGTTTATGAAAAAGATTATTTTGATTAGTCACAATGATAAAACCCATCAATTCCTTGAAGATAATTATAGAGGTCATTATCAACTCTTTCTCCATAAAGACCTAAGTCATGCCATTGATAGGCATGGAAAAGAAATTATCGATTATTTATTGGTTGAATATGAATTTCTAAAAGAAAGTGGTGATATACATGAACAGTGTTCGAAAATTGTTCGTGCATTTCCTTCTGCCATTAAATTTGTAGTTAGTGAAAAACGACACACAAGAGAGGCCATCTCACTTTTAAAGAAAGGTTTTGCCAATTATCTTTCCCATCCTCTTCTAGCAGAAGAACTCTCTCATATCATCGAAGAGGAAGAGAGTTTTATAAAAGAACAAGGTCAGTTTCAACATCTTGAAAATCAAGTAGAGACAACTGTTCCAGAAATTATGCTCTACTCAAATAATCATGAAATGCAGATTATTCATGCAAAGGTCGAAGCTGTTTCTAGAACAGAAACGACAATACTTCTCACCGGAGAATCAGGTACGGGTAAAAGTGCTTTGGCCAGGAAGATTCATGATCTCAGCAAGAGATCAAATGGACCCTTTATAAGTGTGAATTGTGGATCAATACCTGAAAGCTTGATTGAGAGTGAACTCTTTGGACATGAAAAAGGTGCTTTCACTGGAGCAGTAAGAAGAAAGCTTGGTAAAGTCGAACTGGCAGAAGGTGGAACTTTGTTTTTGGATGAGATAGGTACACTTTCGAAAAATATTCAGGTGCATTTACTTCAAGTTATTCAAGAACGATTCATACAACGAGTTGGTGGTGAATCAAATATACCTATCAATATTCGACTTATTGCCGCCACAAATGAAGACCTAGAAGAAATGGTTGAACAAGGTCTATTCAGAAGAGATCTCTTTTATAGACTTAATGTTTTTCCTCTAGAGCTTCCTCCTTTAAGAGAACGATTCGAAGACCTTACTCAAATTTGCCAATCAATACTTGAAAAGCTTAATAAAAAACTAGGAAAAGGTATCTTTGTTATCGATCAAGATGTCATTGAAGGTTTACAGTCATACAACTGGCCAGGAAATATCAGGGAACTAGAAAATATACTTGAACGCGCTTATATTCTTGAGCAAGGTAAAAGAATCAGTTCAGTTCATATTCCTTTATATATTCCCGCTCTCATAAATCAATCTAGTAAAGAATCCATTGTTAATGAAGTAAGTTATAATTTAGAAGATGCCAGAAGAAAGGCAAACCAAGAATTTGAGATAAACTATCTGAAATCACTCATGAGTTATACCCACGGATACGTTAAAAAAGCTTCCGAAGTGAGCGGAGTCAGTCAAAGGCAACTTCACAAATTATTAAAGAGGCATGGAATAGAATCTAAAAGTTTCAAATAATCAGATTTCAAAGTCAAAATAATCGAAGAGCTCTTCTTCTTCCTCCTGGAAGTCGGAACCTAGAATTCCAATATTATAGAGAGCATCTCCAGACATAATCAGTGCCGATTTACTTTGGCCTAGGATGACACCATCATTGTCCATTCTGATTTTAGTGATTAATTCGCCAGTTATCTGTCTGAGTTCTCCAACAACATCACCTTTCTTAACGACTTTGCCGTGTTGAGTTTTGTT
>SBGE01000021.1 GCA_006226755.1 Deltaproteobacteria bacterium | reverse complement strand
GAAAATCAGGGAACAGATAAAAGGCCCCTTCTGGTTTAGGGCAATTAAGGCCCATCTCAACAAAGCGAGTATGAAGATACTCTCCACATGCCTTATGAATTTTTGTACATTGCTTAACGTAACTCATGAGATCGTAATCACCACAGTAGGCTTCAAGGGCAGCATATTGTATTGGTGCACTGACGGCAGAAAAAGTTTCCGAGATCATAGCACTCAAACCTTTGCACACTGATTCCATTCCTTCTGGAAGGGCCAGAAAGCCTAGCCGGTAGCCGCCAGCTGCATGAGATTTGGAAAGACCTGAAGTCAGTATCGTTCCTTCTGGATAGTACTTGGGGAATCCCACATATTCTCGACCCGAGAAATTGATCAATGAATAGATCTCATCTGAAATCACTATCACCTTATTCTTTCTAGCAACTTCAGAAAGCTCTTTAACTTCCTGATCGGTATAAACGGCACCTGTCGGATTACTGGGATTATTGAGAATGAGTATCTTCTGACCAACTCCAAGCTTTGAACAAGTTTCTTCGAGTTCACTGGCCTGGAGTTTATATGAGTTTTCTCTTTTTGTAACAATAGCTTCAATCTGCTTTCCTCGAAGATTGATCTGAGGTCCATAGCTTACCCAACTAGGAGCAGGAACGAGCACTGGCCCTTCTAGAATGTACAAGGCTTGAAAGATCATCTCTTTACTACCTGGCCCAACTAGGACGAGATCTTTATTCAAGTCGTAATCAAAGAACTGTTTATAGTAGCAAGCGATGGCATCGCACAGAGCTGGTAGACCTCGTGTTGGGAGATAATCTTTTTGATGAGCATTATTGGCCAGAGCAATTTGAATTTTTGGATGAACAGGAAAAGGTGATTGCCCAAAACCAAAATGGGCCACAGTTTTCCCAGCGGCCCTCATTCCTCTAGCAGTGAGATTGATGGCCAATGTCGCCGATTCCTTAAGGTTAACGACATTGGGGTTGAGTTCGACAGCAAAATCCTTTTTGCTCATAAATCTATTCCTTTAAACATTAAAATGCGCAAGCAGCAGGCTTTATTTTACAAAAAATTTCCGGCGTTATTATATCTACACCGAATTCTTGACGAATTTGAGCACGTTGAACTGAACTCAATCCATCTCTCCATGAAGAGAAACGATCAAATATTATTCTTTTGATTTCTTCAGCTCTAATTCTAGCAAGCTCCTGTTCTCTGAGTCGAATCATTTCTTCTCTTCGCATTTGAGCTTGCTTTTTACGCTCTTCCATTTGCTTATTCTTCATCATGCGTTGACGTTCTTTCATTTCTTTTTGACGTCTCTCTTCTTGGTACTTTGTTTTCTTCTGAGGAGAATTTTTATCATCCAACTCATCTCGGGACACTCCGATTCGAGCTCGGCTATTTGCTTCTCCCGGTGCTTCGCGGTCTTTGATAACAACAGGTGGTTTAACTCCAGCTGGTAATTGTCTTTCTTTGGCAATTTCAATTCCTTTACCTGGAGCTCCGTTGTCAAGACCTTGTCCTCTTTTCGAATCTTGAGCCTTTCCTGGATCTACAGGAGGTACTTTTAGATCTGGACGTTTACCTTCATCACCTTCTGGTAATTTAATTTCTTGCCCATTTCTATCGAAATTGAACCTTGCTCCATTATAAAGATCTCTTCGATCTTGTTTTCTGGCTTCAAGAAGAAAGATTTGTCCTCCCTTCTTTTCAGGCTTTTTTAGATTATTAAAAACTTGATCTGGAAGTCTTTTAATCAATTTATGAATTGGTTTCCCACCGGTGAAATTTTTTCTAAAATGATCTGATTCAAATACTTGTCCTGGTCTTAACTGAATAATATTGTTTTTCAGTGCTTCTCCAAGTTTCATGGCAGATAGATCAACATCCAACTTACCTGACATGAGGGCAATATCAGTTTTTATTTTGCCTTTGAACTTATAAACGTCTGAGAGAATTTCTGTTCCCCTGATCCCCATGGCCGTATTAGGCGTCTTGATGGTAAGACTCTTATCTTTTGATTTCACTGTAAAAAGAGAACGAAGCTGACCTTTCACAAGATTGTAAGAAGCAGTTCTCTCCGATTTAGTTTTGAACTTGAATTTTTCAAAAATCATTTCTGTATTTGGACCCAATTGAAAAATCGTATCATCTTTCATCAAAATTTTAGCAAATGATCCCTTGTCAGATTTCAGAAGATCACCCTCAAATATCGAATCGCCATCTTTGAGAACAGCTGAATCACCAGAAGTTTTATTCATGGCCTCCACTGTTCCGCGAAGTTTTACGATTCGTCCAATCGGTTCCGCTGCATTGGCCATCGAAACAACGGCAACAATCATGAAACATAAGACAAACAATTTACTCAATACTTTCATAAGCATCTCTCTTAATAAGTCTTAAGTGAATTTTATCACTCAAGACCTTGGACTCTTTTCTCTACGACTTATCGGCTATTTACGGAAAAGCCTGAATCTTTTTATCCACTATTTTGTGGCGAGCCGCTTCTAAGTACCTGATTTTTTATTAAATTCCGTTCTTTGCTTCTTTATAGGTAAGGCAATTTCTGCAATCACTAATATCGAGCCTAAGTATCTATTATCATTAAAGAAATATGAAACAAATGGCATCTATCTTCCCGATATTCTTAACTCTTCTTGGTTTGATACTTCCCGAGGTCTTTGCGGAAGTTCCCGAGTCTGAACTCCAAGAGGTTCGATACGCTAAGGCCGAACTTGCCATGATCGATGGAAATGATGAAGAGGCCATGCGAATACTCAAACAAAATCTAAGCCTCAAATCTCTTCATCTTCCTTCTTTTATGATGATTGCTGATTATCATTTCAGACGCAGAAATTTTTCTAAGGGAATGCGAGTTTATCACTACCTGATCAAGAAACTTCATTCTGATCTTGTGATGAAATCCACAGTAGTTGAAGGCATTGGAGATCTGATCGATGATCTTCCAGCACCTAGTCAGGAAGTACGAGGTCTCTACTTTCGGGTCGGTATGGAATATTATCGAATGAGCGAGAACCCAGACTTCGACGTTCAAATGCGAAAGAAAATGCTTCTCTATGCTGAGAAGTATTTCAACGTATGCGAGTTCTACAAATTCAATATTCCTCAAACAAAGTACATGCTCGGTATCATCAAAAATAGAAAAGAAGATTTTTTTAATTCCATCAAGTATCTTGCTGATGCAAAAGAGCTTTTGAAAGATCTCCCTGATGACCAAAGAGGCGCTGATCTTTTTAATCTCGATTACCTGATGGGTGACAACCTGGTCAGAGCTGGCTTCAGCGACTCTGGAAGTTTGTATTTAAAATCTGTCTACCAATCTAAAAATGCTGATAATTCTCTCAAGGATTATGCCTCAACTTATCTCAATGCTCTCAACCAAGAATTCTTCAGCATCAGCGTGAGAATGTCATATGGTTACAATAGTAATATTGACGGATTGACTGAATCTGAACAGGCCCTTCGAGATCGCTTCAGTTCTTCTTTTCCTTACATCAAAGATGCCTATTTTTCAGGCTGGGGAGTCAACTCATTTTATAACTCAAAAAAATTTGATCATTGGAGCTTTCTTCTCTATGGAGATGTTGATAGCAAAAACATGAAGAATAAAAATCAAAGTACCAATGATGAAAGAACCATCACAGGAAGTATTGAAGCCAAGTACGACAACTTTCAAAAAAGTACATTCAAAACAAGTTTGAC
>SBGE01000202.1 GCA_006226755.1 Deltaproteobacteria bacterium | reverse complement strand
TTTACCTTATAAATATGCCCAGCTGATGATTCTCATCTAAAACTGTAGTGAACGGCCACAAACGCAGCGCGTCTTAACACCCCATATTGGCCATGGTTAAAAGGGTTTTTAGGAGAATTCTATGAAAAAGTCAGCTTTGATCGGCTTCGTTGCCCTATCTCTTACACTCACCGCTTGCGGAAAAAAGAAAGAAGAGGCGACTATCAATGGACAAGAGCCGGCCAGTTATTATTCCCAATTCATGAGTAGCTATCAAACTGAAAAAGCTTTAGAAAATATCTCCAACCCTAGAGACGTTCTTTATCTCTACAACGATAAGTACTTTCTCCATATGACTGATAGAAGAGGAACTTACAGAGGCAACTGGAAACTTGAAGGTAATCAATTGATTCTAGGAAACTATGCCCTTGCGAGTGGATTAAACTTCAATGGATCTGATTGTTTAAATCTCTCAACTGCATTTGAGAGCGCCATCTTTTGTCCGAGAACCAGTCTCTAAACTGTTCAGCTTCTCGATAAACTCAAAGTGTAATCACCGGCAACCGGGATTTTATTGACTGAAACTTCCAGTTCTTTTGGTCCACCAGTCAACTCTCCTCTTTCGAATTTGATAAAGCCAGTTATAAAGTTCTGGAAATTGAGATAGTAAATTTCAAGGCCAGAATGTTCTCCACGATAACTAAATACGACCTTTTCTACTTGAACCTCTTCCTTACTGTCTTTAATCTTTTCCCAAAGTTCGGCCTTTAAAATTAAAGAAGGTACATGGAATTTGTAAGTCCCTTTTTTAAATTTTGAAGGTACTGGAACAATTCCCTTGATAGTGATTTCGTACTCAATCTCCATCAATATTTCTTCTGCATCCAAATCATCATCAAATTTAAGGAGAAGACTGCCCCCTTTATGAAGTTTTCCAGGATTTAGGTTAAAATTCCATAGATATGCCATACCTTATCCTTCTTTTATTTTTGCTTTCCTGCAATCACCAACCTCTGAGTAAAGGAGTCATTTCTTTAAATAAGACTCCAGTTAAAAATCATACCTGGAAAGATTTATGTGTAAATGGTCCAAGACTTGAGGAAATTAACACCAATCTACTCTTCTCATACGATACACCTGAGAAGAACATGTGGTTTGAGTCTCTTCAAAAACAACCAAAAGGTGTTTTTTTGATTCTTCATGGACTCAATCTGCGTCCATCAAAAATGAACACACTCGCTCATTATTGGGCCTCACAAGGATATGAAGTCTTAAGAGGAACACTGTCCGGACACTTTGGCTCTCGTGAAGAAATGAAGGCCGTTACAAGAATGACTTGGCACAGAGATGTCAGCAATTTGATCTGCCTTTCACTTTTAAAAGCTAAGAGCAAAGGAGTCCCTCTGTATTTTCTTGGCTACAGTCTAGGGGCTGCAGCAGTTCTTGATACTCTGAAGACCCAAGGAGTACAGAATCCATTCGAAAAGATGATCCTCTTGGCCCCAGCTATTAGAGTTAAATGGTATGCCAATCTCACAAAAGTAGTTTCATTTTTTTCAAATCGAGTCATGATTCCCTCTGGAAACCTCAAAGAGTACAGAAGCCAAAGTGGGACATCGACAGCGGCCTATACGGCCCTTCACTCTATTATTAATAATATATCCTCCCCTTATACCTCATTAAACGTTCCAACTTGGATTTATCTCGATCCTAATGATGAACTTATCTCTGAAAAGGGATTACTTGATATGACAAAAGACAGTGGACTTAATTTATGGAGCCTTAAAAAAGTAAAAAAATCTAATTCTTCACTTTCTGAAAATTATCACCATCTGATCATAGACCCTCCAACACTAGGCCATGAATCATTTGAAAAAATGACGATAGACATGAAGAGTTTTATTGAATCCCCTTCCCTAAAGTAGAGTTATCCTCTCTGGTATGCCCAAATTTTATACGTAAAATAATTTTACAATTAAGGCCGACTTTGCCATCCTAAAGGTGCGGAAGTGATGAATTATACGTTCTCATAGCTCTGATTTACCCGTTGATTTCGCACAAAAAAATTTGTGTTAGAATATAGGAAGATACGAAAAGCCCCATTAATACAGGCTTTTGGCGTATGACGAGTAGTAAAGGAGATTGGATGCGGACGTTGTTATTGGACAGCACCTTCTTCCCGGTCAAGATTATCAGTTGGCAAAAGGCCATGATACTCCTGCTGACAGGCAGGGCCGAAGTTGTTGATGAATACGACGATTTCAAAATTCGCTCTGTCACTGATTCCTACAATCTTCCCAAAATTCTTCGTCTCTACAATAAACATCTTTCAAGCAAATCCGTTAAATTTTCAAGAATGAACGTCTATTGGCGGGACAATTTCAAGTGCCAGTATTGTTATAAAAAATTCCCCACCAGCCATCTCACCTTCGACCATGTAATGCCGGTGAGCCGTGGTGGCGGCACCAGTTGGCAAAATGTAGTTACCTGTTGTGTTCGATGTAACAACAAGAAGGCCAACAAAACACCACAGGAGGCCGGAATGACTTTAATGAAAAAACCAGTCATGCCTAAATGGTCTCCACAATTATGTCTAAGACTAAAAAAGGACGATCCAAGTGAGTGGACCGAATGGTTCCCTTCGAAAGTGACTTAGAAAAGGTCGTATCTAAGTCCAAAAGTTGTTCGAGCTGTGCTTAGCTCAGATGAACCGGTGTAGGTGTCATAGGACATCTTGAATTCTCCCCATAACTTTTTGTAAAGATTCATACCGATATCAAACCCAAATCGAGTTGCACTCAATTCTTCTGTTTCGGTATCAATTTCAACATCACTTGTATGATTCAAGAGTGTTGAGAAATACGCAGCGAAAGAAAACCTTTTGGTTAAAATCACAGTCTGATGATCAACTCCACCACCGACCCAAACCAAAGAATAGTTTCTTACACCTAGGACATCAGAAGGATTTACTGCCGATGGAGTTTCAGCATAAAGAGTTGTTAGATCATCTTTGGCAACATAACCGAAAATACCAAATCTCTTCCAAACAGAAACATGAATTCCTCCAGAGAGCGCAAAATTGGTATGCTCGTCAAATGTTCTTTGTCCACCATTGTCATCAGAAATTTCTAACTGACCTTCACTGGCGAAAGAAGCATTCAAATAATAACGGACAGAACCACCGAAAACCTTGTCATCTCTCACATAAGATATACCAAACCCCAAAGTGGCGGTCCTGATGTTTTCAAGCTGATCGAGACCCTCAATATTTTCTACAAAACTTTGGTTATATCTAAAAAGCGAAAAGCTGATGTGATTGTTTTGAGTGAAGAACGACTCTTTCTCATCTTTAACCAACTCTTTTTCCATTTTTCTAACTTCAGCAAGTTCATTTTCAATCTCGGCATCAACAGTAATTTCGTCATATCCAATACTCGAGGCCGAATAATCAGTTTTCTTTTTATCAAAATCATCCACTGTTTTACCGGATCGAAGACCTTTAGCAATCATTTCGCGAAGCTTGTCCTCTGTCAGCATATCGAAATTGTCAGCAGGACAACCTCGCCTGACTATAAAATCATTCAGCTCCCTGATTTGGACACTTCTTCTATTGATCAACTCAATCAGACTTTCTTGGTTTTCAGATAGTTTTTCTCGAATTGATGTTCGATTATATGGGGTTTCTTGAAGAAGTTTTTTATTCTTTTCCAAGGCCTTGAGCAGTCCTTCCTTATTTTCAATTTTTCTGTTCTTTTTAATTTGAAGTG
>SBGE01000048.1 GCA_006226755.1 Deltaproteobacteria bacterium | reverse complement strand
CCAACTTGAATCAGATTAGTCTTAGAGATTCGAGGATTCTCTTCATGAATTTGGGCCACAATTGTCCAATCTATATCGAGTACCACATGAACGAAATCATCTTCACCAGCAGGTAGACGAAAGACTTGCTTAAAAGAACAGCTGGCAAGTAACCAAATGAATGTCAAAAAGACATAAAATCTCATCAGTTACTTATCGGTTTAACTTGGAAAAAGGCTTATTACCTGACTTTTATGTTCGACTTAAAATCTAATTAAAGGCCTGATTTCATATGAAGATAAAGTGGAAGCTGCTTCTTCAAAATTTGGAGTCATACCTAAAAGGAACCCTCCGCCTCCAGCCCCGCATAGCTTGAGTTTGAAAAGACAATTTTCAAGTCCAGATTTCCATACTTCTTGAAACAGGTTTGGAATCATTGGAGAAAGTTCGTGATATTGAAATTCACTTAATCTAGAAAAACTTTTGTAAAGGTCATCAACCTGGCCTTCGAGAAAGTGAGTAATACATTCATCAGTAATATTTTTCAGATCATTTTCAATTTTTGAATTAAATTCAGTCGTTTTACATTTTTCAAGGAAGAGGTTAACTAATGGTTCTGTCCGTCTCGCCCTTCCAGTATTCAAAAGAAACAGTCCACCTTTACCATCTTTAAAATTAGGAAGATCAACAGTTCCTATTTGACCAGACTGATGACGTAAAATAGGCCTATTCAAGTAACTAATTAGCGGATCCATACCAGAGCTTGAGCCATGAAAATGTCCTTCCATTTGAGAAAAGAAAACTTTCAAATCTTTAATCTCACTGCCTTCACAGTTCTTTGAATAACGATCAAATAGAGCTGCACAAAGAGCACCGCTGCTTCCGACCCCAAAGCCTTGTGGAATTGTAGAGTCGAAATAAAGTCCCTGACCAATATCAAATTCGAAACTTTGAACATCAAAATCAAAAGACAAATCACCTTTGTTTTTGATGTTTTTCAGATATAAGGATAAGGCCTTGAGCTCCTGGTCTACAACTTTTGACTGATCTTTTCTAAAGGAAAGGGCCCCATCAAAAAGAGGATAAGGAATACTTAGTGCCATAGAGTTTTTGATGACGCTATATTCACCAAAAAGTAGTAATTTTGAATTGAAACTGCGCGACCCACTTCTCATTTGATTTCTCCGCGAAGTGGCCCATTTCCTATCTCATCATCAATCCATCTCTGATTTTCAAGATAACCTAATAGATCTTTAGCTATGAACTCATGTACTTTTTGTTTGTCATCCATATGGTAAATCAAATGTACATTTGGACCAGCATCCAATGTAAATCCAATTCTAACTCCAGATTCTTTCCGCCATTTTTTCAACTTATCGATAATCATGAGTGTATTAGGCTTCATCAGCACGAACCACTCTCTACCAGACATCATCAATCCATGCAGTTCCAGGGCCTCTGATTCTAAGAGAGGAATGAACTTATCCCAATCACCAGATTGTAGTATTGAAATCATCTCATTACACTTGGCATCCGCTTGTTGAAAACGGAAATCCTTATAAGGATGTTCCATCATCAATTTGTGTCCTTGAGAGCTTGAAACTTCTTTTTCAGAAGAGTCTACAATTAAAACGGCATCACCAACTTTTTGAAAATCTGGATGAATGTCTTTTACCTGTGTTCCATATTCTTTAGTAGTCTTACCCCAATCAACGTATTGACCAAATAAGCTCCTAGAAGCAGAACCTGATCCCATTCTGGCAAGTCTTGAAGCAACTGTAAAAAATTGGTCTTCAGATATCTGTCCAAGCTTTAGAAGAAGTTCAGTCATGCAAAGATTAATAGCGGCCATACTTGAAGCCGATGATGCGATTCCTGCAGAATGTGGAAACGTATTACTGGTCATAAAACGATATGAGAATTCTTTTAGAATCGGATAGTCTGAAGAAACTCTTTCAATATGCTTTACTAATTTAGCTTCAAATTTTGTGTCTTTCTGTCCTTCAAACAACAGCGTCACGTCTTGTTTACTATTTACTGAAACGGATAGCTCACAGGTGGTATGGCAATTTTTCAAAGTCATACTTACAGAAGCATTAGTAGGGAGTTGAAAATCCACTTTTCCCCAATACTTAACGAAAGCAATATTGGAAGGGGCCTGCCAACAAAAGCGACTTTGACCACCTAACTTTGTAAGAATGTCTTCTTTATTGAAGGTACTCATTATTGGTCACATCCGCTTCTTCTTCACTACCGGCCAAAATAATTTCATCGTAAGGTATAACAATACTATGTCCGTTGCTCTCAAAATAAGCACAAGTTTCTTCAAGTGACTTGTTGCTCGTCACCATAACGAAGTCACCACCCCATGCACCAAGAGACTTAACAATCCCCCAGTAATCAGGAAAGCGAGATTCTTTAACAGTTTCCATTTTAAGATTTTCAGCAATGATTCTTTCATGGGCCTCTAGAAGAAATTCGAATTCTTCCAATGATTTTGCCTTCATGAGGTCATCTGTAATTGTCGAAAGGTTTAAAATAAGCTCAGGATCAAAAGGACGCATTGTATTGTAGTACTCAATGGCCTTCCCTGTATTTTGTTTTTGTCCAAGATAGACAAAATACAAGTTCTCTCTAAATGAAGGATGAAAAGAGACTGGCGACCAATTAGGACCAGTACTATTCTTATGATAAACAATTGGTCCCTCGGATTGAGCACAAGCGATGTCGTAACCTGACCCACCATATGTTTTGAATAATAATTCAAATGGTGAAATATAGGCCCATTGGGCAATATTATAGATTAGTGTGGAGCTACTTCCGAGTCCCCATTCCAAAGGAAATCCTAAAAATGTCTCAACCAAAACATCTACTTCATCGCGAAGGAAGTGACTGTTTTGTTTTCGTGCTTGTCTAAGAATTTTTTGAAGTAATAATACTTCTTGTTTTGGATTCTCATCGAGACAGTCAAAGTGCCAGAATTCAAATTTGGCCTCAAGCCACAATTTTCCATTCACATCATAGCTTTTCCAATAAAGGATAGGGTCAAAAGACTGTGAATACTTTACTGTCATACTTTGACCAACTTTCGTTGGCAGAGCGAGTGCTTTTGCACCATCCAGTACAAAATACTCTCCCGACAATAGAAGTTTTCCATGTCCAAAATAGTGCTGAGTATTTTTTTCGTGGACTACGCCTTCTTTGATCAATGTATTGAGATCTTGGTTGTAAACCGTTTGTTCAATCATAATATCCCTATCTCTCTTAATGATACTTTCTTAGTGAATTGATAAAGTCTCTTACTGCTTGATAGCTAATTGTTTCATCAGCAAACTTTTCTTTAGCAAGTCTTCTTTCTTCATCATTTGACTCAAGATGATTCAAAATATTCATCAAATGCATTTTCATATGACCCTTTTGAATCCCTGTAGTCGTTAATGAACGAAGAGCTGCAAAATTCTGAGCAAGACCGATACAAGCAGTAATTTGCATCAACTCAGAAGCACTTGGATGAGCTAGCATTTCCAAAGAAGTCTTTGCCAAAGGATGAAGAGCAGTTAAACCACCAACTGTTCCAAGGCTCAATGGAAGCTTGAGAGAGAACTTGAATTTCCCATCTTTCACTTCAACATCGGTCAATCCTCTGTAAACTCCGTCTCGAGCTGCCCAAGTATGACCACAGGCCTCTACAGCTCTGAAATCGTTTCCAGTCGCAAGAATGACAGCATCAATTCCGTTGAAGATTCCCTTATTATGAGTCGTTGCTCTATTAACATCAATTTTACTTATCCTGACAGCGCGTGAGAATTTTGAAGCAAATTCCTCTGGTGGCATGTCGTGACCTTTATCATCAAGCTCTTCAATGGGACATTCCACCCAAGCTTCAACAATACACTCAGGAGTGAAATTCGAAAGGATCGCCATCACGACCTGAAGCTCTCTTTCCTTTCCTTCAAATTCAAGATTGGTTGCGACCATTTCTTGAAAGGTTGAACCGAGAGATTCCAAAACAGTGTTAATGAAATTGGCGCCCATCGCATCACAAGTCTCAAAATCGGCCCAGATTTGAAAATAACCGGGCTCATCTGCAGTTCTGTCGATTAATTTGATATCGACAAGACCACCACCTCTGGCCTGCATATTTTTGACCAATGGCCCAACAGATTTTTTTAATTCTTTTTTTACTGATGAAAAGAACTTGATCAGTTTGGAAGGTTCTCCTTCCCAAATCAAATGAACCTGGCCATTTTTAACAGTTGAAATAACTTTGGCCTTGAATCCACCTCGTTTCATCCAAAACTTGGCGGCCTTTGAACATGCAGCAACAACACTGGATTCCTCAATAACCATAGGAACACACATCAGCTTGTCATTAATAAGCATGTTAGGAACAACACCATATGGAAAATAAAAATTACTGATTGTATTCTCTGAAAATTCATCGAAAACTTTTTGTTCATCTTGATCATGATGCCAAAAACCTTGGATGAGATGTCTCTTGCTTTCTGACTTTCCAAGATAAACATCAACAAGAAAGTCGATTTTCTCTTTTTTACTGAGTTTGGAAAAACCTGATATTGGTCTAATCACGTTTTGCCTCCTGGGTATCCTGATGAGCAAACCATTGACTTGCCATCCCTATCCCCGAAATAAATTTCTTAGTGAATATTCTTAATTGTTCTTCTGATTCGCGTGCAGGTTTCAAAAATGCGCCGGCCATTCCCACAATGCTTTTAGCTTTTAGAGAAGACATAAGCTCATAGGCATGAATAAAATCACGAACTCCACCTGAAATGATGAACTCTTTTTCAGAATCTGGTTTTATTTCATTAATAAATTCAACCATTTCTTCTGCGGTATGTCCGATATGAGCAAGAGGTGCCCAAAAATCATCGTTTGAACGCTGTATCTCAAGCATAGAAAAATTTGTTCCACCTAGAGAGGCAAACTCTATACAATCTACTGGCATATCCATCAAGGCCTTCAAAGATCTTGGTCCCATTCCTTGACCAACTTCTTTTACGATTGTTTTAAGAGTTATTTTTTCAAAATACTCTTGAAGCGTTTCAATAACTGGTCGTTTGAAACGATCTCCCTCAGGCTGCACCCACTCTTGTAGAGGGTTTACATGAATGATCAGACCATCAGCACAAAGTTTATCAACCATTGCAGCAAGTTTATCTTCTTCATTATTTGCCAAAAGAGTTTCGAGTTGAGCAATTCCAATATTGGTAAAAAATGGAACGTCATTACCTAGTAATGGCCTGAGATTAAAATCCTCAAAAGTTGAGGGATCTTCTAAAAAAGCGCGACAAGAGCCTAGACCCATTCCAATACCAAACTCACCTGCAATTTTAGCAAGCCGCTTGTTAATCGCTCCGGCCTCTGTTGAACCACCAGTCATACTACTGATCCAAAGTGGAGCTTTTAATGTTTTTCCAAGAAAACTAGTTTCAGGTAAGGCCAATTCATTATGAGTCCCAAACAAGGGTTCATAAGTAAGACTTGTCAGCTTTGTTTGTGCACTGACAACAGACTTTCCGGCAAGATCAATGTGGTCCTGTTTTCTCGATTTTATATCGCTCATAGTCTACTCTTTAAGAGTCGGTAACTTAGCATGTGACATGCGATACGTCATCAATTCAATTCAGGGACTAGATTTTGTTTACAAGTAGGATAAACTCTCGTTTTTGTTGAGAAAGACCTTTAGGAATCTGCGATCCTTTTGCGTAAATTAACTCTTCTTCCGGATAACCCAGGTCCAAGGCCAAAAAGCAGTCACGGTTTGGGAAAAAGCTTTGGCATTCACTAACGATTTTCGACAGTCGATAAGGGGTGTCCATCATGACTATTGTCCGTCTTTCTCCTGTCAAAGATGAAAGTCTTTTTTCTCTGTCTTCCTTACTTTTGGGAAGAAAGCCTTCAAAGACAAATTGGTCGTGATCAAAACCTGATAAGGCAACGGCCAGGGAGATACTATTGGGAAATGGAGTTGAAGTAACTTTGATTTTCTTTTTGTGACAAGTCTCCACAAGCTTTCTACCGGGATCACAAAAAGCCGGCAATCCCCCATCGCTCATGAGAAAAACCGTATGACCTTTGAGTAAAAGACTAATCACTTCATCATGAGAATCGTTACGGTTGTGTTCATTATAAAGAATGAAACTATCAATCGTTTCTCGTGGGAACCCCCATTTCAACCATCTTCTTCTTCCTTCTTTAATTTCTTCACATACGATGGTTGTCTTCTCAGGAAATTCTTCCAGAGAATGAGAAATCATTGCTCTGGCCACTTCCTCGAGTGGTAGCTCAGGTGCAATAGGAGTGGGAACGAGGATTAGTTTACCTTTCATAATGTCTTCGAAAATAGTTAACGTGAACTTTAGTTGGTAATAGCATTTTACCTAGATAATAACTAATACCGGCCAAAGGAATAGCAGCTATAAGATCCAATGTATAGTGATATCGAAGTGCAATAGTAGCAAACATAATCAACAAGGATATCATGCCCATAAAAAAACGATGAGAGTGATTCATTCTAAAAAGCCAGATCGTCATCAAAACGGCTATCCCAAAATGTCCACTTGGAAAACAGTCTATGAAGTTGTTGTGCAAGCTGGCAACAGTATGAAAGATAAAATATCCAAATGAGCTCAGTGGGAGTGGACGATCGTATATCCCTTCATAAAAATATTGAGGCCCAGTCACAGGAATAAATATATAAGAGAGATAATTCAAACAGAAATAAATGACTACTGAACCACAAAGTCTTCCAACTTTATACTTTGAAATTGGTGGTAGTGCTCTATAGTAGAGAATAGCTCCATAGAACGGCAGAAAAAAATAGACGATATAACTGGACATGATCATATCGTAGAAGACCGTTCCAATGAGTCCCGAATTCGCCATTACATCTTCGATATACAAGCTGACGGGCTTTCCAAATAACCAGTTATCAAAATTAGCGAGGAAGGGGTCCAAACGGGTCACGCCACCAATCGATTTATCATAAACTCCAATTAGTGTGTAATTGAACAAAATAATTATCCCCATTGGAATCATATTATATATAAAAATCCAAAGTGGACCCTTGCTGATCACTTTTCGTCTGAAGAAGATAAAAATAAGGGCCAATCCGACAGGAAAAAAGGCAGCAAATCTCCAAGAACCATACATAAGCCCGACACTGAAAAAAAGAAAAGCATTGAAAATTGAAATGAACACTAAAATCCGGCCGAGACCAAAATCTCTCGAATAGTTATCCCAGGCCCTTTGAATTTTGTATTCAAACATGGATTTTCCTTTAGACTCACTATAGTATAACTCATATGTCAGAAAATTCCGCCAAAATGCACCTTTTTGCACTTATCATCCCTCCTGGATTAGAAGATCTCGCTCTCTCCGAGATTCGGGATAAAAATATTGCAGACTTTAGTATTCGAGATCGCTCCCCTGGAGTTATTGAGTGTGAGGCCAATACTAAAACAATGCTTCAGATGACATTGGCCTTGAAAATTCCAACAAGAATTCTTCTTAGATTAGATAATTTCAAAGTTCGAGACTTCCCTAAGCTTTTTAAAAAAATATCCAAAATAAAATGGAGTCAATGGTATGTTTCAACTCCAGAGATAATCAAAGTTAGTGCCAACAAATCCAGACTTATTCATTCAGACAAAATTGAAAAAACTATTCGCGAAGGAATGGAGAAGTACTTCAAAGGAAATCCACCAAAACAAAAGTGGGTTGAAAAAGTAGCGAATTGTCCGATGGCGACACTGCATGCTTACTTAAGTGAAGACATAATGCAAATATCTTTAGATCTCTCAGGTAAAGAACTTTACACCCGAGGCCGAACACATGTCGGGAAAGCACCAATCAGAGAAAATCTCGCTGCCGCTTTTTTAAAATTTTCAGACTTTGAAAAGGCCTCTCATATTTTAGATCCAATGGCAGGTAGTGGTACTCTTATTTTTGAGGCCATTCATTACCGGGATCCCATCATTAACAAAAAGCAAGCATGGGAGAGCTTTAAAATATTTGAAAATGTAAATAAAGACGAACTTGCTGAAACAGCTCCAATTCAAGCAAAACGTTTTAATGCCAATGAGTTGGATAAGAATACCTACATGGCACTTCAAGAGAATCTCAGCACAAAAACTACTGTTACTTTCTCAAATGAAGATGCCTTTACCTTTAAATACCCTGAATCTATTGATCTCGTAATCGCAAATCCTCCATGGGGGGAGCGAGTAAAAATCAAAGGTGGGAAAAAAGATTTTTATTTGAAAATTTTAGATAAATTCAAAGGTCGAAGAATTTGTTTGATTTTGCCCAGAGACAATGAACTTCCAAAGGAAGTTTTGGACAAGGCGAAAGTTCTAAACCTCAAGTCTGGTGGCTTTCCAATAATTTACGCTTGCTGGGATTTGTAGACGCTACTTCTGATTGAAACGCCGCCAATATGTTTCATAAAAACGATCTGACCTGCAGTCGCATTTGATATGCTCTCACCTTTCGAGTTGAAAAGTTGGTCAATCTTTTGTTTTTTGACTCTTCCTTCAGGTGTATGAATTTCAATGGTGTCCCCTGCCGAAAGACCAAGCTCACGAGTCTTGAGTTTTATTCCCATCGTTTCTTTTTTAATTACATCGAGAACAACACCAAGATAATTTTGATCTTGTCTGACTATCTTTCGATTCTTGAGCTTTTTGAATAAAGCATCCGTTTTATTGACTCTAAAGAATCCAGCAAAAAACTTTACTGGCCAATTAGATTTGAGATCGTCTGTCTTGCCGGACTGCAATGCACTCATTACGAAGGGAAATAGTGATTGGTAGTCGTGGAATCTGAGATCTAGTCTGAGATGAGCAACTCCGGCCATTTCTACTGCATCAATTTGATCGAGCAAAGATTGGTCTTTCGGGTTGAACATGAAAGTTCCGTGCTCATTCTGCAGCAATTGAAATCCACTGTGAGGAGATTCCTCACTCGAAGCAGATCCTTCCAACACTTCTCTTTTATCATTAGAAAGAGGAGAAAGAAGCTCTCGAGGAGTATAGAATAGGAGGATTCGGCCGATTCCCATCAACTCAAATGGAACATCCAAATTTTTTCTATACTCTGTTATGATATTTCCAGGAAGTTCAGGAGAGAGAATAAGTCTTGATATTCTTTTTTTTCCATAAGAGGCCCAATTTTTAATTGCCTCAAGATTATGATTACCAGTCTCAAGATTGAGTTGAATCGGTTGATTCAAGTTTTTTAATACCCAACCAAAAACACCTGGGTCTTGGACTCTGATTTCATCAAAAACTTCAAAATTGAAACTCTTCAGTTCATTGATCAATTGACTGAACTTATTCTGGCAATAAAGTGCATCCCACTCGAGAACGACTGTCACATCATTTTTTTCTTTGATCGACAGGGCAAAATCGCTCGCCTCTCTCAACTCAAGTTTTCCGAATCTCGAAAGCTTTGTTGGGGCTATCAGAAATTCTCGTACCCCTTCTTGATAGGCCAGATTAAATTGATGAACGTCAAACACAGGAGTTATGTACTTCAAGGACATTTCCTCCTGATAAGGTTATATGGTTCTGCACCTTGCATCCAAGGAATTTTAACCAACGTTCCAGGTCTTGATTTTGGTACTGGACGATCAGCAAAGTCTCGTACGAAATCGAGTTCTTTATCAACACAGTCACCTTTCCAAGGCATAAGCTCGAGAGTATCTCCAGGGCAAAAGGCCGCTCGGACCTCGATCAAACAAAACTCTCCGGGCACAGTTTCTTGAACAACTCCGACGACTTGATATTCTTTATCTTCATGTTCCCTTTCATCATAAATGGAATCTGCTCCTGCAGGAGTCAAAAGCGAAGCTTGTGTATATTCACGATGAGAAATTTTACGAAGTTCTTTTTCCCATTCATATATTTTATCTGTCAGAAGATGACCGTGCTCAATATAGAAATCCATCGCCTCACGATATACTTTGCTCACCGTTCCTGCATAATGAGCACTTTTCATACGGCCTTCAACTTTTAAAGAATCTATATTGGCCTCAACAAAGTCAGGAATAAGCCTGATACCTTCTAGGTCTTTTGAACTCATGAAATAGGCACTGATTTTTTTTTGATCATCATTCAATTCAATTTCATACCCAAAACGACAAGAATGAGCACAACCACCTCGGTTACTATCTCTTCCTTGGGTGTAATTTGAAATGACACAATTTCCAGAGTAGGCCATACACATGGAACCATGAATAAAAAGTTCAACTTCAAGTCCACTTTCACGTTTAATCAAAGCTGCCTCTGGAATAGAGACTTCTCTTCCAAGAACGACCCGTTTGACACCTTGATCTTTCCAAAACTTGGCAGCTTCAACATTCAAACATGAGGCCTGAGTTGAAAGGTGGATTTCTAGATTTGAAAATTTTCGAACTGTAGCAATGACACCTAGATCAGAGACAATAACGGCATCAACTCCAACATTTTCTAAAAAACTTAAAAACTCAGGAAGCGTTTCCAAATCACTGTCATGAAGAAAACCATTGAGAACTACAAAAACTTTGGATTGATGTTGATGAGCAAACTCAACACCTTCACGAATCTCATCATAGGTGAAATTTTCTGAGGCCTCTCTGAGTCCATACTTCTGGCCTCCAATATAGACAGCATCTGCTCCATACAGAACAGCTACTTTCAGTTTTTCTAGATTTCCGGCAGGTGCCAGGATTTCAGACGCAGTGCGCACTAATTCTATCCTTACGCTACGAATTATTGAAGCTTTTAACTAACAGAAAATACCTATAGAATAAAGATGTAAGTCATAAAAAAGAGAATGTACGCGAAGTCATTTCGAGGTGTTAAGAACTCATGTGGAAAAAGATCAAACTCCTTTTTCTTACCCTACTCACTATTTTGGTGGTGTTGTTCGCCTATAAGTACAAAATCACTCCGACCCAGATCATTCCTTACCCCTATCTGATGAACGTTAAAAATATTGAAGGAAGTCTCGAAGCTGCGAGCTCCAATGTTTTGATCGTCGGAGATCGCATGGGAGTGGCCCTTGATAAGTACATCCCTGAACTTATCAAAGACACAAGTGCAGAACTCAAAGACCCACTCAAAATTTATAACTGGTCCAGATCCAATGAAGGACTTCATCGAAGTATCGACAAACTCAAAAAACTCGACGCTCTTCCTTCAGTAGTTATTTTTCACGGCGCCAGTGAAGAATTCTATGAAAAGAAATTCTATATTTCTCAAAAAGATATCATCATGAAAAACATGGCGCTCTACGAAGACGATGCCATCCTGACGATGATCATGACAGCTCCATTCATCTCAAAGTATCTTTACACCCCAATCAAATATATCGTACTCGGGGACTACCCCAAGCAAGACTCTTCAACATATACAGGCAAACAAAAACAGGACCGTCTTGAAATTGCATTCAAGATATTTGAAAAAGAAGTCATTGAGCTCATTCAGTATGTTAAGTCCAAAGATTCCAAATTAATCATTATGACGACACCAATTAATCTGGAGACAGAGCCAAAATCAGTTTGTGAAAATGCAAAAACTCAAACCATGGAAGATTATCAAAAAGACATTGAATTGATGATCTCAGAGGGCAATAAAAAGAAGGCCTATCTTAAAGCAAAAGAACTGGCTAAAATCTCTCTCACCAATGCAAAGTCTCACTACCTTTATGGAAAAGTCTCCCTTGATCTAGGTCGCTTCAAAGAGGCCAGAGAGCAATTGACCATGGCCGCTGCATACGACTGTACCCAATGGAGAATCAATATCGTATTCAATAAAATTTTAGAAAAGATAGCAAAACGAAATAATGTTGAGTTGGTTGATTTTGATATGCTAGTGAATCAAAACTTGGGACGAGATACCTTATTCCTCGATCCAATCTTTCCACAAGTGATTTATTATCAACGTGCACTTAATGAAATCAAGAAACTCATCAGAAAGTCATTCAATCTCTAGGAGATCTTATGAGCAGTGACAAAAATAAAAATTTGACCTTACACCTAAAGAAAGGCGAAGTCGTTTGTGTCGCTGGTGAAGACAATTATGATCTTTATATTATTGTTAAAGGTCGGCTGATGATTATGGTCAATAAAGGGACTCAGATCACACCCTTGGCCTATCTTGGTGAAGGTGAATACATGGGAGAGCTGAGCTTCTTTGATAAAAAAACAAGAAGCGCTCACGTCCTTTGCGCTGAAGATACCACTCTTATTCGCATACCTGTTGAAGAACTTGATAAACAGTTCCCACGTTGGCTTCAAACCATGGCCATCTCAATTACCAATCGCTTGAGAAAAGTAGACGGCCTGATTGGAGCAAAAGGAATACGTAAAAAGAAAACAGATACTATCGAACCTTTCACTATAGAAGAGCAAAGAGAATATTTTCAAATTCTTGAAAACTACACTCAACAAAAAGGGTTACCTTCCATTAAATAACCGATATCCCCCATCGGTTTTTGGTGTCACCAATTCTCTCAAAAACCCCTAATGACCCCAAAAGTAACCTTTTGTCCCCGCACCAGCACCATATTTGGCCAATTGAAGACGGGAAAATTTGGCACGCTATATGCAACTGTTAATAGTATGAGAAGATAAACCTAAGGATGGGTTTGAGAATCTTCTCAAAACCTCGAGATAGGTTGATTTCCAGGAAGGATTTTAACCAACCTCAGAACAAGGAAGTTTGGAGGTCCGTATGAAGAAGTCAGTATTTTCACTAATCACCCTAATCATTTTGAGTTTGACTGTCACCTCGTGTGGAACCAGCTCGAAATCAAACACTTTCAAAGCACCCGCTGGAGACTCAACTGCGAGTACCAATGGACCCATTCAGTATGATTCTGAAAGGTTTGCTGACAGAAGTAATCGTTAGAAGTAACTCTCTCGAAGCTGCGCTACTCCTTGAATAGAAATGTGCCTTTTTTCCTCAAAAAAGTGCGTAGCTTTAAGCGAAGGCCGGGTAACTCTCTCCACCCGGCCTTTCTTATTTTGAATCAAAAAAATTAAATTAGATAAGACCCATTTCTTTAACAGAGTCTCTTTCAGATTTGAGCTCTTCATGAGTCGTTGCGAACTTGTCTTTTCCAAAGTCATTGTGCTCGACGCCTTCAACAACTTTTACTACACCATTTTCTGTTCTACATGGATAAGAGAAGATCAATCCAGCATCAACTCCATACTCTCCATTTGAACAAAGACACATACTGTAGGTTTGTCCAGCAGGAGTGTCATGAGTCATATTGTAAACACCATCTACAACAGCATTGGCCGCTGAAGCTGCTGATGAAAGTCCTCTGGCCTTGATGATAGCTGCTCCACGTTTTTGAACAGTTTCAATAAACTCACCTTTTAACCATTCAGCATCGGTAATAACTTCTGCAGCAGACTTTCCATTGATTTTGGCATTGAAGTAATCTGGGTATTGAGTTGCAGAGTGGTTCCCCCAGATGGTCATGTTTGTTACTGCTGTAACATCAACACCGGCCTTTTGTGCCAATTGAGTTTTTGCTCTGTTTTCATCAAGCATGGTCATTGCATAAAATCTGTCGTTAGGAATATCTTTGGCAGCATTCATTGCAATCAAACAGTTTGTGTTACACGGGTTACCAACAACAAATACTCTGACATCTTTTGCAGCATTGTCATTGATGGCCTTTCCTTGTCCGGTAAAAATACCACCGTTGATTTTAAGAAGGTCAGCTCTTTCCATTCCATCTTTTCTTGGAACAGATCCAACAAGAAGACACCAGTTGGCATCTTTGAAAGCAACATTAGGATCTGATGTACAAACAATATTTTTAAGGAGTGGGAAAGCACAGTCATCAAGTTCCATTGCAACACCATTAAGGGCCGGAAGAGCGGCTTCAAGTTCAAGCAATTGAAGTTCAACTTCTGTATCAGGTCCAAACATTTGACCTGAAGCAATTCTGAAAAGAAGGGCATAACCAATTTGACCTGCTGCACCAGTAACAGCGACCTTAACTCTTTTTGTAGACATCTATGACTCCTTGAATGAGCGTCTATTATATGAAGTAAAACTCCCCACAAGGTACCAGAGAATTGCATTTTGAGTAGTCTACCCGTGTTATTCGAAGCATAATTTGACACTGACCATCGGGCTTTTTTATTATAGAGATCACTACAGATTGGAAGTATATGAGCGAAGAAAACAATACAAGAAAGAGCGACGGAAATTCTGGCCCTAGAAAACGCAATAATCGTAATAGAAGAAGGCGTCCTTCAGGCAATAAGAGCAATAACCCCAACAACCCTCAGGCGAAGCAGACTCAGGGGCAAAACAGAAGCAACACAGGAGTTTCTGCTGCCGGGAAAAGTAACTCTAACACCAATAATAAAAAAAGACGTAGAAGACGAAGAAGACCTTCAGACAATTTAAGTCCTCTTGAAAAGCTTTTCAGAAAATATGAAAACCTTCTCGAGCAGCATTTGGTCGCCAGGAAAAAATACTATGAGTTTTTCCATCGTGCTGACCCTAAACAAAAAGTAAAACTTGAAGGAAACTTCACTCGTACAATTAAAGAGCTTCGTGACTTTGAGCTTTCACTGGAAGGCGAAGAAAAAACGAAATTCATAGAGAAATACGATTCATACACCTTGGATACAACCTATACTTCAAATCGTGCCATGCCGATTGAAGGTGATAGAGTTGAAACAAAAGGTGAATTTGAGGATCCTCATTATCTTCCTTCTCAGGCAGAATCTGACTTTTCACAAGATACAGAGGAATCTATGGGGACGATGGATGATTATCTTGCCTATAAAGGTCTTAATTAAAAGGTGAAGAGCCTTCGGCCTCTTCTGCTTTTTTCTTATCCATATAGTTGTTTAGAGTTTCTTCATGATCTTTTAGAATCGCTTTTTTCAATTCCTCGTGTGAAATACCGAGAATTTCAGCGATCTTGGTCAACATCTTAAGCGGAACATTACAAAGTGCACGTTCAACGTTACTTATAAACTGTCCATTCTTGTACCCTAACAGTGCAGAAAGCTCTGACTGGGAGTATCTCTTGGGGTGATTTAACCGTCTCGATTTGACAAGTTTGGCTATATTATTGAATGATCTCAAACGGTCATTATCATCAATCATGATGCTTATGTCTCCCTTAAGGTTGTCTTAAGGTTTAAGATTAACCCAAACTCAAGTTTAATTCAAAAAAAAATGACAAAAATTATCTCTTGGAATGTAAATGGAATAAGGGCCTGTTATCAAAAAGGTTTCCTGAACTGGCTTGCGCTGGAAAGACCACATATTTTGGCCCTTCAAGAAACCAAGGCCCACACAGACCAGCTACCACAAGATTTATTGGATCTCCCTGATTATCATGTTTGGTATGCTGAAGGTGTAAAGCGTGGCTACTCAGGTGTTGCACTTTTTTCACACAAGAATCTACCAAAGCCAGAAATTGAAATTGGTCTAGGAATCAAAAAATTTGATGATGAGGCCCGAACCATCATTGCAGAATATCCAGATTACTTTTTTATCAATGGTTACTTTCCCAATGGACAAAGAGACTTGGGAAGAGTGCCATTCAAACTTGAATACAGCGAAGAAGTTATCAAGCTCGCTCTTTCAATTGAAGAAAATACAGGTAAACCGGTTATCATTACAGGAGATTTCAATACTGCCCATAAGGCGATTGATCTTGCCAATCCAAAGAGTAACACCAAGACGACTGGTTTTCTTCCTATCGAGCGAGAGTGGATGGATACAATGATAGAGAGAGGTTTTGTCGATACCTTTCGCCATCATCATCCAGATGAAGAAGGGCATTACACGTGGTGGACTTACCGAAATAATTGTCGCGAGAGAAACATCGGGTGGCGTATTGATTACTTTTTTGTCTCAGAATCTATGCTTGAAAATGTGAGTGATGCTTTTATCATGCCTGAAGTTTTAGGAAGTGATCACTGCCCTATTGGAATTACTCTTTAATTTTTGGAAAACACCATGTGACCTTTATACCAGGTCTGTTTCACCAATGAAGAATAACTTTCACGATCAGTTAGTTTACGATGAAACATCTTCTCCAAAAGTTCTTCTCGCTTACTAATCTTATCAGACTGCTTGGGAAGAGGTAGAACCAAAAAGTTTGCAAACTTACCAATGTTCAAATTTCCATGTTTTTTGTCTAGGTCTAGAATTTCTGCTCCGGCCAGAGTCGAACGGTAAAGTGCTCTGGTCCAAGTAGCTCCACTAACTTTGGCCTTCTTATTTTGATCTACAAAAGATCTCATAACGTCGATCATGGAAAGAAAAGGTCCTCCCCCAATATCGGTGGCCAACGCCCATGGGATCTTGAGGCGATCGGCCTTCTTGAAATCGAAAAGTCCAGAACCTAACCCCAACTCATTATGAGGAGCATTCGACGTCGGGCAATGAGCTATCGCTGTTTGTGTTTGAGCCATTCTCTTCCACTCTTTGTCTCTTAAATGGATCGCATGACCCATAATGGTTTTTTTAGATAAAAGACCGCAACGATCGTAAATCTCAAGATATGAATCTACATCCTCAAAGTTTTCGATGTTTTTATAGAGTGAAAGCACGTATTCAATTTCATTTTCAGTTTCAGAAAGATGAGTTTGAACAAAAGACTTATGGCCCTTTGAAATCTTTCTTCCTTCTTTCATAACCCGAGGAGAGGTTGTCGGAGCAAAACGCGGAGTCAGACAGTATTTAGCTTTCCATTCAGAAGCTAATTCTTTGACAGAGTCGAGTGATTTTTTTTCTGACAGAGTCAGATAATCTGGAGAATTCATAGTCATGAGAACATTTCCGACGATAAATTCTCCAATAAAATTTTCAAGTGCATGGGAGACAGAATGGGGATGTATGGAAGCATAAACAGCACCTCCCAAAGTCCCGACTTCCAAAAGCTCTTTTGAAAATTGCTTTGCCCTCATTTTTGAATAAGTTTTGGATTGAAACTTATGTTCATAGGGCCAGGTATATTGGGACAACCAGTTGAGGAGGTTGTCTTTGGGCATCAAACGCACATCATCTTGAACCCAATGAAAGTGCATATCAAAAAAACCGGGGATAAGCGCATGTCCTTGAAGCTCAATTCTTTCGACATCCTTACTGCGTTGCACATAAGATTCGGCCTCTTTTTCAGATCCAATGAGGCAAACCTTATACTCTGCATTTTTTCCGCGCTTTAGGACCAGTCCACCTTTGCTAATGACAGTACAATGTTTATCATTGAGCGGGTTGATAATGGTCCCTAAAACCAATTTATAAAGAGGGTGATGATTCATGAATTTCATTTTAACTCTATTCTTCATACTCGCGCCACTCTTCTCTTACTTACCTGTGTCTTCTTGGGCGCAAGAAACAACAGATACAGTGGCCATAGAAAAAATACTTCATTTAAAAATAGAAAGTAGTATTAACCCCGCCACCTACAATTATCTCGCCGAAGGCTTTAAAGCCGCTGACAAACAGAAGGCCGATCTCATCCTGATAACCATGAACACTCCTGGTGGTTTGGTAACTACGACAAAAAAGATTTTGACCCTATTTGGTGAATCTGATCGACCAGTCGTTGTTTGGATTAAGCCGGAAGGATCTTCGGCCACTTCTGCAGGTGCCATCATCGCCAGTGGCGCTCATGGTCTTTATATGAGTGAAGGAACAAATATTGGAGCTGCCACACCTATCCAAATGAGTGGAGATATCAAAGAAAAAGATCTCAAGAACAAGGCCATTAATGATCTCGTGGCCCTGGTTTCTTCTTTGGCCGAGACCAGAGGAAGAAACGCCAAACTTTTTGGTGAAATGATTGAGAAGGCCAGTTCTTTCAAATCGAAAGAGGCCAAAGAGAAAAATCTGATTGATGGAATAGCCAACACAAATTCAGACCTCCTGAGTTTGATCGATGGAAGATTTTTTCATATTAAAGGTCGAGATTACAAGGCCCAAGCTCCCAACCCTGAAATCATTCCATTTGAAATGGATTTGGGACTCAAGCTTTTGAATATTTTTGCCAACCCTTCAACTGCTTATATCCTCTTTTTGATTGGGGCAGCTTTGATTTATCTTGAGCTTCAAGCTCCTGGTGGATTTATTGCTGGAGCAATTGGAGCAGTCTGTCTGGTTTTAGCTGGAATTGGTTTTCAAGTCCTCCCTCTCAATTTTGGCGCTCTCGGATTGATCATTTTGAGCTTTGCCTTATTTGTTATGGAAATCTACATCACAAGCTACGGCATTCTTTCATTAGGTGGTCTTGCGGCATTGATAAGTGGCTCACTGTTTCTCTATCGAACAGACAATGCCTATTTGGAATTATCTAATTCAGTCATCTTCTCGTCGGTTGGCGCTATAATTCTTTTTCTGGCCTTTATTTTGATGGTGATCCTCAGAGATCATAAAAATATAGGTAAAAAGGCCTTTAATAATATGAAAGGTCGATCCGGTGAAGTCTTATCAGTTGAAGAACATTTAATTGAAGGTTCCTACGAATATCAAATTAAAGTTTCTGGTGAAATTTGGAAGGCCAGAAGCCAAACAAAATATAATATTGGCGATCAGGTTCATATCAATGACAGAGAAAATTTGTACTTGATTATTTGATCCCATCAAAGCGAGGTTATAAATGCTAGGTCCATTACTCCCCTTACTGATACTTTTCTTGATTTTGGTTTTCAATACAATCAAAATTTTAAGAGAGTATGAAAGAGCTGTTGTCTTCAGACTAGGACGTTTTACTGGTGTTAGAGGACCAGGTATGATCATCTTGATACCTGGCCTTGAAAAAATGGTACGAGTAGATCTTAGAACAAAGACTCTTGATATTCCTTCTCAAGACATCATTTCAAAAGACAACGTCACATTAAAAGTGAATGGCGTTGTATACTTCAGAGTCGAAAGTCCAAGTGATGCCATTATCGCGGTAGAAGACTATCTACTGGCAACTGCACAAATTGCTCAAACAACACTTAGAAGTGTCATTGGTCAATTTGATCTCGATCAAATTCTCCAGCAAAGAGATCAAATCAATAGCAAACTTCAACAGATTATTGATGAACAGACAGAGCCTTGGGGAATTAAAGTCTCAACGGTAGAAGTCAAGGCCATCGACTTGCCAATCGAAATGCAAAGAGCGATGGCCAAACAAGCAGAGGCCGAAAGAAACAAAAGAGCAAAAGTCATTTCTGCTGAAGGTGAACTTGAGGCCTCAAAAAAACTATCTGAAGCCGCCAAAATTCTTGGTGAGCAAAAAGATGCAATTGTTCTAAGATATCTCGATACGATGAAAGAGATCTCATCTGGAGAAGGTCGTTCCACCACATTCTTTCCAATGCCAGTTGATTTTCTGACAAACCTGACTGGAAAACGAGACTAGTGAATATCGAACTCATACCTTTTGATAAGTCTTGCCCTTCCCGAGTGGAAGGGCAATTTCAAGAGACTCCAGATTGTTTGATCTTCAAATGGACTCTCCCCTCTGATTCAAAGATTTTGATTCCACCACCATCTGAACAAAATCGAATTGTAGGACTTTGGGAAAGCACATGCTTTGAAGTTTTTTTGAAAAATATAGAGACCAGTCATTATCTGGAGTTCAATTTCTCACCTTCGACTGACTGGAATGCATATTCATTCGAAACCTATCGTGGACAATTAAAAGAACTCGAGCTTCCAACTCCTTCGATGACTTTTGATGGTCGCACTTTTGAAGTGATATTCATAAAGAACCATCTCCCAACGGAATTCAATAAGCCAGGATTAAGATCTCACTGGATGACCACAGTTTTGAAATTTGAAGATGGTCGTTTGCAGTATCTTGCCCCCAAACACCCTGAGAAGGCACCAGATTTTCATCAATTCTTTGATGAATTCACTTTCTAGATTCGACTTCTATGTTTTTAGAAGTATGCATCCCATAGGTGGCCAACTCCCACATGGTAAAAGCAACTTTTTTTGCTTCAATCGGAGAATATGTTCCAAGTACGCTTTTAAGAAGAGGCAAGACTGATTTGGAAAAGAGCTGACCAATGGCCTCACCTAAGCGAAATTCACTTCTTTCTCCAATAAGCAAAGAAGGTCTTACAATATGAAGTTTTTCAATTCCGACAGCTTTAAGATCCCTTTCCAACTCTCCTTTAACTTGGGAGTAAAAAAAGGCCGAGTCGATGGAGCTTCCTTTTGCCGAAATACATATGAAATTTTTAACCCCAGCTTCTTTTGCAAGTCTTGCGGCCATGAGTGGGTACTCATAATCCACTTTCTTGAAAGCATCTTTCGTTTTGGCTGTTTTAATAGTTGTCCCGAGACAACAATAGACAGTCTCGACCCCTTTGAAGTGCTCTAGCGTCATACTATCCAGCTCTTCAAGTACAATTTGTTGAATCTTTTTTGATTTAAGATCCAACTTGCGGCGGAGTAAAAGACTAACTTTGTTCTCTTTTTCCAATAAGAGACTTAAAAGCTCATTTCCTACCAAACCTGTCGCTCCCAATATCAGGGATTGTGTACTAGACATATTTACATATTACCGAATTGTGCCCTTAAGTGAAACTTTGTATGATTAAAAGATGCGCAGGAAAATATTTATAGGTGATGTTCACGGATGTTTTAACGAACTGATGGAGCTCTTGGACAAAGTTGGTTACAACTACTCCAAGGACCGGCTTTATTTTGTCGGTGATCTTATCAATAAAGGTCCTTACTCCAAGAAAGTCCTGGAATTCGTCTACAACTCCAAATCAAAAGTCGTTATAGGTAATCATGAACTTGGTCTGATAAAACTTTATGAGAGTAAGGGAAACTGGGGTGGAAGTTCACTCGATCATGTTCTCCTCTCACTGGGTAAACAGGCAAAATTCTGGGTCAAATGGATGAGAAAGCTTCCAAGTTTTATCGAAGGTGAAGATTTCATCATGGTTCATGCCGGACTCATTCCCGACAAAAAACCTAAAGAAAAAGATCGTGAGATTCTTGCAAGAATAAGAACCTGGGATGGAAGAGGTCACGACCTAAACAATATAAAACATCCACCTTGGTACAATTTGTACAAGG
>SBGE01000164.1 GCA_006226755.1 Deltaproteobacteria bacterium | reverse complement strand
TTTCCAAAGACTGCCCACCAATTTGAATATTGGCACGTAAAAGACTAGTGAATTGGTATGGCAAGTTAACCATTGGAAAATCAGATCCCATGAAAACATTGTAACTGGTTTTGGCCGATGATTGGACTTATAATTGAGTTGAGGTGTGAATGCGAATACCAATTTACGAAGAGATCACAGCCGACAATTTTGATCTACCATTTTTATGTGATTTATTCTCATCCAAGAAAATTGGAAAAATTCCCATGTATATCATTCTCCATCAACTCCATGGTGATGAACTTCAAGCTGCCCTTACAAATATTACTGAAGCTCTGATCATGCTCAATATTCACCCGCGAGTCCCTTACCCTTTGTATGTGGTGACTAAAGAGATCCCAAATCATAAAGATCTTTTGATCGTACCTTCTGTTGAAGCGCTTCCGAGACATTTTCACAATAAGGCCAGGAGGCTCCGGTCAAAAGAGCTTGCACTTTTGTCTAAATGCTCAATCCTGAGCAAAAAAGTCAGCAACCTAAATGTTCATCAGCGCTTCAGGCAAATCACAAAAACTGCTTCAGCTCAAAAACAGTTGTTTGACCATTGCAAGGAAGTTCATTTTTTCCAACAAATTCTCGATGGAATCAATAATAGAAAAACAGAAGAGAGTGAGGATTGAGAAAATGAACGATAAAAATAAAACCAAACTCAAATTACCTCCAGGAAAATCAGGAAGCCTAGATGGCTTCGAAGATGTCATAGATATTTTTCTTGAAGAACAAGAAGCAGAAGAAAGAGAAAAAAGTAAAAAAGATTTTGAAAAGCATTCAGCCAATCACGAACTTTACGATTTCCTCCAAAAAGAAAAGTCACGTCTTGAAAGTCTCGATAGTCTCTTTGCTGAAAAGATTCCGAACATGATGAATAATCCTCAAATTGATCTCTTACTTAGTAAGCAACAAGAGTCTGCTTTTTATAAACGAGAGGAAGTCATCAAGGCGATCAAAGCACCTAATTCAGATTTCCTACTTTTGCTTGGTAGAATATTTGATTCATCATTTAGCTGATCAGCTAACAAGAATAATTGGACCACCGACATGTTTGAAATCTTCACCTGAAAGGTTTTCATAATCGTAACCTTCCATCTGTTCAGTCAAAATCCCAAGGAGATATTCGTCCAGAGAATTTACCTGTCCCATTCCAAACTGTCCTAGAAATTTGACAATTTTCTCACCCATTTGGGTCGAAGTTGTGACTTTACCTTCAGAGTCAAGCAGAGCTTTGGTGAAAGTTTTGTACTCTTCAAGGGTCAAACCAATACGATTGACGTTTTCTTTTTCAAAATTCCCTAAAGCGAAGTTAGCAAAGGTACTCATTAAAATTGATTCGAGATCAATCTCATCAACTTTGTAATTCATATAATATTCATCTTTGATCTTATGGGACTCGAGAAGATCCTTGTAGTTCAGGTAAAATTGATCTGCAAAAGGAAGTAATCCTAAGAGAGTATCTGCTCTTTTTTCCCATTTCTCATACAACTCAGCGTTTGTGATTGCCTGAGGTTTGCTTTCTGCTCCAAAAATATCTACATATTTGATTGGAAAATCATAAGAGTTATCAATGAAGTCCACCCAATATCTTCCAAGAAATCCATCTTGTCTGGAAAGAGCAGTCGCTGCCATACCTTTCTTGAGTTTCTTTTGAACAAAACTTACCAAAGAATTACCTACTCGAAAGATATCTGTGAAATCAAAAAGTTCAAAGACTGACTGGTTAGATTTCAATTGTTTTGAAATATAATCGTAACCGAGTTCAAGAAGTGAACGAGTTCTATTTCCTACGCGAGTCATCGCAACAGCTCCACTCTTCATGGCGTTGTCCAAAGTCAAACCACTATTGATCATGCGTAGAAAATTGAAGTGAAGATAATCTTGTCTTTTTTGATCTTCAACAGTGGCAAGATCTTCACTAAGACCAGGAATTTCTTTTTTGAAGGCAACCAATGAGTTTTCAGGAAGTGTTTGAGAGCGACCTTCCACTTCAATTGTAGCCGTTTGAGCACTCTTCTTTTTGATGAAACTATCCATGACTTCAGTTGATGCAAAACTATTATGAATCTCAAGAGCTTCAAGGTGAGACACAAAACCGAGTTCCTTTAATCTATAGCACTTATCTTGATATTCATCCTCTTGAATGATCATGTAGCTATCGACAAGAATTTTAAACAGATGAGCATAGGCATTCTCAACACCAAGTTCTGAATAAAGTCTCCTCACCAATTCTCTAGCTTCATGGACGTACTCATAATCTTCGTGAAATTCGAACAATAAAAGATTGTCTTCGGTCAAAAAATAATTGTCATGGTCAGGATAGAGAGGGTCTTCAACATCAAATGTCCAAACATTAAAAACACCTTTCAAATACAGTGAAAAAGGATTGCCTTGAATGAATTCATTGACGATATCTTCATCCTGAGAGCGAGTGTAAACTTCGATCCAAGTTCCAAACTCGACCACATCTAAATCATCTTTGTACCAAAGATCTAGATCGAGAAAGGCCTGGCGTTGCTGCTTAGAAAATCTGGGCAAGAGCTCAGCAATCTCTTGAGCGGGCAAACTTTTAATGGCCTGATACAACGGTTGAACCGGAACTTGGGATAAGTCCATTCCCCCCTCAATCAGGGAGTCAATCATATCCATACTTTTATAAGCACTGGATTCTAGGACAATTTTTTGAATCAGATCTTTACTGTTTGAACTCATGACTTGATGTATTAACACTCGGGAAGGCCTTAGAAAAGAAATATAGGCCTTAAGTCCTTATTTTTTTATGATTAATTTGCTTTGTGTTATCTTGACACTGCTACATAATAAACATACAAATTCTCTATAACTGACCGTTTAAATGGGACTTTGAGATACACCATGAAGAAAAATAAGACTGCATGCGAAAACTGTGAATCAAGAATGAGTGGGGTTTTCTGTGACCTCGACTCTGCTGAGCTTTCAAATATTTCAGAACATAAAGTGACCAACGTTTATAAGAAAGGACAAAATCTTTTTGTTCAAGGGAATCACCCTTATGGTCTTTACTGTGTCAGTCGTGGAAATATCAAAGTTTCAAAAGTCGGAGCTGATGGCAAAGAATCCATCGTTCGTATCGTGAAAGGCGGAGATGTTATTGGACACAGAAGTCTTTTCACTGATCAAAATTACACTGCTACTGCAACTGCCATGGAAGATTCCACTGTTTGTTTTCTTGATAAGAAATTCATTATGAAGGCCATTCAAGAAATGCCTTCCGTAGCCATGAACATCATCGAAAAACTAAGTCGTGACATGGGCGCGGCTGAAAATAAAGTTTCTTCTTTTCACCAAAAAAATGTTCGAGAAAGGCTTGCCGAGCTTCTCTTGCTTCTTAAAGAAAGTCATGGTGAAGAAACTGAAGATGGTCATATTAAAATCAATATCAAACTTACTCGTGAAGAGATGGCAACCATGATTGGTACAGCTAATGAAACACTTATCCGTTTCATCTCAGAATTCAAAGATGAAGGCTTGATTGAGCAGGATGGAAAGTTCATCATTATTAAAGATGAAGATGAACTAATGAACTGGGCCGACGCCAACTACTGAGAAAACCTCATAATTTTTTTCTAAAAACCTGATTTAGGTTATATTTCGCTTATACATGATTCGCTATGATGAATTCATGAAGAAGAATCAGTACCCTATTACAAGCTTAGACTCAGAATTGATTGAAAAGATCAAATCAGTAGCTCCTATTCATCGCTACACAGTCTCCACAGACCTATTTTATGAAGGTCAGACTCCTGTGGTCGCCTTCCTCTTGCTTAATGGTCACGTTCAGCTAGTAAAGAATAAGAAGGTTAGAAAAGTATTAAACACTGGAGATTTAATCGGTCTTAGGGAATTGATCCATCACATCCCCTTTCCTCTCTCGGCCCAGGTCCTTCCCAACACAGATATGGTCTTTCTCGACAAGAGTACGATCCTCGAAATCCTCGATGTAGTACACGATCCAGAACTTTCGGATGTTTTTAAAGAGATCATTCACGAGGAAGCAGTCTAAGGTTAAAGGTCTTCAACCTTTACGAGAACCTTACTAAACAAATTTGTTATGACGATATTTCTGAGATGCAAAACTGATATCAATCATGTTTTTTGGCCTCCTATGGGAATAGGATGAGAGAGTAAAAAAGGTAGGTAACTTATGAAAAATGTTGTGATTTGTGTCTCTCTTAACGACGAAAGCTTGGAAGGCCTGGCAAAATTGAAAGGTGACGCTATATTAAATAACGCCAAGGTTCATTTGGTCCATTGTTTTGAGATTCAAGTATATACCAGTGACTTCTCTCCATACATTTATCCTACTGAAGAAAAGTATCCAGAAATAGAAGCTGCTACTATCAAAATCCTTGAAGGCCTTCAAAAGAATCTTGGTCTTGAAGGTGATGTAGAAAAACTATGTTTCTTCAGCCAGTCACCAAAGCAGAGAATTAAAGAATATCTTGAAGAATCTAATGCTGATCTTTGTGTCGTCGCGACCAGAGGCAAGCATGGAATTCAAGGTCTCTTCTCAAGCTCATTTGCTGAACACTTGGTGAAATATTCTCCTTGTGATTTACACATCATGAGACCAAAGAACTAAGAAGGAAGAATTGGAAGACCTTAAACACACACATACTTCCAAAACTGCCCTTCAATGCAGTCATTGTGGAGAAAAAGTCGTCACTGAGTTTAAAAACCATGACGATGAAGAGCATGTGTTTTGCTGTACTGGATGTAGAGCAGTCTTCAATATCCTCGCAAGTAAAGGCCTTGAAGAATATTATGACATGAAAGAAAAGGGTCCAATCTTCAAGGCCCGTGGACCGATCAAAGAAAATAAAGAAAATTTTCGCTATATGGATTCTTCTGAATTTGAAGAAGAGTTTGTTCAATACAATTCAGAAACAGGGACGAAGACAGTTCGCTTTTACTTGGAAGGGATTCACTGCCTGGCCTGTCTGTGGCTACTCGAAAAACTTCCCGAATTCAAAAAAGGCATTACACAGTCTCGATTAGAGATGAGTGATTCTGTTCTCTCTGTCACCATGGAAAAAAATGTTTTCATTTCTGATGTGGCCAAAGAAATTGCAGATCTTGGTTACCCTCCTCACCCATTGGCGAGCAAGGGAGATCTTGAAAGTTTTGAAATCAAAGAGAACAGAAAAGATCTTTCTCGAATAGGAGTAGCCGCATTCTGTTCCATGAATATTATGCTTTACGCAGTCAGTATTTATGGAGGTGCAGAGGGTGCTTTGGCCCATCAATTTGCTTGGGTTACAGTTGTCCTTTCTCTACCTGTACTTTTTTATTCGGCCATCCCGTTCTATAAAAGTGCTTGGTCTACATTAAAAAAAGGAACACCTTCAATTGATCAACCTGTTGTCCTTGCTATTTTGGTAGGAAGTCTCTCAGGCGTAATTGATATTTGGAATGGTAAAGTAGACACATATTTCGATTCCCTAAGTGTCCTTGTCTTTTTACTCCTCTTTTCAAGATACATCCTGAAAAAGGCCCAAAAGAAAGGTCTCGACTCTTCACTTGCAGGAAGTTTTTTTGGTAATGGACTGGCCCATCGATTCAATTCTGATACCGGACAGTTTGAAGACATTTATTCGAGATTTCTCAAAGTTGGTGACAACATCAAAGTTATGCCAGGGGAAATTTTTCCTGCTGACGGAGATATAACCAAAGGACAAACATCGGCAGACCTAAGTCTACTTTCTGGTGAATCGACACCTGTAAACATGTTTCCTGGAACACCTGTTTTTAATGGAACTGTGAACCTCGGTAATCCAGTAGAAGTCAGAGTCAGCTATGTTGGACAAGATTCTCGTCTGGGTCAGATCTTGGAAAAAATTCAACAAGACAGAAGTGAGAAATCTCCTCTCCTATCAACAGTAGACAGACTGGCACACCAATTCATTGTGGCCATCTTCATCATCTCTGCTTTTGTCTTGGGTATCAATTGGTACCTCTATGATGGAGCCATTGCGATTACCAGAACTCTGAGTCTGGTAATTGTCACTTGTCCATGTGCACTTGCCCTGGCAACACCTCTTGCACTCAGTAGAAGTCTTAATCTTGCCGCAAAAGCTGGTATCATCATCAAGACTTTTGATGTCCTTGAAAGAGTGGCACGCTCAAAATCCATTCTGTTTGATAAAACTGGAACCATAACCTACGGAACACTCTCTATTGATGGTTGGAAAGATCTACATCAAGGAGAACTTTCTAGCAAAGATATCATTTACTCACTGGAAAAATTCTCTAATCATCCAATCGGCAAATCACTTACCCAACAGTTGGGAGATGAAGGAGTCAAGGAACTTCCAGTCAGCGACTTCATTGAACGATCAGGATTAGGAGTCAGCGGTACCATCAATGGAATTTCTTATCAGATCAAAAAAATTGAGGGTAAAACTGGTAGTTATCCAACAAACACTATTGGCCTATACGGAGATGAAAAACTCCTGACTATTGTGAGTCTCAAGGATACTCCTCGACACAACGCCAAGAGATTAATTCAAAAACTTAAAGATTTGGGCAAAGCTGCATTCATTTTATCTGGAGACAGCAAACAAAACGTCGCCAGAATTGGCAGTGCTGTTGGTATAGAAACTGAAAAACAATTTTCAGAGTTCTCTCCTGAAGACAAGCATGAATTGATTTCACAAATGCCGGACGTCATGATGGTTGGAGATGGGGCCAACGATGCCATGGCCCTACAAAAAGCTAACGTAGGAGTTGCTGTTAGCGGTTCGGTTGAAGTTTCTCTTCGAGCAGCAGATGTTTATTTAACAACTCCAGGGCTCGAGCCTTTAACTAACTTGGTTGAACTCTCAAATCAAACACTAAAACTAATCAAGAGAAATTTGGTGATCTCTGTTGTCTATAATCTCTTGGGCGCAACTCTCGCGGCATTGGGATATATCACTCCCCTGAGCGCTGCGATTTTGATGCCTATTAGTAGCTTCACTGTTCTCTTTACCACTCTTTACGGCACCAAATGGCTTCGCCATTTTGTCAGACAGAGCGAGGTGACTTTATGAGTATCATTTATGTCCTGGCCCCACTTGCCTTACTTTTAGGTCTGAGTGCTGTCATCGCATTTCTATGGGCAGTCAACAAAGGCCAGTTTGACGACATGGAAACACCAGCCAATCGAATGTTATTAGAAGACGAACCAATACAAAACGAGACAAACAACAAAGGAATTGACTCATGAGTACGGAACAGAGTCATCAAGGGGCAATGGAGCAATTCTCCTATGATGACAAAGTAGTAAAGAAGTACATCTTGGCGTCACTGTTCTGGGGCTTTGCCGCTCTAGCAGCAGGTGTCACGATTGCTTTTCAAATGGCGAGCTGGAAGTTCAACTTCGGGCTTGAATGGATTACATTTGGACGTTTACGTCCACTCCACACAAATGCTGCTATTTTCGCATTTGTAGGGAACGCTATCTTTGCGGGAACATTCTACTCGACGCAAAGATTGGCGAAGGCGCGACTTTTCAACTCTTTCATGGCCAATATTCAATTTTGGCTTTGGCAGTTGATTATCGCAGGTGGAGGAGCCTCCCTTCTTCTAGGGTATTCTCACGGTAAAGAATACGCCGAGCTTGAATGGCCATTTGATATTGCCATTGCTGTGGCCTGGGTTCTTTGGGGTGTGAACATTCTAGGGACACTTTGGAAAAGAAGAGAAAAACATATCTACGTGGCCATTTGGTTCTACCTTGCCACATTTGTGACGGTAGCTGTTCTTCATATTGTGAACTCAATCGAAATGCCTGTCAGTTTGATGAAGTCATATCCAGTCTATGCTGGTGTCCAAGATGCCTTGGTTCAGTGGTGGTATGGTCACAACGCTGTTGCTTTCTTCCTTACAACACCATTTCTTGGATTGATGTATTACTTCGTTCCAAAAGCTGCCAATAGACCTGTCTACTCTTATAGACTTTCTATTATTCACTTTTGGTCTTTGATCTTTCTTTATATCTGGGCAGGTCCTCACCACCTTCTCTACTCCACTCTTCCAGATTGGGCACAAACTCTTGGGATGGTTTTCTCCGTTGCTCTATGGGCTCCATCTTGGGGTGGTATGATCAACGGTCTTCTAACTCTAAGAGGAGCATGGGATAAAGTAAGACGCGACCCAGTTCTGAAATTTTTGGCCACAGCTGTAACGTTCTACGGAATGGCAACATTTGAAGGTCCACTCATGTCAATCAAGTCTGTGAACCATTTGGCTCACTTTACTGACTGGGTTGTTGGACACGTTCACTCTGGAACCATCGGTTGGAACTATATGATGGTAGCTGGGATTTTCTATTTCATGATTCCAAGAATCTGGAACACAAAACTTTACTCAATCAAGCTTGCCAATCTTCAATTCTGGACTGCGACTATTGGTCTTCTTATGTACATGATGTCCATGTGGGTAGCAGGAATCACCCAAGGACTTATGTGGAGAGCAATTGATGATGGTGGAAGACTTGTTTATCCACAGTTCGTTGAAACTGTTGTTCGTATCATTCCTATGTACTGGATTAGAGCATTTGGTGGTGTTCTTGTTCTGATTGGTTTCTGTTTGATGCTTTATAACATCTACATGACCATCAAAGGTGCTAAAGAAGAAAAAGAAGCTGTCTACCAAGCTCCTGCTCTTACTCCAGGAAACGATGCTCATGATACTCCACATAGAAGACTAGAAGGGATGCCGATGGTGTTTACCATTCTTTCTCTTTTGGCCATTCTCGTTGGTTCTTTGATTGAAATTGTGCCGACTCTTACTTCGCATAAGTACATCAAAGAAAAAACTTTCATGAAACCATATACTCCGCTTGAACTAGCGGGACGTGATGTCTACATCAAAGAAGGTTGTTACGTATGTCACTCTCAGTTGGTTAGACCTGCTCCTGATGAATATATCAGATATGGAGAAGTCTCAATGGCCGAAGAACATGTTTATGATCGCCCATTTCAATGGGGATCAAGACGAATTGGTCCAGACTTGGCCAGAGTTGGTGGCAAGTACAACAACATGTGGCACTACAAGCACATGATTGATCCACGTGCTGTAACTCCAGGTTCACTAATGCCGGTTTATCCTTGGCTAGCAAAACATAAGTACGACCAAAAATCTCTTAGAAAGAAGATGAAAGTGATGGCCTCACTAGGTGTACCTTACTCTGAAGAGGAAATTGCCAATGCCAATGAAAATGCAGTCAAGCAAGCGAAAGAAATCGCTACTGATCTTGCAAAATCCGGTGTTGACATGAGCATTCAGGACAAAGAAATGGTCGCCTTGATTGCCTATCTTCAAAAACTTGGTGCTGACATCAAGAGATACAAGAAAGAGAAGGGTGATGTTGCCCAGAGCGAAGGAGGAGAACAATGAGAGATCAAGTTCTTCACCAATTTGAGCACCCATGGCTACTAGTCATAGGGATGCTCTTGTTCATGGGAGTTTTTCTTGGAGTTCTTTTCTGGGTATCAGGAAAGAAAACAAAGAAACAGTTTACTGAAGCCGAACAACTTCCTCTTTCTGATGGCTTCAAAGTTGGAGGTACCAAATGAGTAACGATAACAAAACTGAGAACTTGATTCTCGATGATGAAAAAGCTCTGGTCCTCGACCACGATTACGATGGTATTCAAGAACTAGACCACCCTCTTCCATCTTGGTGGATTGCCACCTTTGTGGGAACTGTTGTTTTTGGTGTTCTTTATGCCATCTATTATCTTTGGGCAGGCGGACCAACATTGAGCGAAGAGTATAAAACAGATATGAAGAAGATTAGCGAGGCAAAAGCGGCTCTTGCCAAGCAAGTTGATGTCTTCGATGCTGAAATTTATGCCAAGACTTGGAATACCGCTGAAGGAATTGCCAAAGGTAAAGAAGTTTATACAGAGAACTGTATGACTTGCCATGAAGAGAATGGAAAAGGTGATATTGGTCCAAACTTAACCGACGAATATTGGCTTCTCGCCAAAGGAACTCCTGAGAGTATCTATGCTATTGTCAACAAAGGTAATGAAGACAATGGTATGCCGGCATGGGGAGAAGTCATCTCCAAAGACGATATGTATGCTGCAACTGCATATGTCATGAGTCTGTATGGCTTCAAACATGAAGGTGGTGCTAAAGAACCTCAAGGCGAAAAAATTCCAAAGAGTGAATAAATGCTGAACTTTGACCCCGATCAATGATCGGGGTCTTTTTTCTGCGCTATAATGAAGTCATGAAAAAACCAAGTAAATTTGAAAGACACGAATCCAGACTCGCAACCACTGATGATCATGGTCACCGAGTATACCTTTACCCTGAAGATGTGAAAGGTTTCTGGAGACATCGAAGGACAATCTTCTTTTGGTTTCTGATTATTCTTTACCTGGTTCTTCCATGGACACGCGTTGGCGGGAAGCAAACGATTCTCTTGGACATTGCTCATCGAGAATTCACTTTTTTTGGTTATACTTTTTACGGCCACGATGCTCCTCTTCTCATCTTCATTTTTTTAGGAATTCCGCTCTTCTTTGGCTTTGTCACCAGTATCTGGGGAAGAGTTTGGTGTGGTTGGGGATGTCCGCAAACAGTTTTCATAGATGCCATCTATAGAAATATCGAACTCTGGACCGAAGGTAAGGCCCGGGCCAGAGAAGCATTGGACAAAGCTCCTTGGAACGCAGTTAAGATTGCAAGGAAGGGATCAAAGTGGATTCTCTTTCTGCTAGTGAGTATGCATATCGGTCATTCTTTTGTTGGCTATTTTGTTGGGACTAGAGAGCTCTACGATATTACCATGGCCCCTCCCACAGAACACTGGGGAGTTTTTGTTGCTACTTGGATTGCTACAGGTATTGCGCTCTTTGACTTCGGTTGGTTTAGAGAGCAGTTTTGTATTATTGCCTGTCCATATGGACGCTTTCAAAGTGTGATGATGGATGATCATTCCATGATTGTTACTTATGATGAACAAAGAGGTGAACCAAGACGTTCCCCGGAAGTTTCCCATGAGAATGAGGGAGACTGTATCAACTGTTACCATTGTGTAAAAGTTTGTCCTACTGGAATTGATATTCGAAGAGGAACACAAATGGAGTGTATCGCTTGCACAAACTGTATTGATGCTTGCGATGAAATCATGGACAAAGTCGGAAAACCAAAAGGTCTCATCCGCTACGATAGTGAACTCGGGAAAAAAGGCATCAAGGTTAAAAAACTTGGAGTCAGATCCATCATCTATTTGACTCTTTTAACTGTCATCTTTTCTCTATTTGTTTACAAATTGAAACACGCTGATGAACTTAGAGTAACAATGCTTAGAGGAAGTAAAACCACTTTTAGTATGATTAAATCTGGTGACACGGAAATGGTTCTCAATCACTTCAACGTCACCATAGATGCCAACGCTGGAAGCAAAGACGGAATATTGTTTAGAATTAAAGATTCAGAACTAGCTTCAAAAATCGAACTTAAAACTCCACACATCCCATGGATGTTGAAAAAAGGTCACAACAAAACACAATTATTCTTCAGGTTTCCGAAAGAACTTTTATCTGACGGGAGTAGAAACATCACTCTCCTTGTACTGACAGGAGAAAATTTGGAAAAATCGATTTTAGTCAAAGAACAAGAGGTCCCCCTTGCTGGACCTTTACAGTAGCTTTGCTTCACATTCTTTACTGGCCATCATATGGGCTTCTCTTCTGATTGGTTTAGGAGGGAGTCTGCATTGTATGGGAATGTGTTCTCCGCTAACAGCTAGTTTGACCAAAGGTAAAACTCAAAATGCCATGTATCAGTTTGGTCGTCTCTTGGGGTATCTTCTCCTTGGTCTCTCGGCCGGTTGGCTAACTTCAGTAATTGAAATTCGAAAAGACTCGCCCCTACTTACCTCACTTCCTATTCTCACTTTAGGAGTGACCTTGGTCATCATTGGAGCCTTAGGATTAAAAAATAAGAGCAAAACACCTAATAAACTTGAAATACTTTTTCAACGGATCTACGCCAAGGTCATGGTCAAAGCAGGGAAACTTGGTAAGTACTCATCGATCCCACTTGGTTTTATGACCATTACTCTACCTTGCGGTCTTCTTTATGGCGTTGTCCTCGTGGCCGGAGTGACCTCTAACCCACTTCTGGGGGCCACTTCACTTTTCTTTTTCTGGCTTGGAACTCTTCCTGCTGTTTCTTTTGGAGGTGAGCTGATTCATCGAATTCTTGCTCCCCTAAAAAATCGACTGCCAAGTTCCTCTTCTACTTTTTTAATCCTTATTGGACTCTTTACCATCACTTACAGACTTTATAATATCTATAGTCCTAACGGAACCATGTGTGTGAATTGAAATGGAAAATGAAACTACTGAAAAAAAATCAGATGAAGCCAAATTAAAAGGCACCGAAGGTATGCTTCTCAAAGTACTCTTTGCCTTAACAATTGTGGGTATTCCCCTAGCTAGCGTGATTGTCCTGCGTTGGGCCGTAAATCAATAAGTAAAGCATGATATCATGATGTCATGTCACGTAATTTGATTTTCAAAATAGTACTTGCATTGTGCATACTCGTTTTTCCACTCCTTCTGGGCGAATTTAGTTTGATTTTCGTTCATCATCTTAAGTACAAAACAGGCCTAAGCTCACCCTATAGTCTCGAATCACATCCTGAAATAGGTTGGTATCCTAGAAAAAACTTTTCACTTTCTTATCCCTCAAAAGATATGGCTGGAGAGAACTTTCAAGTCAACTATACTTCAGATGAAAAAGGTTTTAGGACTTGGGGAGATGTGTACTCCCCCAAGAAAAAGATCTTGTTTATAGGAGACAGCTTTACTCACGCCAGAGATATAGACTCAGTCAAAACTTACTACGGACTTTTTAAAGAAGAATATGAAGTCTTTGCTTTCGGAGCGGGTGGCTATGGGAGCTGGCAACAATATCTTGTTCTTGAGCGATATCTAAATGAAATCAAACCTGATCTTGTTGTCTGGCAACATCATGTAAACGATTTTTTTGATAATCAATTTGATCTGGATAAAAGTTTGGGATTTAGTGGATTTATTTTTGATCGCCCCTATCCTAATTCTACTCGATTCGAAAAACTACCAATACTCAAATCACTAAGTAAATACAACAGTCGACTAGCTTCGGTCTTGATAAAAAAATATATTCAATGGAGTTATTTGGATTATGATAAGAATATATTTGATGAAGCCAAACAAAGTCCTGCCCTCAAAGAGAGTCTTCAACATTTTCAAACATCAATCAAAATGGCTTATGGACTACATCCTGGAACTAAATTTGTTCATTTTTTTGTCACACATGATTTGTGGTTTGAAAAAAAACTTCAAGAAGTAGTGAAATTTGAATATTTTATCAATGAGTTTTCGAAATACATTGGTAACGAAAACAGTATCAAAGTCGATGAGATGGGGCATTGGAACTTCAAAGGCCATGAAAGAGTTCATAAATTCCTTGCCCCGTTTATCAAAGAAAAATTGAAATAAAAAACCGCCCTAAGAAGAGCGGTTCCAAAAAGAATTTTTTATTGAAAAAGATGAAGTTTTAAGACATTTGAAAATTTACCAACAGCAGTTCTGGCCCGATCGACCGCAATCACACGTATCTCATAACTTCCCCAGCCTGGAAGTTGAATTGAAGGATGAAGATTATATTTCCCGGAGGTTTTCCAATAAACTTCATTCCCTAGGCTGTTAACTGGGTCTGGAGATGAACCATTTGGATTAGTGAAACTAGTATTGGGTTTACTAATCTCTATGGCGTATCCGACAGCACCTTGGGCTCTAAACGCATCAAGATTAAAAGCTATGGGGAGAATTTGATTTGGGTTGCTCGACCTAATCTCTGTCTGACCATTAACAGTTGGAGTAGCAGCAATAGAACTTCCTGTACCTCCACCACCAGAACCATTCGTTGGCTTGTACCAACACAAAGGTCTCACTCCATAGTCAAAACCATCTGCACGATTACACGTCCCACTATTAGGATCAGATTGTCCAATATCTTCGGTATGGGAAACATCACAAACAGAACCTTGAAAATAAGTATCCAATCGACATTGATAGGCAGGATGGGAATCATAAGTTTGAGACACAACACTTTGGTCCGGCCTGTCAAAGCGTGGTGGAGCGCCATTTGAAAGATCAGCAAACATTGCAGTCGTATCAAAACCGGCCATGGCCGCTCTCATACAAATCGCTGCTTCATTATTATTTGGATGCTTTTCTTCACATCTGGTCCGAACCAATGGATCAATATCCATACTGTTCACGATTGATTCATTGTCATCATTTTCAAAAACTTTCCTGAGACATTTCATGACAGCAAAGTAATCACTTTGTCCTTCGTTTGCAGCCCAACTGCCTGCAGCTTCTTTATAACGAGGATTTCCACCAATATGGTGACCAACTTCGTGACAAGTAACAAGGTAAAGACCATCAATCGTCATTCGATGATGTCTCGCCAGACCTCCGAAAATTTCAACCATGAAGTTTGTCCCCTGCCGATAGGCCTGAGCATTGACTTTCCCGTCACTCCATAAATTTCTTAAAACAAGATTTCCGCCAAAGTTTCTTACTATTGGTTTGTAGACGCTCGAAACTTTTGAGAGAACGGCATCAACATCTTGCTGACTGATACTACCTAGATTTTTTGCATTAGGTGGGATGTACAAATTATTGTCTGGAAAAAATCCTTTTCCATCTACACAGGTCCATCCTGGACTGGACAAAAGGATGCACAAAACCCCAAGCAAACTTTTAAGCCTGGACTTCATCCTTAACCTCCAATGGGAACTTGAATTCCTATCGGGGCAACTTTGAACCGACCTTTTTCCTCTCAGATGAAGTCATAAACTTAGGAAATCTTTGCCTTGAAATCGGTAGAAACTGAGTCTCTAAGTCTGTGAATATTGGGAATGATGCCTTAAAAAGCGGGCATTTAGAGAACTAAACAAAATTATGTGTGAATCTATCTAATTTTGATCTTCACAAACTTCAACAAAAGTTGAAGAATCTCTTAAAATATCTCAGTAAATTCAATCACTTAGAAAATCTTAAGAAAATCTCAGTTTTTTTATCATTATATACCCTTTTTTTTAACCAAAATGACGCAAGTGGTCGATAATATAAGTACACAAGGATTCTGCGAACGTTAGTAAAGATTCGTTTACACAAACTTGAGAGAAAATTTGATGAAAAGACGTCACTCATCTAAATTTTTGATCCAAAGATGCGGTGGTAAAACCACTGCTGCGAATCTACGTCATTTTTTTCAACTCCTTCTTCTCTCTCTTTTTCTTTTTTCTTGTGGCAGGGCCGGTAATAAAGCACTCGATCCAAATGGTTTGGATATTGGTGGTGATAACAAGTCAAACCCAAACACAATTCTCTGTTACACCGGTCAACCTTGTTCTCAGTATCTTGTTCTTCGTGCAGTTTCCGGAGGAGATGGACTTCCTGGTTTACAAGTTTCTTTTGTTGAACAAACGAATTCAGGTTTGACGATTGATTCTCCTATAACAACAACTGACTTGAATGGTTATGCTCGTTCAAGAATGGTCGCTCCTCTCTTCAGTTACAACAATGCGATAGTCTACGGGACAGTTGATGGTTATGCAGATCCTACTCCATTCACAATCAACATCAAACCAGGTGCACACCATTTTGAACTCACTCAAGGTAATAATCAATCTGCAGTAGTAAATCAAAATGTTCCGATCAAACCAATGGTACGAGTTGTAGATATTGTTGGAACTCCTGTAATTGATTGGGATGTCGTTGTCACAGTAACAAGTGGCAATGGATCGGTTTCTCAAACCTCTCTAAAAACAAATGCTAGTGGTTTTGCTTCCATTGATTGGACAATGGGAACAACTGTTGGAACCAACACGATCAAGTTTTCTGCTCCAATCATTTTCGGTGCGCCTTCAAGCATGACATTTACTGCAACGGGGACACCGGATGCTCCTCATAACTTCCTCCTGACTGGAGCTAGCAGTTTTGTAGCAGGTACATGTAATGCCTATACTGTCTACTCAAGAGATCAGTTCAACAACCTCTCTCCTGCTTTATCAAATATTACAGTTGATCTTACAGGAGCAGGAAATGGTACTTTTTATTCTGATAGTTCATGTACAGGTGGAAATGAGATTACTTCAACTGTAATCACCACAGGTAATAATTCAAAAGTTTTCTATTATAGAAATACTGTAAAAGAATCAGTGACTTTGAATGTTGACGATGCAGGAGCATTGGTTGCTTCGAGTTTAGGTATCACAGTTAACTCTGATGTATCACATCATATCGTTGTATTCTCAGGAAACAATCAAAATGGTGTAGCGAATACTAATCTTTCTCAAGACCCAGTCATACAAGTTCAAGATCAATTCAATAACCCTGTTGAAAATGAGAATGTTACATTCGTAGTTTCAAGTGGCGGCGGAAGTGTAACTCCTGCGAGTGCAACGAGTGACACTAACGGCAAGGCTAGCTTCACGCATAGACTCGGAACTGCCATTGGCGCAAATTCTGTAACTGCAACTGCATCAAATGCAGTTGGTTCACCAAGTTCAGTTGTCATTAACTCAACAGCAATCTCGGATGTGCCTCATAATATTCTTTTAACAGGACCCAATCCAATTGTAGCAGGAGTCTGTTCTGGTCCTTACACAATGAGATCTAGAGATCAGTATAATAACTTCACCAATGCTATCTCAAATATCACTCTGACATTGTCTGGACTTGGAAATGGTACTGCCTATTCTGATTCTTCGTGCACCGGAGGCAACGAAGTTACTTCTCGTACAATTACAAGTGGCACGAATAATATTACTTTTTATTTTAGAAATACACTGGCGGAGTCTATCACAATTACAGAAAGTGATGGCGGTTCACTCGTTGATTCCACACTCGCGGTAACTGTAAACCCAGCTCCAGCAAATCATTTAGTTTTAACAGGTCCCACTCCAATCAATACAAATACATGTTCAGGTCCTTATGTTATTGTGACCAAGGATCAATTCAACAACACTTCGAATCTGACCGCCAACACTACAATCAACCTGACGGGTGGCGGAGCAGGAACCTTTTACTCAGACTCATCATGTACTGGCGGAAATGAGATCACGAATGTTGTGATCAATAATGGATCAAATACAAAAAGCTATTGGTTCAAAGATCCAACTGGACAAGGGCTGACTTTGACTGTTGATGATGCTGGAGCATTGATCGCAGGTACATTGGCAATCATTGTGGACAATGGTCCTCCAACTGACAATACTGCTAATCTTCAATTTACTGCTCAGTATGAAGCGACTGGTAATAATATCGCTGTCACATGGACGGCCTTCACTGATGATGATCTTACTAATCACAAACTCATCACTTATACAGATAGCAACTGTATCGCTGGGTCGAATGATCATGGCTATACAGGATCATCTACAAATTCAGACAGTGCTATCATCGACGGACTCACAGATGGAATTTATTGGGCAAAAGTAGTGGCCCGAGATAATGCAGGGAATGAAACGACTTCAGCTTGTTCGACTGATTACATCACCATCGACTTAACTAATCCAACTGACAATACAGCAAATGCACAGTTCACAAATGATTACGACGATGATGGAAATGATATCGCAGTAACTTGGACTGCATTCACTGATACCAACCTGGCGAATCATAGAATTACGACTTATACAAATGCGGCTTGTTCAACTGGCCAGACTGTCCATCCACTGACAGGGTCCACAAGTAATGCCAACTCTACTGTGATAGATGGATTAGCTGATGGCACTTATTACATGACTGTGACAGCTATCGATGCTGCTGGTAATGAAACGACTTCTGCTTGTAGTACCGATTCAATCATTGTTGACTCCACTGCTCCGACCGACAATACTGCAAACTTTCAATTCACAAACGCATACTCTAATACCGGAAATGATATTGCAGTTACCTGGACAGCTTTCACTGACCTACACCTTGTTAACCATAGAATTAAAACATATACAAACTCAGCCTGCTCAACTGGTGAAGTAAATCATGGTCTGACTGGAAGTAATACCAACTCAAATGCTGCGATAATCGATGGACTGACTGATGGCGTTTATTATGCAAAGGTTACCGCAATTGATGCCGCCGGAAATGAAACAACTTCTGCATGTTCGACTGACACTATTGAAGTTGATCTCATCAACCCTACTGATAATACGGCCAATGTTCAATTTACAGCTCAATATGAAAATACTGGTAACAATATAGCTGTCACCTGGACAGCATTCACAGACATAAACCTGACGGATCATAGAATTTATACTTACACTAATGGTTCATGTTCAGCTGGTGAAGTAGATCATGGTCTAACTGGCTCAAATTCAAATACAAACAATACAATCATCGATGGTCTTACTGATGGACAATACTGGATCAAAGTCAGAGCTATAGATGCTGCTACCAATTCTACTCTATCTGCTTGTTCAACTGACTTCATTACAATTGACCTCACTAACCCAACAGACAATACAGCGAATCTACAATTCACTTCAGTTTATGATAATGACGGAAATAACATTGCTGTAACATGGACAGCATTTACTGATACCAATCTTGCCAATCATAGATTAACGACTTATACCAACGCAGCTTGTTCAACCGGACAGACTGTTCATCCACAGACGGGAAGTACGACTAATTCGAATAGTACAGTCATCGATGGATTGGCCGATGGTATATACTATGCAACGGTAACCGCCATTGACTCTGCTAGTAATGAAACGACATCCGCCTGCTCTACAGATACTATTATTGTCGATTCAACTGCTCCAACAGATAACACGGCAAATCTTCAGTTCACTAATGCATACAATAATACTGGAAACAATGTCGCCGTTACTTGGACGGCCTTTACAGATACCTATCTGACCAATCATCGAATCAAAACCTATACAAACAGTGGCTGTACGCTTGGTGAGACTGATCACGGATTAACTGGATCAAATACCAATTCAGATTCCACAATCGTGGATGGGTTGAGTGATGGAGTCTATTACGCAACTGTAACCGCCTATGATGCTGTTGGAAACTCAACGACATCAGCTTGTAGTACTGACACCATTGAAATTGATAAAACTGTTCCAACAGATAATACTGCAAACCTACAATTCACTAATGTCTATGATAACGATGGAAATGATATCGCTGTTACATGGACCGCTTTTACTGATTCCAATCTTTCTGACCATAGGCTCTACACCTATACTGACAGTGGATGTACAACAGGTGGGACAGACCATGGCCTGATCGGTGGAAGCGGCAACTCCAACTCCACTATCATAGATGGACTTTCAGATGGAATTTATTATGGACAGGTCAGAGCAATTGATTTGGCAACAAATTCTACCCTATCTGCCTGTAGTACAGATTCGATTATTGTCGATTCGACCGCACCAACTGATAACACAGCAAATCTTCAATTTACTAATGTCTATGACAATGATGGAAATGATATTGCCATCACATGGACGGCCTTCACAGATACTTATCTTTCAGATCACCGAATAAAAACTTATACCAATAGTGGTTGTACTCTTGGTGAAACAGATCATGGTCTAACTGGTGCAACAACAAATTCAAATTCGACTTTGGTAGATGGCCTTGCTGACGGTATCTATTATGCAACAGTAACGGCTTATGATGCTGTTGGTAACTCAACGACATCTGCTTGTAGTACAGACACGATTATTGTTGATTCGACTGCACCGACAGACAACACTGCAAATCTGCAGTTCACTAATTCGTATAACAATACAGGGAATGATGTTGCTATAACATGGACGGCCTTTACTGATACTTATTTGACGAATCACCGAATCAAAACCTATACCAATAGTGGCTGTACTGTTGGTGAAGTTGATCACGGTCTCACTGGTTCAAACACGAATTCAAATTCTACAATTGTAGATGGTTTGAGTGACGGCGTTTATTATGCGACAGTCACAGCTTATGATGCCGTTGGAAACTCTACGACATCAGCATGTAGTACTGACACCATTGAGATTGACAAGACTGCTCCTACAGACAATACCGCAAATCTTCAATTCACAGATGTTTATGATATTGATGGGAACGACATCGCCATAACGTGGACGGCATTTACCGATAGTAATCTTTCAGACCATAGACTTTATACTTATACAGACAGTAGCTGTTCAACTGGTGAAGTCGACCACGGATTGATTGGAGGGAGTGGAAATTCGAACTCAACGATTGTAGATGGTTTGAGTGATGGCATCTATTATGCAAAAGTCAGGGCTATTGATCTTGCAACCAACTCTACTCTCTCGGCCTGCAGTTCTGATTCAATTATTGTAGATTCAACTGCTCCGACTGATAACACAGCTAATCTTCAATTTACTGATGCCTATGACAATGACGGGAACAATATTGCAGTTACATGGACGGCATTTAGTGATACATATCTTTCCGATCATCGAATCAAGACATACACAAATAGTGGTTGTACGCTTGGAGAAACTGATCATGGCTTGACAGGATCTAACACCAATTCCAATTCTGTGATCATCGATGGTCTGGCAGATGGTACTTATTATGCTACAGTTACTGCTTATGACTCTGTCGGTAACTCTACGACTTCAGCTTGTAGTACTGACACCATTATTGTCGACTCAACAGCTCCAACTGATAACACAGCAAACCTTCAGTTCACCAATGCTTATAACAACACTGGAGATAATGTCGCGATTACTTGGTCAGCTTTCACTGATACTTATCTTTCCAATCATCGAATCAAGACCTATACCAACAGTGCGTGTACACTTGGAGAGACTGATCATGGCCTAACAGGGTCAGCAACGGCAGCGAACTCGACTATTGTAGATGGGCTGACCGATGGAGTGTATTATGCAACTGTAACGGCCTATGATGCCGTTGGAAACTTAACAACTTCAGCTTGTAGTACGGATTCAATCGAAATAGATCGAACACCTCCAACTGACAATACAGCGAACCTTCAGTTCACAAATATTTATGACAACGATGGTAACGATGTCGCTGTCACATGGACAGCATTTACCGATTCTAATCTTTCTGATCATAGACTCTACACCTATTCAGATAGTTCATGTTCTGGAGGAGAAGTTGATCATGGTTTAATTGGTGGAAGTGGAAATTCAAACTCTACGATTATTGATGGACTAAGTGACGGTCAGTACTGGGCCAAAGTCAGAGCAATAGATCTTGCGACAAATACAACACTGTCTGCTTGTAGTTCAGATTCAATCATCATTGACTCGACTGCTCCAACTGATAACAC
>SBGE01000024.1 GCA_006226755.1 Deltaproteobacteria bacterium | reverse complement strand
TAAATGTTGCTATCAAAAAAATCCATACTTATTCAAGAAAGACAATTCTTCAGAATGGCTGAACTTGATTTCAACAAGACTTGTGCCACTGGTCGACAAATTATCACTTACGGATTATCGAAAGAATATTGTAAAAAAACTTGAGACACTTGGAGACTCCACGAAAGACCCAAAAGCGAACTTCTTTATATCGTGGCAAATAAGCTTGTTTATTGTTGTTTTCATATCAAACTGGTTGCTCTTGAGTTTGTTTACTTCCAAATCTTTACCACTTGCATTCCTTTTTGCGATGATTGCCTATTTTGTTCCCTTTATAAAAATTACTGAAAAATCATCAATCGTAACCAAGGCCTGTAATGGACAGCTTCCATTTTTTATAGACTTTCTCTCCCTTACAATGGGTGCAGGCCTTGACTTTAACAATGCGTTGGAGTCGGTTATCACATCGAGTAAAAAATCTCCACTAACAGATGAGTTTCAAAGAGTCATGAGAGATATTAAACTTGGTAGCCCAAGAAAAGATGCTCTTTTAAAAATGGATCAAAGGATGAATGTTCCCTCATTGAGACTTTTTATTCATACCTTAGTACAAGGAATTGAACTGGGTACGGACATGCTTGGCATTCTTTCTAATTTGTCACAGATATTTCAAACAAAGAAATTTCAAAAAGCTGAGGACGATGCAGGAAAAATTTCTGTTCAAATGATGATTCCTATGATGGTTTTTGTCATGCCCTCAGTTATGATTATTTTACTTGGTCCCCTTGTTCTTCAATATGCAACACAGATGTAGACAAGATCAATCAAATATCTTTGATTGCTTCTGTTACTCTTCAGGTGGCACATTTTAAAACACTCAAGGCGGTATCTATGTTCAAGCTGTTGCTACTTTCATTAACTTTATTGACTCAAACTTTCATTTCAAATGTTTATGCTCAAGATGAACCTCAAGTAATGGAACACAAAACTGTGGCGCTGGTTCTCGGGACCAATCCAGAAGATATTAACGTGCCTTCAGTAGAGCTCTATCGTAAAGTAAAGAATTATCTGGATCTTTCAGATTACTGGGTAATGAATCCTGCGTGGTCGACCAAAAAAGCTATTGGAAAGCTTGAGAATGCAGATTTCCCTTATTTCGGTTCAATTCCGTTTTTTGATAGAAGTGAACTTAAAAACAGTTTAAAAAATGGGAAGGAAGGATCAGGAATTATAGCTCCAGTCCAGGTCATGCTTGATACTCTCGCATTAGAGGGGGCAATTCTCGTCGATTGTGAGCCAATTGGAGATGACACAGTCAAGGCCTGTGGTCTGTATTTTTATGACCGAGCATCTCGAAAAATTGTTGCCGCTGCAGAGAAGGAATTCGTAGCAGGAGTAAAGGATGCATCAAACTGGGCCGGAACACTGACCTCTTCGCTGGCAGAAGGTATGAATCATATCAGAGATAAACGTGAAAAACTTGCGGTCAATTCCATTCTTGAGCACACGAAAGATGACCGGAAAGAACCTATGCAATGGTTGATGGAAATGCAACTGCATGGAGGAAAAATTCAAGATTTCTCTTATGTCACAGGTACTGTTCCTTCTGGAGAATTCATCATTGGAATGACGGGTGAAAACTATGGCTTTGGATTAGGTGGTTTTTTCACTCAGAACAAAGAAAAAATGGATCTTATCGATCCTTTGTTCAAAGAGGTCTCAGGACAACTACTCTTTACATCAAAAGCAAACGCCGGAGAGAGCTTAACTTGGGACTTTCATCTCGGCGCTGGATATGCAAAAAGGAGTCTGAGTCTATCAGGTGGAGATCAATTAAATACTGAAGACATTAAACTCTCTGTGGGGCCAGGTCTACTTTGGAATATGAGCGACAACGCCGCCTTTGGACTTGTTGGAAAATATGATCGTTACATGGAAATCAAAAGTACAAACAACAGCTCAAATCAAAATCTGAGCATGTTTGAACACGATTTTCGTATAGGTTTTAGACTACAAACGAGATTCTAACTGCTCAAAATTTTAGCAAAATCAAAAATCTTATTGGAAACATAGTTGACAATTTTGATACAGTGCGTCATAATCTGTCCATATCCTCACCATGAGGGTATGGATTTTCAAGTAATTTCAGACACTTATTTCGTACATTTATTGATCACTTAGGAAGAGACATCAGCATTGGCACCAAGGAGGGAGCAATGGAATTCGCACTATCAGTACCTGTATTTCAAACAACTAATCCAATCATTAAAAGAATCACCGAGTATACGATCATGAATATGGCCGAAGAGATCACACTCGAGGACTTGGCAAAAGTGGGAAGAGTATCAACTTTTTATCTTTGCAGGCTTTTTAAGAAAGATCTCGGTCTTTCTCCAATGAAATGGCTATGGTTACAAAGAACAATGGCAGCAGCGGCCTATCTTTTAACAGATCGATCTTTTTCTCTAACTGATGTTGCCTTCTCATGTGGCTTTACATCGTCAGCACACTTTTCAAGACTCTTTAAAAGCACCTATGGTGTGACACCCAGCCACTACAAAAGATTAAATCGTATTGGTATTGAAAATTACCCAGGCACTGGCGTGATACCGAAAAGTATCGAGGATGATTACAAAGATAACATGATCTTGGTTTCTAAAGAAGTTTTCTAAATTTTGTTTTCAGTAAAAAGTATTCGTCTATGACAAAGCTCCTGGTCTTTACGTATTGAGAGAGACAAGGAGCTTTTTCCATTTATATAGAGCTGATTCCAATTTGTATTTTCTGATATGGTTTGGACTCCCAAAGATTTGAAACCATCTTTTTTAAGTTTATCTTCATGTTTAATAACATAATTCAAATAATCACATTTTTTTGAATCTTCAATCCAACTAAAAACAGTTTTCCCAATATCTAGCTTCCATGAAGGATTTACTTTCAAATCAGATTTAATTCTTTCCATATCTTTCACACTCGAAGACATCTTGAGGAACAAATCTTTACCAATTGGAAATACGTTAACTACATTCTTCATGGATTCATCTATCCATGTCCAACCATTCTCACTTGAAGTCGCCAGGGAAACAGAATTTGCGTTGAAATTCGATTTAAGGATCTCTATTTTTAAATCATAACTTCCACGCCACGTTTCAAACTTGCCCTGATTTGCAAATGCAAATTGGGAAAGACTTAGTAATGTAATTGTAATCGATAACGTTTTCACAGCGCGATTCTACTTCAAATGAAAATATATCTTTTGCTTGAAATTGAACATTTTCAGTCAAGAAAAGTTTTTAAAATCAACTAAACTTCAATTGTGTAAAGGAGGCGTTGATGAGAATACATCATCGAATAAAAAATCAAGACGGCGTATCAATGTTAGAGTTCCTAATAGGATTTCCATTATTCTTGTTAAGTACTCTTCTCGTCCTTGAAATTGCCTATATGAATGCTGACTCACACTTGGTTGAGCTTGCTGCTTTTGATGCAGCTAGAATCTTGAGCTCGGAACAGTTTGACTCTAATCCATGTGGTCCAGATGCACTAAAAGCAGCGAATGAAACAGTTACAAGAAGATTGGCCGCAACGAATATGAGTGTAGAACAAGTTGCTATACTCATTGATAGACCAGAACTGGGTAAGTCATATACGGATTTGGTAGTTCAAGGAAATTTCAAAAAAATAGTAGAGACTAATTTAAAGAGACTTCCTATAAGTGAAGTGTCAAACAGAGTTAAATGTTCTTACGATATAATTCATGACAATCTAACAATTGAAATTGATTTTTATCGTAGTCCAAAATTTCCGATTGTAGGAAAAACTCTTTTTCAAGTATTCAGTATGGCCGAGTT
>SBGE01000058.1 GCA_006226755.1 Deltaproteobacteria bacterium | reverse complement strand
CCTAAAAGCCCTTTTTTTCGCGACTCTTGTTCGTTGATTTTCAGGTCCTTATCTTTTGTCTTGTCGTTGTCCAATGGTCACCTTCCCAAGGAAGTACTTTCCTTTATTACTCAATTATACTATAACCCCCTGAAATACTTATAACTACTTATCATAACAGGTATTTATGCTTCCAAACGCTCACGATTTACGCTCATTTGTCGAGATTTCAAAGGCCGAGAACCTCTCTAGAGCGGCTGAGAGACTTGGAACCAGCCAGCCTGCATTGACTCAAGCAGTGAAGCGCTTGGAGACCTCAATGGGCCAATCTCTTTTGGTCAGATCTAAGTCTGGAGTCAAACTCACCAGGGCCGGCCAACGTCTAGTTAGAGAATCAAGAGAGCTGTTAGCAAAGTGGGAACAACTCGTTTCGGAAACTGCTCGTGATGAAAATGAAATTCGCGGACGCTATACTTTGGGAATTCATCCATCAGTGGCCTTGTATACCTTGGACCATTTTCTTCCTGAACTTCTTCAAGCTTATTCAGAATTACAAATAGATTTGGTTCATGATCTTTCAAGAAAAATCACAGAGAGTGTAATCAGTTTTCAAGTTGATTTTGGAATTGTAGTCAATCCGGCCCAACATCCTGATCTTGTCATACTTGAACTGTTCAAGGACGAAGTCAGATTTTTCACTTCAAAAAAGAAAACTCCGATGAACGATCCACAATCGAATGAAAAAGTTTTGATTTTGGAGCCTAGTTTGAATCAAGCTCAAGATGTTTATAACAAATCCCAAAAGAAGGGCTTGAATTTTAAGCGTAGCCTCTCCTCATCGAATCTTGAAGTCATCGCAAGACTGACTTCCAACGGTGCAGGACTTGGAATCCTTCCCTCTCGTGTTGCAAAAAAGGAAGACCCAACTTTGATGCCTCTTGAGAACTCCCCTGTTTTCAAAGACAGTATCTGTCTGGTCTATAGGCATGACTTTCTGAAGTCCGAGGCGGCCCGGACCATGACCAAGTGGATTGCTGAAAGATTGAAGGGTATGAAATAGGCAACCGTTTGTTTTTACGTTACCTTGCTCTCTTAACAAAGTGCATTTCAAAGGGTAATGTGACACACCATGATTAAACTCATCCTACTGACTTTTATCCTTATTCCGAAGGCCTTTGCTGGTTGGATTGATGCCGATGAAGAACTCAAAAATACCTTTCTGGTTCCAAAAATCTGTAGTGAAGTTGTAGTCAGTAACGAGACAACTCGAATCTTCGATTCCGATCAATGTATCAAAGAATCAATTATTTCAATTTTTAAGAAATACATCACTTTCAACCGTGGTGAAAAAATTGTCACGTTGATGAGATTTAATGTCGATGTCCTTGGAATCAGTTGTGAAGGAAAACTCAAAAAAACTTTTGCTACAACATATGTCAATCACAGGGGTGAGATCGTCACAAAACCAGCCGGATGGGAAATCATCTATGTAGACAATTGCGAGCTACGTGAAAATCAAATTGTACTTCAGGCCAGTCTTTCTGACTCACATGTAAAAAAAGTGACAAAAGCGACATTTGAAAAAATTAATAAGAAGGCCAAGGAGAGAATCAAGTCCCTCGACTTAGAGGTCGAACTTGAAACCCCTTTGGAATATATCTCTACTCAATACTATTTTGTGATGGACCCCAATCAACCTAGAAAAAGAACAGGTTATATGGAAGTCTCAAAGGTTCAAGAACTTGAATCTGATTCAACTTATGATGTCCTCGTCAGATATGACCTCAATGGTCTCAGAATTGGGGAATTGGAGTATTAATGCTCGATCGAATCAACACTGACATTAAAGAAGCAATGAAGGCCAAAGATAAAGATAAGCTTCAGGCCTTACGCTATATAAAGTCCATGCTGACTGAAAATGCCACTTCTAAAAAGCCAATTGATGAAATGGAAGTAGTCATCAAACATCATAAAAAACTTAAAGATGCCATCGACATGTACCCAGATGGGCATGCCATGAAAGAACAGGCCGAAGTTGAAGTCAAAATTGTCGAAGAGTATCTTCCCAAGCAAATGACTGACGAAGAAGTATCCAACCTGATTGATCAAATTATTGCTGGATTGGACTCACCAAATATGGGTGGGGTCATGAAGGAACTCTCCCCTCAAATCAAGGGGAAATTTGATGGGAAAAAAGCTTCGCAACTGGTCACAAGCAAACTCAAATAGCGATATTTCCCAAGCCTGTTATAATTTTTCCATATGGAAAAACAAAAAATCAAAGCTGTCTTTTACAGCTTTCTGGTTTCACTACTCTTTGTCTTGCATTTTTACGTTGCTAAAGATGTCCTGAAATCTGTTCATCCAAATATCTTAGGAGGATTCCGCGGTTTGGTGGGAGGAATCCTGATTATATTTTTTGCTGCTAGAGGTGCTGATTTTTCAGAGCAGAAGAAGTTTCTAAAATACTTTCTTTTGATTGCCTTCTTTGGGTTTTTCATCAATCAGATACTTTTCTTGGGAGGCTTGAAAAAGACCTCGGCCCTCAATACATCAATTATTCTGAATACAATTCCGGTGACGACAGCACTGATAGCCATGCTCTTTCGAGTTGAGAGCTTTGATTGGAGAAAACTTGGTGGTGCGATATTGGGATTTTCAATGGTCACAATTTTGGCCTCTTCAACCAAATCTGGCGGCTCTATCAGTTGGGGTGACATCCTCATTTTTCTTTCTGTAGTTTGTCTTGGGATCGGAACAACTTTCCAGAAAGTCGCAATGAAAAAAGGGGCTTTCCCAGCACTCATTAGTGGGACGATGTTATTGTTTGGTGGCATGGCCCTTTGCTTGATATCTTTGAACAAAGTACCTGAACTCTTCAATTACGGATTCGGATCAGGCCGACAGGCCTTCAATGTAATCTACGAAGTGATTTTCTCTACGGCCTTGACCTATTACTTGAGTTTGGAAGCACTTAAAGTCCTGGCGCCAAGCCAGAGTATGATCTTTATCTATGCTCAGCCCTTAATGACTTCAACAATTGATATTATCTTCTTCAATAAGTTCCCCTCGCCGATCATTATTCCGGTTTTCTTTGGGGTTTGCATTTCTGGTTGGTTGGTTATTGGAGGACGCCAAAAATCTTCTCAGACTTAATTCTCGTCGTCGTCAGTCCCATTATTTTTGCAAGACATGCTTACAGGGAAATGATCTGAAATCAATTCAGAATATACTCTATAATAGAATCTGTTTTTCAATTGGTCAGTGAAGACTCTTCTTTTGAAAAAATTCATCTTCTCATCAAATCTATAATCGTCCCAAACAACTTTACCATTCTTGATGGTCTTGAGTTTCTTGAGTTCTTTTTCAAAAGCATCGATCTTGTTTTCCATTTTGATCTTTGCCCCAGGAATCATGGAGTAATCATAGTCTTCTTTATCATCATCAACTTCATTTTCATTCTCATCCAAAGCAAGAACGTCCTCGACGATGGCATCGATGACGATTTCAGCGGGATCTCTGATTAAATATTCGTCCTTGATGTATTTTTGAATCTTTCCTGTGTAATAAGAATGAACTTCAGTAGTGTCTTTACTTCCACTCATACACTCACTAGATTTTTTAGGATCAAAAATAAAATGATCAAAGTCATTAGAAACCCCATTTGTAGGAGTTCCAGAGGATAAAAATCTTGGTTGAGAAATTGTAGTCGCTTCACTGATAAATATATCGGCACCAGGAAATAACTTCAAAAGATCGGCCCAGAAACCATTTCCGTGATTGAGGTTCATATCACCACCATAGATGATGTCTTCCTCATAGTAATACTCTCTAAGATTATTCATCATTTCGATGATAATTTTTGATTCGGCAACTCGCGCGTAAGTTTCCTTGGTAATACCTGTACCAATATCTTCGTATGTAGACACACCGAAAGAAGGCTTCAAAATTTCAGCCATTCTGTCTTCTTCGTCAGGAGAAGTGAAGATCACATGACTCGTAACCATAGTGAAATCAAAGTTACCTGATTCAAAATTGGCAATAAATGGTCTTCTTGAAAACACATTGCGGACATCTCGCCCCATGAACTCTTTTTTCAAGTTAGGGATACAAGCAATTGCTTTCCCATCGTATTGAGACTTGAACTCATCACAATGTTCATTAACGATAGGTCTGACAACAGATGATCGATAAAAGAATCCAACCATTTCTTGTACATGTGTCGGTTCAGAAGCTTCTCCACGAGGAGCGAGGATTAACGCCCAAGATTTATCCAGCTTTCTTAGTTCAAAAAGAATTTTCAGATACCCTGGAGCGCGATACAAATTCTTAGCTTGCTCTAGATTATCTTTGAGCTCTTTGATTTGTTCTTCATTCCCATCAGTTTTCATCAATTCTTTGAGAAGGTTTGGTCCGTTCTCCAAAAATTCGACAACTTCATTATTGTTTTCTTCGTCTCGTCCAATTACTGGCAATAATTCAGTCGCCGCAACTAAATCCCACTGTTCAATAATTTGGGCCACAAATGGAATATCCTTGAAACCACTTCGTAGTGAGCCTGGATGCCAAAGATTATACTCTGCAATTTTCAATTTCTTTTGGGCGCGAGCAGAAGTGGCGCTGTAATGACTGGAATGAGCTTTGGAATTAAAATGGTGGTAATTGTGAAAACAATCCACAGAAAATGCTGAACCTACTGAATACTTCTCTATCTCAAGACATTTTTCTTTGTAGAAGACTCTTCTTTCAAAGTCTTCTTGATCTGTAACTGCAAAGGCCAAATTGGTGAACAGTACAGATATAAAAATGAGCTGGATAAATTGTCCAAGCTTTAGCATTCCTCTCCCCGCATTAGTGGAATGTTTCAAAGGCAATAACCTACCAAAAAACAGGAATGTTTACCAATATGCCGCAACGCGTCTTCTTGCTGAATTTATAGAGCTTATTTGAAAACAAACACAGATCTAACGAAAAAAATCAGGGGGTTATGCCGCAAACGGTCAACATGATGCAAAATAAGTATTTTTTTTTGATCTAAGTGTCTGAAAAGTCGTAATTAATTCTGGCCTTGTGCTTCTTTTAGCAAAGATTCGAAGTTTTCTGTTCGCTGTCTCATCACAGTTCGACTCAGATTGGCGTTCAACATTTTGGGTAGAAGAATGTACTCACAATAATACGTCAGGGCCTTTCTTCCGGCCGTTGTTCTTCTAAGAGCACTCCAATCGAAATCACCTTTGTCATAGAAAAGCCACTTGGTGATACTCCACTTGCTGTTACTTTGAACATTGAGTGAGTGTTGTGCTACGTTTTTTACAAACTGTTCGGCGAATCCACCTTCAGTATTATCTTCAACGATCAGTCTCGCCACATCAAAACCAATTTTTCTTTTCACTGTCGAAGTCACCTGATCGCCAAGTACTTGGACAAGTAAATAATTCACTTTGATGTATTCGAGCAATTTTTCACCTCTTCGACTTCCTGTTCTCATGACACGTCTGAAGTCGTATGATGAAGTCATCTGCTTAACAAGCGTTTTCAATTTGCGATACTTGTCTCGAAGAGAAGTATAATCATTTCTTTGTGACTCTGATAAACTGGCATACGAACGATTACCTGTTCTTCTTTTGAAGTCTTCAAAGTCTTCTCTCTCCATTTCCGTCACAAAATTCATAAACTGACGATATACATTTTCCGAAATCTCCGCCAAGGCCAAATGATCAGCAACTTTGCTATCGACGAAGAATCGTTCAAGATCTCTTACACGAACAGTTTCAGATGTATTGTTCAACCAATGTAGAGCATTTTTAAATTCAGATTTGAAGACAACCAGTTCTGTCTTCATTCGGTCTGGATCAAAAATGAAACCTTTGGATATATAAGATCCAACAACCACGACCATATTGGCGAGAGCTTCAATCCCCATCGCAGGAGTGACAACTCTATCGAGAGGACTTGTAGAAGAGTTGAGAACTCCATCAGCATCTCCTCTTAGACTTTTGAACTTGATGATTAAATCAATCATTTCCAGATCTATGATCTTTTCAAGAACTTCTCGATGAGTTTCACCAGAGCTATTTGAAGTGTTGGTGTCCACAGCTGCAGGGACGACACTGATAATATAGTCTTTGAAGTTCAAATAAAGTTCATCCTTAACTTGTTTCAAGCAGGCATCTGTCAGCGTTTTAATTTGATCAGATTTAAAAGCATCATTTCTAGCAATTGTTGCGAGCAGATTTTTGATATTCAGATTGTCCCAATGTTTGTAATCATAGTCGAACTGATTTTCTTCATCGAGATACATAAGAAGAGAACCATCGCCCTTTCCAGATCTGATCTTAGTTAAAATAAGATCGCTGATAGGTCTCACATGTTTTCCATTGTATACATGAGCATCTCTGAAAGCATTCTCCGTTAAGGCCGATTGCTCTACTTGCGTATGAATTTTAGAAATAACATCTTTCTGACAAGCAAAATCCAGCTGCCAAGGTTTACGAACATTATCACCTCGAATGACTGGTTTATAACTGTCTATCAAGTTGAGGTTAATATTGTGGGCAATATCAATCTGAGTGATATCGGTGCAGGCCTTGGCAAAACGTCTGTACTCTTCCAAAGTCATGCCGTTTAACTTATCAATCTGCTTGATACACTGATTCATATAATGAATAGGATTGAGAACTTTTGAGGCCTGTATTGAGTTCTTGGGATAGTGATTCGCCACTTGAATCTCAAATCGATCTTTTGCTAATCTGAAGATGATTCCCCCGGACTTAACTTTCTCACATTTTTTCATGACAGGGAAAAATGCCTGGTCTTTTTTGTTTGGACTATAATCTTTAAAACATTCAACATAGTCAGCTTGAACAGAATCGACAAGAGACTTGATGATCTCAGTATCTTTGATTTCACCAAATGCGAGTTGGTAAAGATGATAACTTGATCTCTCCTTGTAGAAATTCAAGATGAATTCATTGGCATAGACTTCTACACCCCATTCATTATTATTTTCATAACCTTTCTTGAAATACTCAAGTAGACCAGAGCGAACAGCTCCTCCGGAGTTGTTGCCAATAAGAATGTTGATTTTCTTTTCAAGCGCCTCAAAACTCTGGAGTTTGAATTGATAAAGGTCAACATTACTCTCGTTATTGAAATCAAACGTGGCGGTCATATCGTCCATCACGATTTTGCTAATAATCAAGGAATAAGAGAAGATGCTGTCTTTTGATATAACATCATTGATTTCATTAACAGTATAGATGTCTTCTATTTGTCTTTTGATATTCCTGGACAATCTTCCTTCAAGGTATTCAATATTTTCCTTACTGTCTGTATACTTCGAAGATCTGATGTTAGCGACAAACTTATAAAGGAGAGGTATCTGATCTTTAATTCCTTTAACACGACAAAATTCAAGATTTTCGTCGTGTCTTGCCAACAGGTCCGTCAAGGCCAAGGACTCTACACTTTTGTCAACAAGACACTGAAGAACCGATGACTTGATGTCATTAAGCACACTGCTAGAAACTCTTATTCCAAGTGATTTGATGAAATCTATTTTTGCAATAAATGCTTCAATACCAATGATACCTTCTTCTTCGACTCTTGCTTTCAGTGCAGATGAGGCACATTGAACTTGACCTTTATTTGAATCTTGTAAGACCTTCTCGTGACTCTTTCCGGTTTTGAAGGAATTGAGAGCTGCTGCTTGAACGGAAGTTATACATTTCTTGAATACACCCAACCCTGTTTGTCCAAGAAGTGAGAGATGAGCTTGCTCAAAAAGTACTGAGCTTTTCACCATATCACTATAGTCGCGACAAAAATCAGAGTATTTTCTTCCGACTGTTTTACGACATTGAACATAACTTTCTTCTGTAATCTGTTTCGCTTCTCGAACAAAGTCTCGTTGAGGAGTTGTTCCCGTTTGAAAAGCTGGTTCTTCTGGCTGACTTCTATTGATCTCTTCGACGTGAGTTCTGGCCACTCCTGATTGTTTACAATCAAGTGCAATCTCGAGAAAACGATTCGCAACCTCAGACGTCATTAAATTTTCCACACTGATTTCACTATGGAAATCACTTTTTGACATGACATCGTTGCGGACCAGACAAGAAAGATACTCTGCATGAGTCCCCTCAAGCCCTTTCTTTAGTTCTTCTTCTTTCAACGCTTTCTGTTCAAATGATTTTTTTGAAGCTTCAATCAACTTCATATGGTCAACATGTAAGACAGCTACCTTCTTACAGGCCTCTATCAATACATCCTGATCTGGATTTCTTCCGCTGACCAAATTAGTTTGATAGTTCTCGATCATACAGTTGTGGTATTCATTTTGAAAAAGTATGACAGCCGATCTATTGTCAGTAACCTTCAGAAGACTCTCCAACAATTTGGCTATTTCATCTTCTGTAAATGAAGGGAAATATTTATCTGAACCTTCGACCCTTACAACAGGTTCGTGACCAACACTTTTCAATGTCAAAACCACTTCTTCCGTAAAATCGACAAATTCATGATCGGATTCGCTGTATCTTTGAGCTGCCCATTCAGAGTCCTTCAACTTCAAAGAATATCTTTCGCGAGAATAGTCTTCGAGATGAATTCCATGGAGCCTATTGTAAAAGATAACATCTTTCTCATTTTCGCTGTGGCTGATCACTCTGAAGAAGAATAGTATTTCATCTGTTTTCTTGTCAGCTAGACCAATAAACTCGCCTCGCCGGATAATATCAAAGTTCTCCATGTCCTTGTCTTCTGAAACAAGGGAATACTTTTCAATATTAAGTGCTTCATCCAAAACCGCTCGCATCTGAAACAATTTGGAAGAAGATTCCAACCGAATTGAGAACAAGGGAACACTTCTTGAAAAAGCAGGTTTTCTGTTTGAAGCAGGAGTTCTTCCATTCAACGTAAAATGGAGAACTTTTCCAGTAGTTGAATTGAGATATTTGATCTCTTCGACTTTTGTCAAAACTTTTTCTTGAATGCCTGATCTAAGAGACCATTTGTTTTTCATATGCAAAGACAATGTTGTTAGTATCTCTGCTACTTTTTCAGGAGTATCTGCCTGATAAACAAACGTTTCTCTTTTGTTTGCGACCTTGGGCTTGTCATAAATAAACTTGAGTTCGGAAGTATTGAAGTTGAAGTCTACACTGACATGATTTCCAAGACTGTCATTACTATAGAGATTGACCCAATCAGATGCGAACGCACCTGAACTCCACAGTAAAACGACTGAGGTCAAAATCATCATTGAATGTCGAATCAAACTGATTCTCTTCATCATGTACACTATTCTCCACATGACTTATCGGTAAATTATTGAAAAGCCTTGAATTTTGTCCCCAAAAAACCTGATTTTTCTGTCTTAAGCTTCTTCCCAAAGGTGCCGAAAAGTTATCCAGATTAATTCAATACTCTACGAGAAAAGGTGAATTTATGTTTACAGCCAAGAGATACCTGACAATTGGTCTCGCCCTTTGTCTTCTGTCTTTCAATGCAAGTGCAGGAGCCGGCAAACTCATAGACGTTCTTGTCAACGACACAGGTCTTCTCGAATTACTTGGAAAAAATGGAATCAAGGGAACAGCTGCTAAAAGAGCATCTGATTATGTCACCCTATCCTGGAAATCACTAAATCAATTCGGGGACAGATTACCTACAAAAACTGAAATCAAAACCATTCTCGCTTCCATTTCAGGTTCTTCTGAAGATATTAAGATCAGAAATGCTCTTAGAGAAGTACTTGAGAAACCAGCAGATAGTATGAAGAAGGATGATATTGTAACGGCCATCAATAATTTGATCTGGCTGGCCAATAGACACGGAAAAAGAGGATCAATTGTTCTTGCTTGTTCTGCTTGTGTCAGTGATACACTTTCGGGTCATGGATTCAAATTCACGCTCGAAGTTCTTTCAAATGCATCAGCAGCAAAAGTATTGAATGATGTTCTACCAAGAAACCCAAAAAGTCTAAGAAACTTTATCTCAGAAAGAATGGGAACACTTGGAATGGGTGATTTCTCCAGAGCGAGCACAGACCTTGTTGGTCCAGAAGAAGAAAGAGCTCTTGGACTTTTTCTTGGACTGGCTGAATATGGAACTGCTCAGGAGAAGAGACTTGTCGAGGCCATTCTTGAAGTTTCTAAAACTCCTGAAGGAAAGGTAGAACTACTTAATCCTAAAAACCCTCATAAACTATGGAAGCTTTTTTCTGATCCAAAATTCAAGTATGACAATGCTGATGACTGGTCAGATATGTTGAGCAAAATCGCCAGGAACTCTGACGGACAGGAAAACAAAAAAGAAGCTTTTTTCAAGTATCTCAAGGAAAAGGCCGGAGATGATCCTTTTCTTAATGAGCAACTCAATAAGGTAAGAGCCAAAAAGTGCTTTTTCAGATAAAAGAAAGCCCCTCGATGAGGGGCTTTTTTTTTACATAAATTCTACGACGCCCGGATCTCTCTGGATGGTCAAAACCTTAAGCGCATTGACGAATCTTTGGAACTCATCAACATTTTTATAGTTTGCAAGCTCTTGAACAACTCTATGAGCTACATCTCCAAGGTTTCTCATATCGAGAAGATCATCAACCGGAGCAGATTCCCAGATGGCATGACCAAGGGCCTCTTCCTGTATGTTTCTAGGATTGAAGATATATCTTCTAAACGCCTCTTCGCTCATTTCCATGACCTGAGCACCATGAGAGTACCTGAAGGCTCCATCGTCAGCTCTTTGAGTCACTGATTGATAGAGCTTCTTTACGATTTGCTTTTCCATATCATCGTATTGCTTCAAAAACTTCTGACTCGCCTCTTCGGTCATTTGTTCAGCAGCGTTGGCCACACTTTCTTGGAAAGACTTGAAAGCACCCATGGTTGTTTCTGCTGCAACATATTTTGAAAGCCCTAGAGTTGATCTGGCTTCTGCTTTAAGAGATTCGTATACCAATCTCCCTCTCGCAGTGAAAAACTTACGAAGAATCATTCCATCAGCAAAATGATGAAGGAATGGCACCTGTCCAACTCCACCAATATGAGGAGCTCCCTGCCAGAAAATGATGTAAGGTAGTTCTCTTTTTCTCATTGGAGCATTCATGAAGATATCAGTAAGATCATCCATGTGCTTTGAGATGAATTTTTCGAGATCTCCACCATTCTTGGCAACTACGGCCAATTCTTTTTCAATAGCTCTGATCTTGTCAGCATACTTCGCGAGGTGTTCAACCCTCATTTTCTTGATCCAAGTCCAGAACTTATATGGAGTTCGAGACAAGCCATGCCCAACATAACCTGCAGCTTTAAACGCATGAGCTACTCGATTCAAGACAGTTGGATTTTTAGGGAGTACCGGCCACTGACCGACAAACCAGGTTACATCCTTAACTTTATCCCAAGCTTTAACAGCTTTAGTAAGTCTGTCTCCACCAAGCATACCTTGCATCAAGCGGGTTTTATAAACCTTATGAAAGGCTTTCGCGTTGTGACCAAAATATTCTGATACAATCTTTGCTGCTTGCTTATCAATAGTCTGAACTGATTCCGTTACGGCCACACGACCAACTTCTCTAGCAAGTACATTTCTTGTCCCTCTCAGTACAGTTCTAAAAGGAGAAAGAAGTTTCCCAACGGCCTGAATCATTCCATCTGTTGAAAGTTTTCCTTTAGAAAAGAGAAACATTACCTTTTTATAATCTGTGATAGTCTTGGCAACTTGCTCTTTTGGCACTCCTGCTTTAGCAAGCCTTGCTGTTAAATCAGCTGCGGCGTCCGCGGCAGGTTTTCCTCCTGCACGAGCGGCAGTACTAAGTCCAAAATCTGAAGCAAGTGAATCGAACCCAAGAACATATCTTGCGAGCTTCACGTCAGCTTCTTGCAGAACTCTTTTAGCTGATTGTTTAAATGCCACCTTGCCTGTTCTTTGAATGAGATTTTTTCCAGACACGACAGCAAGCTTTGTTCCAACTGATGCTGATCGACTGACGACTCCGACCATCGGAATCAATGAAATAACCTCAAATGCAGTCCAAAACCAAGATCTCGAAACCTGAGAAGCCGAACCTCTGTCGGTAAATCCCAGACCTTCCATCGTCTGAACTTGTCTTTCAAGATCATCAGCTTCCAGTTTTCTATCTAGCTCTCTTCCGACTAGCTCCATTTGCATATCGAGGGCCTTAAGACCAGCACCGATCATCACAACTGAAAGAGGTGCGCAAAGTCCTCCGGTGATACCTGCACAAGCAGATCCAATTAAAATAGCTCCTACACCTAGAAGACCTGCACCTAGTCCAAGCTTCAAATCGGTCCACTCTTCAGGAGACATAGAATTCATGTAATCCAAGATTTTTTCTGGAACGCCAGGAAGTCCAGCCATTTGGTTAAGCTTACTTTGAGCTTTAGTCGTTGAATAGAAAAGTGCCTTGAATCTGGCATGATTCGTTGGTTCTAAATCACAAAACTCGTTCAATGAATCAACAATGGCCATTTTTCTTTTATAGGCAGCTTGTCTGATTAATGAATGGAACACTGGTCTCTTGAGATCATTATCAAGCGATAAAAAGTTCAATTTCACTAGGAACTCATTATCGATTCCATTTTCCGCAGAGAATTTTTCAAACATTTTCTTTTGCTTCTCTGGATTTCCTCTCTCTTTATAAAGCTCAAGAAAAAACTCACCATGCTTGGCCATTGGAGAATTTAGTACTTCTTCAATACTTTTCTCATCTTCATCATGAAGTCTGATTGGAAGCTTTGAAACTGTTTCATCAAGAGATTCTTTTGTAAGAATAGTTTGATAACTCAGGTTTTCCAAGTGTGAGTAATACTCTTTTCCGTCAGAAGCAACGACTGTAAAGAGTCTAGAATTTCCTTCATCAGTTGTATCGAGGATATCCTTCCAAAGATATTCTTTTTCATCTTTGCTAAGCACATTGGTTGCATGACTAGGAACAATTGGACGATCAATTCCAAGTTTTGCAGCTGCTTCCTGGATTTTTGAAAGTCTAGTATTCATGTTTCTGAAGTAACAAGTACTGTTACTATCCATTACTCTTCCACGCCTTGAATGGTGAGAGTAAGTGGGCTCATGGCCATCTTTCCAATGCTCGAGTTCATCTATGGCCATAACATAGCTCAAACGGACTCTCGCCCATGGATTGTGTGCCTTCATTTGATCGACAAGAAAATCCAATTCTACAGGTTTGGCCTCTGGAAGAAGGTTGGTTTTGTCTCGAAGATCATTCCAAATATTACTAAGAATTGGATAAACATTCTCAAGACCACTCTCTTTCAGCCTTCTGATAGGAGTATACTTGCCAGGTGCTGTGAATTCCGAGAGGAAGTCACTTAGATTAGCGATTGTAGCGACAGGATCGTTTGAGCATAGTTTATTACTCCCGTAGCCGTAGCTCTTACATCTATATTTTAGGATATTCAAAATTCTTGAATCTGGGGAATCTATATTTTGTTCAAAAACGGCCTGAAGTTTCTGAAGTCCCCATGATCTCCAAACAGCAGAACCATATAATGATGGGAAGTCGATAGTAACTCTTTGGGTAGAAAGCTTCTCTTTCACTGAATCAGAAATCACATCTTCAAAATGTACCGCATTCTTTCTTTGAATAAGTTCGGCTAAGTAGATTGAAAGATTTTGTCTCTTTGGATCAATAAGAGTTTTATTTTCTTCATCAATTTGAATTTCGTATACTTTCCCCTCTTCAGGAGTACGGATGATTTTATCCCAAAGTTCAGCACCTTTATAAGTGATAGACTTGGTCTTCTTGGCTCCTCTGGCTGGGCCGACTTTTACAGTTCCTTTAAAAATCTTATTGGCTTCCGGAAGCTTCAAACCAAGAACTCTATCATAATGAGTAATGTCATCTACCGAAGGTGAGAGTGGACCAGATTTTTTCTGCAGTCCTTGACCAGCATTTTTGTACTCTTGAAACGGCATCAAGCCACTGTATCCATTTTTAGTTGGGTCGAGATCAACATTATTCATGTAGTACTCAAAGTACTGACCGTTATCATCAATAGTGAGTCCCTGACTTTGAAGGATATTGTCCATGTAAGACACACCCTGACCTTCAATGAATTTAAATTTAAATTCTTCTGGTAGGTCTGCATTAAAATGATTCTGACATGATCTAGGGATTTTAACTGGTCTATCGTAACCAAGCATGGCCTCATATACATAGATCTGGTTAAGCATCATATGAAGAGTCATCCACTTTAATGAGCGAATATAGTTTCTCTTAACCGGAGCTTTAGTAAGAGTAAGAATGTCACGACTCAGAATTTGAGTCTCATTATAACGAAGCTGGGTTCTCCCCCAAGACTGATCATCCATTTCAATGAAGAATGGATCTGTCGAAGGATCTTTTCCAAGAGTGATTTTATCTCTGATTTCCAAATCATCTTCAGGAAAAATTCTGGTTGGAATCTCAGGAAGTAGAGAATTGTAATAATGAGCTCCATCGTACTCATTTGGCATATAAGCACGCTTCACAATGATGAGGTCACGCATTGGAAGAGCAACACCTGACAAGTATTCCAAAAGAAGATTTTGTCTTTGCTCAACTTCAAAGTCATCGTCACTTAGATACTTTCGAACTTCACTCATAAGAAATTCAGCTTTCTTATGAAGCCTTCTGACTGTAGGGTCCATGACTTTGAACACTTCTGGTTCTTTTTCATTTTCTTCATCGTCCATAGTCTGACTGATGAGTTTGTCAAAAATTCCATCCTGATGCTTTGGCTTACATTCTTCCATCTCTTCAGCTGGAGTTTCAGGGTCAAAAGAATAGATATACTGACCACAAGCATTGGTCTTGAGATTAGTCATCAATTTATTGAATTGTTCCTCAGTATTACTCGAGGCAAGCATGGTGTTTGGATCTACTGCAGGAGTCGAAAGTTGATCGTCATTTACTGCATTTTCTACGGCGTTAGCTGAATCATTATTACAATCAGACTCTAGATCCTTTCCTTTGATTTCAACTTTGAAGTCTTCAATTTCTTTAAATAGCTTTTCAAGTTCAATATCGTGCCCATAAGCAGCTGGTACTCGACGGGGGGCCTTATCCATCACCATTTGAACTGAAATCAAATAGATTAAAAATGAACTTAGAATTTGTTTAAAGAGATCTCGTCTCATAATCGTTCCCATGGTTTTCAAATAATGCGCGCTTAAATGACTAAATGCAACAAATGGGCCAGATTATACAGTCTAAGTATTTGAATTTTGGGGTTTTTAAGGGAGAATTTGGGAGGAAGTCGCTGAAAAATATGATGGGTGTCTAGAGATTAGACACCCATAAAACGGGATTAAATGTTCAATTTATCAAGGATTACGATAGTGTCACCTTCAGTCGTCATACACTGAATGTAACCATAAAACTCTTCTCTTCCTTCAACCAACTCAACCACTATGTTTCCATTACACTGAGTTTGATTGTGATCCTTAACGAAAACTTTCGCCTTGGCCTTGCTCGGAGATTGTACAGAAATACCTGTTTGATCTTCAGCAACTTTTCCAAGTCCATTATCGGCCATAAGGTTACGGACAACCATAGTTACCGTATCTTTCATAGCATTGATTTCATCGTTTCTTTTTTCAATTTCTCTTTCGACATTTGCGAAGACGCTTCCGCTCACAAGTACCGCAATAATCAACATCAACTTTTTCATTTTTCCTCCACAAAGAAATATCTTAAATTACATTAATGGTTCAAATAGCCAGGACGGAAGTTTGATCGCCTTCATGATCTTAATATTCTTCTCAGAGGCATTTCCATAAACATCTGCCTCTTGTCCATTCTCATCAATAGCTTTCATATCACCGACAATTTCATATGCCTGATCAAGCCTTCTTTCGATATTAGCTTTTAGCTCAGAAACAAGTTCTTTATTTCCATCACAGAAGATTCCCATTTCAGCGTTATAGAAATCTGATCTGTTATCGATATTATAAGTTCCGATGTAGAGCGAATCTTCATCATAGATGTGAGTCTTTGAGTGAACTCCCCATCTTGTTTTCTCTATACTTGGATCAACAACATCTGTTATTCCAGCATATCCAGAGTCATGAATATAAGGAATCAAACCTCTTTTTTGCCAATCAAAAATAATTCTATAGAAATTCGCTGAAACATAAAAAGCATCTGTAGAGCCCAGAGAGTTTGTATAAACCTTCACCTTGGTATTTCTGTCCAACATGTTTCCAATAACATCTGACCAATCACTATTAAGCATGAAATATGGGGAAACCAAGATCACTTCATTTCCTTCAACGGCTGACTTATAAAGTCTGTCGAAGATTTCCTTACGTGTAACTCTCCACTTTGGTTTGTAATCACTTCTCATTCGGGTCATAACATTTCCGCCCGGTTGGTCAGAGATATAAGTTACTTGAGGACAAACATGAACTTTTGTGGCGTCAAGAATTGGTCTCGCAACTTCTTCAATTCTTTTTGAATACTCTTCAATTCCATCCATGTTTTCAACAAACTCACGTCCCTCTTCAAGTCGACGTACATGTTGAGTCATTCTGACGTTCAAATATCTTTCTTGATTTCTTCTGTTTCCTCTGAACATTCCAAGCCTATGAGTTGGCTTTGGATCCTTTGCAATCAACACAGAACGATGTTTCCAGAAGGCATCAAAAGAATCCCAAAGAGCCTGTACAATTGGACCTTCAATATAAACATCTCTATCAAGGAAATTGTATACAGGATCAATATCAAAATAATCGTCACCGATATTTCTTCCTCCAGTGATAGCTTCCTTATTATCAATTGCTAGAATTTTTCTATGTGTCCTGAATTGAGCCGAACTTGGGTCAATTGCTCTGTGATGAAAAGCAACCTGGATCCCTGCTTCTTTCATAAATTTGGCAAAATACTCATCCATCTCAATTACAGTGATGGACTTGTCTAGAAGGACTCTGATTTTGATTCCTTCAGCAGCTCTTTTTTTAAGTTCATTTAGAATGACTTTACCTGCTGTATCTTGTTCATAGATAAAATACTCAAGAATAATTTCTTTCTTCGCCTTTCTAATAAGATCGATTCTTTTTTGAAGGGAGGCAATTCCTGAGTTTAGAAGTTGAAGTTTGTTTTGTTCGTCGATTTTGTCTCCACTTTTATGACTGGCATAAAATGGATAAGGGCCAATTTTCTCATTCAAAATAAATTTTGAAGAAGATGCGGCACCTGCACTTTGAATCAAAGTCGCAATCAACAGGCCACAAAGGCAAAGAAGATGAGCTGGAGTCAACATGGTCTACTTCCTCAAATTAGTTTGGATAAATTTACAAGAATTTAACGCAACGCGCTATTGAATGGTAAAAGATACAGACTTGCCGGAAAAGTCTAATAATTTCAACGAATTATAATCTATAAATACAGGAAGTTTTAAGACTCATGGCCGTCTGAGGACTCTTTTTCCTCAAGGCGTCTCTTCTCATCTTCAATGGCCTGAAGGCGAGCCTTTTCGATTTCTTTAAGCTTTTGTCGATTCACTTCATGAAAATCTTGAAGTTCTTTTTGCTGTTCTTCTGTTTTTGGAGTGAAGTTGATTTCGTTTACATACTTTCTTATTTCAGTTTTTTGATCCTCATCCTCACCAACAAAAATCCCACTATAGATGGCCTCTCTTTCATTCGAATCCAATAGCGGAGTCAAAGCAAGATAAGTTTTAAACTTGAACGGTTCATAGACGATCATCGGAGAATCAAGTTTGAATGGGCATTTCACCTTAATATGATTTTCGGAAATCTCTTTGATAATCAAAGGAAGATTCAAAAATACAAGATTGGTAAGTCTGGCATTTCGCCATTCCTGGACTTTGGCCTGAACTTCAACCTGTTCATTCCCAACTTCAAACTCTCCACCTTTCACTAGTTTTTCGATCAGTTTATCAGTAAATTCTTCGTCCATATCAAAAGGAACTTTCAATAATCGATCGCTCTTTACTGATAAAATTTGTGGACAATTGAATACCACTACGGTTGGCTGATGATTTTCAAGTTTGTTGATCTCTTCAACCAATGAAAGTACTTCTGCTTCAGAAGCTCCTCCATCCCCGTCTTCTTTAGATGCTCTGACAATTACCATATCGGGAGACAAGGCATTCAAAATTCTAAAATCAGAAGTGAAGTAAGGAAAGTTGAACATGTTTACTTTTTCATCGAGATAATTCTTTCCCCAGCATCTGGAGAAAAATTGCATCTGAGGATCAAAAACCAAAACTCGCTTTCTCATGTCCCTTGAAACTCTTGATGAAGATATGGCATTCCCAAATTCTCTCACTTCCTTAGGAGGAAGTTTGATTTTAAATTTATCATCCTCGGCTTCAAACTCATTGGCCTGAAAAAAAAGTTCTTCACCCTTCTTTTTATGTATTGTGATTGAGATGAAGTCATTTGGTTGGTTGGCCCAAATGTGCTCCATAGATTTCTCATTGAGTTTCATACCTTGCATTTCTTTTTTCATGTCAGGGATTGGAGAGAAATCCATCGTATGGGGGTAGAGCTTGATCATTTCGTCTTTATGATTGGCTTTACAAGGCATCTGAACCCATAGGATATGATTGAATCCCATGGTTTTGAAATACTCATCACTGAATTTACCTTTACCTGTAATGATCTCTATGTCTTCAATGATGTCCTTGACGTCTTTCTTGGGAACACAAAGAACATTGAAAGGAAGTCCTATAAAATCAGTATCCAGTAAAATGTCAGTCTTTTTACCGATGACTCCTATCAGGGTTGAAGACTTGAAAGTCGAATACTTACCTATAATTTTTGTAAGATCAATCTTATAGGAAGGATGAGTTGTGAAGTCGACAAAGATCCACTCAAAAGGTTCAAGCTTATGGTCGACAAAAAAGTCTCCAATGGAGTTATCTTCTATGCTGTAATGATTCCAGACAAGCTCGGCTTCACCTAGCTTCTCTTTTAAAGCTTTACTTAGACTCTTCGACAATTTGGTTTCCGCCCCAAGCCAGGCGACGAACATCTTGCTCATGACTCTATTATAAGCCAGATCTCATTTTGGACAAATTTAGGCGGAAAAAACCCCCTCTTAAGGCCTAAGAGGGGGCAATTTAGATCAAGCGTTGGCTTGAGTTTCGTTTCTAAGGTCTTTTCGTAGGATTTTCCCTACGTTTGTCTTAGGAAGGTCTTTCCTGAACTCAACATATCTTGGTCTTTTATAACCAGTAAGTTCTTTCGTGCAATATTCCTTAACTTCGTCTTCAGTCAAAGATTCATCACTTTTAACCACAAAAAGCTTAACGGCTTCACCAGATTTTTCATCAGGTACACCAATACAAGCACACTCAAGAACTTTTGGATGAGAGGCCACAACTTCTTCAATCTCGTTAGGGAACACGTTGAATCCAGAAACAAGGATCATATCTTTCTTTCTATCCACGATTTGGAAATATCCTCTATCGTCCATAACTCCGATATCACCTGTTCTAAACCATCCGTCACTGGTCATAACCTTGGCCGTTTCTTCTGGTCTATTCCAGTAACCTCTCATGACCTGAGGTCCTTTGATACAGATCTCTCCAGACTCTCCAATTGGCATATCGTTACCGTCGTCATCCTTAATCACCATTTCAGTAGAAGAAATCGGCATACCGATTTTTCCGTTGTAATCAGGAAGGTTCATTGGGTTGATACAAGCAGCTGGTGAAGTTTCAGTAAGACCGTAAGCTTCGATCAAAGGAGTTTTTGTTACTTGCTTCCACTTCTCAGCAACTGGTCTTTGAACGGCCATCCCGCCACCAAGAGTTACTTTCAAGTGAGAGAAGTCGACATCTTTAAAATCTGGATTGTTAAGAAGACCGTTAAAAAGAGTGTTCACACCAGTAAAGGCCGTGAAGTTCCAATTTTTAAGTTCTTTAACGAATCCAGGAATATCTCTTGGATTGGTGATCAAAATATTCAAAGCACCAAGTGAAGAGAAGATAAAGCAGTTCGCTGTCAAAGAGAAGATGTGATAGAGCGGAAGTGGGGTAATGATAATATCCTTACCTGGCTCAACCAAATCTCCAATCCAGGCCTTGGCCTGAAGCATGTTGGAAACAATGTTCTTATGAGTAAGTTCAGCACCTTTAGAAACACCCGTTGTACCACCGGTGTACTGAAGGAACGCTGTATCTTCATGAGTAAGAGTTGGTTTTTCCCATCTGGACTCATCAGAGTTGAAAACAACATCTTTAAAAGAAACAGATCCTGGAATACTCCAAGCTGGAACCATCTTCTTAACATGCTTGATAACAAAGTTAACAATTAAAGACTTTGGAAACTTAAGGAAGTCACCAATTTGAGTTGTGATAACAGTCTTTACAGGAGTCTTCGCAAGAATTTCTTGAAGAACAGCTGCAGAGTTTTCAAAAATCACAATTGCTTTAGAACCAGAGTCAATCAACTGATGCTCAAGCTCTCTTGCTGTATAAAGTGGGTTAACGTTAACAGCAATCATCCCAGCTCTTAATACTCCAAAGAGTGCTACGGGATACTGAAGAATGTTTGGCATCATCAATGCAACTCGATCACCTTTTTTTAGACCGAGGTCTTTTTGAAGGTAAGCTGCAAACTTTTTTGAGAGAAGATCAATTTCTCTGTAAGTAAAAGTTTTTCCCATACAATGAAATGATGGTTTGTCGGCATACTTCGTAAATGCGTTCTCCAAAATTTCTGGGATGTTTTGATATTCGTTGGGATCGATTTCTGCGGGGACCCCTTCTTGGTAGTTTTTAAGCCAAATCTTATCCATAAAGACTTTTCCTTTTTTGTGAAATTTTCGGTACAAGGCATTTTATAAAAAGCCGATGCCCTATACAAGTTTTATAGAAAGGGAAGGAAACGCCTACACAAGGCATTAAGGAAATTTTCGGTTGTCATTCTTGGCCTGGGTTGGTATCTACAGTCCGACTTTGAGTCCAGAGCTCTTTAAGGATTTAATGAGTGGACTCGACAACACACAATGTTAAGTCAAAAAGGCCTTCAGAATTGAAGGCCTTTTTTATTTAAGTTCCTGAAATCTCTCACCTCTCTTTTTTTCAAGATCCTTGCTCCAGACCCCAAGAATAGGTATGTTAGACCACCTCTGGGAGAGAGAAATATGAAACACTTTGCACTCATTTTGACCCTTGTCGTCACAACAAAACTTTTTGCTTCTGAGCACCATCCTCACCTACCCCTTGAACTGACATTTGAAGAATCTCAACAATTGCTTAGACAGCATTGGGTGAAATTTGGTCAAGGAATGATGAAGGCCAACGCACCAGAAACTCAGCTTGCGATAGATGGTGGAGAAAAATTCTCAAAGTGGCTTAAAGAAATCAACAATCAGAGATCGGCCGATGACCAGATTCGTCTGACTAGTGGTTCAAATCGTGGTGGCGGAATTCCAATAGACAGTCCAAGCAAGTA